>NZ_QHCT01000001.1:657500-986250 GCF_003545885.1 Leptospira stimsonii
AAACGAACGTTGTTTTTTCGAGCCGAGGACAAAAAAGAATCTGGAATCTCAACGGAAGTAAGACTTCCATTCTCCTTGAGATAGAATCCCGTAAAACAAAGAGTATGCGATTTTGTAAAAATTGTTGTCCAATCGAAAGAAGACTTTTGGTTGATCGATGGATGGATCATATAATTCCAAATCGGCTTCGGATCGTTCGCCAAAAGCGAGGAACTTACTAGTAAGCAGAGTAGGGTAAGAATTCGAAAAAGGATCACGTCTTACGGAATATAATAGGTTTTCATAAATTTCAATCAATCCGGGAACCTTTCGGACCGATTTTTTAATCAGAGATAAGGACCGGACCTCATCCGGGAGGAAGCGAGTGTGGTCATCAAATCAGCGTTAGAAGAGGCGATCTACGACGGTCTGGAAAGGCTTGGAATTTTGAATTCCAGCTCGAGACCTAGAATCTCTCTTCATTCCTCCAGTCTCAATGAGATCTATCTCGTAAATTCTCCCGCACATTCTTTCGCAGTGAAAGTGATTCCCAATCGTGAGATGGCGGAAACGGAAAAAGAATCTCTCGAACAACTGTATCGAGTCGGTGTTCGGGTTCCCGAATGTTATGGAATCGTACAATCCGGAAACTCTTGGTTTCTCGTAATGGATTTTATCGAAGCGGGAACGAGTGCCGGTGCACGAGAAGATCTGATCCGAAGTCTGAAGTTACTCTATCAAAAAGATTCCAATTCTTGGGGTTGGAAAAGAAACAATTTTATCGGAACTCTTCCTCAAAAGAATCGATGGTTCTCTAACTTCGAGGAATTCTACTGGGAATGTCGTTTAACACCGCAGTTGGAAATGGCGTTCGGACGCAAATTGATGACTCAGAAAGATTTGGATAGTGTAACGCAGATTTTTCGAAAGTTTACTGAAGATTGGTCCCTCAATCGTTCCCGACCAAGGCTGATTCACGGCGATCTTTGGTCCGGAAATATCCTTACCGGAAAAAACGGACATTCTTATCTTATCGATCCTTCCATTTCCTTTTCGCATCCCGAACAAGATCTCGCGATGTTGAATCTATTCGGAAGTCCTTTGAATTTGGAGGAGATGCAGGAGATTCTTTCCTCCATTGGCGTCGATGATCCTGGACATTTAAAGGATAGAATTCCTTTTTGGCAGATTTATCCGGTCTTAGTGCATATCAATCTTTTCGGACCTTCTTATCTTTCCTCGCTCAGACAGATTCTTCGTTACTACGGCAAAAGTTAATTCTAACTTTCAGTCGGGAATTGCTTGATCGCTCCGTTTCGAAAAAGAAGATAAGCGGAACATGAACCTATCAGGAAATACGATTTTAATTACGGGCGCCACGTCGGGAATCGGTCTCGAACTTGCAAAACGATTTGCTAATCTTGACAACACGGTTCTTGCTTTGGGAAGAAACAAAGAGTCGCTTTCTAAGTTGTCTTCTATTCCCGGAATTCAAACGATTCAATGTGATCTGACAAAACCGGCCGATTTCGATAAGCTGATTTCGCTTATCAAAAAGAAATATTCTTCTCTTAATATGTTGATCAATAATGCCGGCATTCAGTTTAATCCGGATTTTCTAAAAGATTCCGATCAAACGGCGAACATAGAAAAAGAAATTCAAACCAACTTAACGATTCCGATCCGTTTGATTTCCATCTTAATCCCGATTTTAAAAGTCCATAAGGATTCCGCGATCGTAAATGTGACCTCGGGTCTTGCGTTGGTTCCCAAAAAATCAGCACCCCTGTATTGCGGCACAAAGGCAGGACTTCATTTGTTTACGGAGGCTCTCCGTTATCAGTTGGAAGAATCGAATATCCGAGTTATCGAAATGTTGCCTCCCCAAGTGGATACGCCGATGACGGCAGGTCGTGGAAAGAATAAACTGACGACGAAAGAATTAGCGGATCAATTTTTTTCGGCTTTGGAAAAGGACAAAGTTTATATCGGAATCGGAGTGGTTCGATATCTACGTTTTCTTCTTCGTATTTTTCCGTCTTTGATCTACAAAGTCGTAAAAAATGCCTAAGGTTTTCATCGGAGCCACGTCGGAAAGAAGTTCTTAATTTTACAATCTCTATAAGGAAAAGGATGTTCTCTTGAATCCAAAGAATTCAAACGAATCGACGAACGTCGTAATCGATGTTCGCAACGTATTCAAACGTTTTAAAAATACGACTGCCGTAAACGGTTTAAGTCTGGAAATCCAAAAGGGAGAATTCGTAGCGCTTTTAGGTCCGAACGGAGCGGGTAAAACGACTTTGATAGAAATGTTGGAAGGAATTCAAAAGCCGGACGAAGGATCGATTTCCATTCTTGCTACGACTTGGAAAGAAAACGAAACTCTTCTTCGATCCAAAATCGGCTTGGCCTTACAGGAAACAAGATTCATGGATCGAATCACCGTTCAAGAAACTCTCAATCTATTCGGAACATTTTACAAGAGTAAAAGAGAGAGGCTCGACGAGATTCTAGAATTGATCAACCTGGAAGACAAACGAGAAGCTTACGTGAGCCATCTTTCCGGCGGTCAAAGACAGAGGTTGGCGCTCGGAGTTTCTATATTAAATTATCCTGAAATTCTCTTTTTGGACGAACCCACTACGGGATTGGATCCGGGTGCGAGGAGAGACGTTTGGAAAATTTTAGATCGGCTTAGACAAAGTAAAACAACGATGATTCTTACCACACATTATATGGAAGAAGCGGAAACTCTTTGTGAAAGAATCATCATCATGGATAAGGGCAAGATTTTAGATCAGGGAACTCTGTCCGATTTATTGGGAAGAACTGGCGGAGGTGAAATCATTCGTTTTTCGGTGGAAGACGGATCCGATCCTGAAAAACTGATTCCTTCCGAAGGCATGGATAAATATCACTGGGACTCTGCAAAATCGGAAGCCAGAATCTATGTATCCGCAATTACCGATTATCTACCTCGATTGATCCAAACAATTTCCGCATCTGGAAAGAAGTTAAAGAATTTGGAATGTCATAAGAAAACGTTAGACGATCTTTTCCTTAGCATGACTGGAAGGGGACTGGAAGAATGAAACAAATCCTTCAATTAGTGAGCATTCAGCTCAAAGAATTTTATAGGGAACCCGGAATTCTTTTTTGGGCCTTCGTATTTCCCGTTGCAATGGCCGGGGTACTCGGGATCGCATTTAAGAATCGCGGTTCCGAAGAAGTGAAAATCGCAATATTAGAGAATTCTTATCAACTGGAGGAATTAAAACAAACTCTCGAAGTAGAAGACTCCAAAAAAAGCGAATCGCAACCAACGGATCAAAGTGATTCCTCTCGATCCTTACCTTCGCTAAAATTTTTAGTACTTTCGAAAGAGGAAGCTATACGGGATTTGAAAAGGGGAAAGTTGAATCTGATTTTAGAAAAAGCCGCTGACGGTAAGATTCATTTTTCATTCGATCCGGAAAACCCGAACGGGCAAAGGGATTATCTTTTGATTCTTGCTAAAATTCGTTCCAACCAATCCGAGCTTGCGTTCAAAGTAGATAAGTTGGATTCGAAAGGAACGAGATACATTGATTATCTTGTTCCCGGAATGCTCGCAATGGGCGTGATGAATTCCTGTCTTTGGGGAGTCGGATGGAATCTCATCGAGATGCGAATGAAAAAACTTCTGAGAAGAATGTCCGCTACTCCGATGAATAAACTCTACTTTTTACTTTCCTTCTTTTTTACGAGATTGGTCGTAACCGCAGTGGAATCCCTTATCCTTTTGAGTTTTACCGCTTTGACGTTTGAAAACGCTTTCGAAGGTTCCGTAGGAGCCGCGATTCTGATTTATCTTGCCGGGAACTTTTCGTTTTCTTGTATCGGAATGTTTATCGGATCGCGTGCCGCGAGTTCTCAAGTCGGGAACGGTTTGGTGAACGCGGTTACGTTTCCGATGATGGTCTTATCCGGAATCTTTTTCTCCTATCAAAATTTTCCGGAAGCCGTTCTACCGTTCATTCGAAATCTACCTCTCACTTTGATGGCGGATTCTTTGCGCGCGGTTTTTATCGAAGGCGCGGGGATGACGGTAGCGATTCCTGCGGTTGTAGGATTGCTTATCTATGGAATCGTATTTCTTTTTGCGGGGAGTAGAATTTTTCGCTGGTCTTGAACTAAGCCGAGAAAATAGTTTCAGAGATGATTTCTTCCTCCTTGAGACAAGGCGCTTACACAGCATTTTTAAAACCGTTTTTTCTTTCTTTAGATCCGGAGACAGCACACGATCTCGCAAAGAATCTACTCGGTGTTAGTCGAAAAATTCCGGGGGTTCTTTCCGTAATCGAATCGATGACTTCTTATAAAAGCGATCGATTGAAAACGAAAGTAGCTGGAATCCAGTTCGAGAATCCCTTGGGGATGGGCGCCGGTTTCGATAAAACAGGCGAGTTGTATCCGTTCTTGAGTAGAATGGGATTTGGCCACGTTGAAGTAGGAACCATTACTGGCCAGGCTCAACCAGGAAATCCGAAACCGAGAATCTTTCGTTATCCTGAAGACCAAGCGCTCGTCAATCGAATGGGTTTTAATAATCCGGGCGCCGATCTTGCCTTCGAAATTCTTTCCAAACAAACAAAAGGAAAAATTAGAGGAATCAACGCGGGTAAAACCAAAATTGTTCCCGAAGAAAAAGCTGTCGAAGACTACGTTTACACTCTGAAACGTTTGGCGCCTTATGCGGATTATACGGTAATCAATATAAGTTCTCCGAATACACCTGGACTGAGAAACTTTCAAAAGCAGGAGAATTTTGTTTCTTTGATCGAAGGTATTCGGTCCGGACTGGGAAAAGATTTTAAAATTCCTATCTTTATCAAGTTCGCGCCGGACATGGAAGAACAAGATCTCGAAGCGTTATTGGAAACATCCCTGAGTTTAAAACTGGACGGAGTCATTCTAACCAACACTACGATCGAAAAAACGCTTCTTTCGAAATTTCCGAATGTGGAAAAAGAAGGCGGTCTTTCGGGAAAGCCGCTCCGAAAAAAATCGACCGATTTCGTTCGCGTTGCATACAATCAACTAAAGGGAAGAATTCCGATTATCGGCGTGGGCGGCATCGATTCAGGGGCCGCCGCACTCGAAAAAATTCTTGCGGGCGCTGACTTAATCCAGATTTACACCGGTTATATTTATCAAGGTCCGTTTCTCCCTTTGCGTATTCTTGAATACTTAGATCAGTTTCTAAAAAAGAATCGATACGGTTCGATTTCTCAATTGGTGGGAAAAGAAAAAGAAGTTCGTTGGATCCCAAAAGTTTGAGGCTTGTTCCTCAAAAAAGAAAATTTCATCTTGGAATCAATGTTCAGAAAAGATTTTTACCTTACAGAAATGGAATAGAGTCGCCCTTGAAAAGAAGCATTAGGAAATTAGTGATATGTTGAGAAAATCTTTCGTACCGCTTATGGTTTTTTGTTCGTTGTCCTGGGGTTGTCCCGTTGATAAAAACAAGGATAAAACATCGGAAAATATAAATCTTCTTCTCGGTTTGTATGCTTATAACGAAGCGCTCTATCATTGCGAACCTTCTGAAAATTTGAGAACTTCGGGAGCGGCACCTAATTTCAGTGTAACGTCCTCCAACTTGAGTCAGGTATTGTTAACCGAAGCGAATTCCTATGCCGATGGCGGAACGGCATATCTTACAGGAACCGTAAATTTTGCGGGTCTTGGTAAAAACAATCCGGTAGGAATCGTTTATGCCGAACAAAATCACGCATTTGCATCAAATGCAAATCGATTTATCTATCCTTTATGGGAGAATTCCAATCGCAATTTGATTCAAGACAACGGCAAAAGTGAAGCGGCCGGATCTCGGTCCGTTACGACTGCATTTCCGATCGGGGCGACTCCGAGTTATTACGCGCCGAGCGCAGGTTATAATAACTTCGGAAGTAATATCTTAGGCGTAGATTTTATATTACCCGCAATCCCAAGTCCTGCTATCCCCACTCGTAGAGTTACGAATAATACTCCGCAAACTTGCGAAGAATATAAATTCCGAGCGGAACCGAACGGAATTTTCGGAAGTGCAAATTCTGGCTTATCGAAGAATTGGCAATCTCGAAAGAAATTGAATATCAACTTGATCTTTGTTCCGAATACAGTAGCAACACCTACCACCGTAGGCATGGCAACGATGATTCAGACTCTAAAGGACATCTATGCACAAGACACGGTAAAGATCGACGTAACGGTAACGGCCGTTGTTGCTAACGGAGCTGATGCGAACTTTCTGAATATCGCAAATATCTCCGATGATTTCGGTGATGTTGCGGGTTCCTTGGGGACATTATATAAAACAAACCCGAACGGTTCTCAAGATCCGAATTCTTTGAATATATACCTAACAAGAAGTTATACTATTTCAAGTAGTGCGCCGGCCGGAATTTTAGGAATCTCTTCCGGTATTCCGGGAATCCCGATCACGGGAACACCGAAATCGGGAATGATCGTATTTATTGAAAATCATAGAACCGCAACCGGTTGTGGAGGTGTTGGAGCTGACTTGATCTGCGCCGCGGATCAAGTCTTTTTAGCGAAGACAATCGCACACGAAGGCGCTCACTATTTAGGATTGTATCATCCGGTGGAGAAGGACGTTATCAAAGGACGTTATTCTCTCGATCCGTTACCGGAGACCCCTGAATGCCAGGATCAAAATGGAAACAATCTCGTCGGTTTAGGAGAATGTTTGGGAACCGGTTTTTTCAATAGCGGGGGACTCAATCTTATGTTCTGGGCCGGAAATCCAACGATCAATCAAACACAACTCACAGGGGAACAAGGTTGGGTGCTTCGCTCGCATCCTTTGGTGTACTAAGATGAAAGATAAAAAGAATAACATGAAAATAAGAATAGGAAATCTCCTTTTTTCGAGCTTGTTCGTTTCACTTTGTGTGGTGTCGGCAATCAACGCGGATCCTCTCAATCCGGAACAATACGAAAAGATTAAATCAGTCGTATTGCAAACCGGCCATATCGATAGGGAGACGCTCGTTAAGGAAGTTTACGCTATCAACCCAAATCCTCAAGAATATCTGATTGCAATTTCCAAAGAACCCGGGTTACGAGTTTATGCACTTTCACAGATAAACGATTTAATCGCAGACTTCGGCGGTAATTCTGCAAAGACTTATTTAGAATCGACGATTTCAAACGAGAATTCCCATCCTTCCATCAGAAGCGCGGCTGTATTCGCATACGGAAAGTCGTATTATTCCTTGGATAAAACTCGGACGGAAAATTTTTTAAAACAATATGAAAATCACGGCGGAATCGGAAATTCGATTCATAATACGTTGAAAGATCTTAAGACCGGAAAAATAAGCTCGGTGAGATTTTCAGATCGTTTGAAAAAAACAAACTTTGAAAGTATAAAGGATAAGAATCTTCGTAAGCCGGATTCCAATCATAAAAAGACAGATTGATTTACGAGAAACAAATTCTCCTTAGAGGAAAGGTTTACTGAAAACCGCCTTCAAGGAGAAGAATCGTTAGACGTCGTTGTTTGTCTGCAAACACCTTTTTCTTTCCAGTCTAATTTCCACTCCGTCGCGGAGTCATCCTTAAGAAGGCGAACGATAAAATTCGTGCAGGAATAGCGAATGGTATTGTCTACGGCTACTTCGTATTCTCCTGAATATCGAAACCACTGAACGTCTAAATCAATTCCGGAAATCGCTTCACCAATTTTCAAATTCTCGATCGTTTTTCCTTTCCATCGATCTTGGAGAAGATTTTCTTCGATCAATCGGAGAACGGTTTCCCTATCAGGAGATTCTTTTCCCGGATCGGATAAAACTATATTTTTTCCAAAACCCAATTCGGCAAAAAGCCAACCTTTTGTACGAACAAATATATAATTTGCGCCGACCTCGGTTCTCGTAACACTTCCGTCTTTTCTTTTTGTGGTTACTAAAAATGGAAATTTGTAAAGTATATCTGCGTTGGATTTCGGCTCATCTTTTTCGATAAGAACCGGTTCTCCATTACTTTCGATCGATTGGATTTTATCGCCGAGATTTTTTTTCGACCAATGAATCTGAACGTCTTTTTTGGCTCTTTCTTCGTCGGGCGGGCCGGCTAATTGTGCGCTCAACAAAGTGGGCATCAGAATGAGCAAAGCAGTTCCTGCTAACGCGAAGACCTTTTTCATAGCACCATAATTAAAGAGCTCTTTTACCTCTTGTCAATGAATTTAAAGTTGACCTGAGAAGCGGAAAACGAGAGACAAAGTTCGTTGAAACAAATTCATTTAATCAGACACGCAAAATCAGATTGGGAATCCGAATTCAAGTCGGACAGAGAAAGACCTCTTTCAGAAAGAGGAAGGAAAAACGCTCGATCTCTTCGGAAGTATTTGGAGAGAATCGAATTCAAAACGGATTTGTTTTTAGTTTCGGATTCGAAAAGGACATTGGATACGTATAAAATTCTTACAAAGAATAAGAATGTCTCTTCCGAGCTCAAAGTAACCGAAGAATTGTACGAGTCTGATAGCGAAGACATCTTAGTTAAACTCAGAGAATTGAATTCTAATCTTGAGAGTGTGGCATTGTTGGGGCATAATCCTGGAATCGAAGAAATTGCAAATCGTTTGATCCGAGGGAACGAAGACTTGTCCTTATCGGAATCGATTCTCTTTAAATTTCCAACCTCCGGATTCTTGAGTATACATGCCGACATAAACTCGTGGAAAGAGCTCAGCAAGATTCCGGGCAAGATAATTCGATTTTGGATTCCGGGATGAACAAAAAAAATTCGGACATTCTCCACCCTCGTTTTTCTCAGGAAGAAATCTCGAAGAGAGTAAAATCCTTAGCGTCTGAGATCGCAAAAGATTATAAAAAACTGAATCCTGTTTTTATCTGTGTATTAAAAGGCGGAGTTTACTTTTTCTCCGATTTAACTAAAGAGATTCCTTTTTCAGTGGAGATTGATTTTGTTCAGGCAAGGTCGTATTCGGGAACCGTTTCCACGGGCAAAATCGATTTGTTAAAAGATATCAACACCGACCTTTCCGATCGCCACGTAATTCTCGTCGAAGATATTTTGGATACGGGCTTTACTTTGCAATATCTCGTGAGACACATCTTTACGAGAAATCCGGCGAGTCTTGAAATCGTTACTCTTCTTTTAAAGGAAAGAAAAAATATTCTCGAATTTCCGGTGAAATACGTCGGCTGGAGAATTCCGGATGAATTTGTGGTCGGTTACGGTCTCGATTTTGATGGAAAATATCGGAACCTTCCGGACATCCATGTTCTGGAACCGGCTGACTTTTCAGTTTAAACAAATGTTTCCCTGCTATCAATTTCAAAGAACTGATTTGTTTTTTTGCGAAATTCCTTTTTTCATAGCAGTAAGAACGAGAGAAAAGATAACTCTGTTTTTCGATTTCAAGTTTTTGTGATATGGATAAAAAAAATGTTTTTTACTAAGGGAATCTTCTTTAGTTTAGTAAGTAGAAGCTTTTTATAAGTTTCTGCCGTTCGCTTATAAGAAACCAGAGATAGAATGCTCGTCAGTTCCCGCTTTGTTCGGGGCTTGTGCTTCGGGTTTCCCAAAAAAAGAAATTAGAATTTAGGACGAACTGTATATATGGAGCATCATTCTCTTTCTCTTCTCAATGATATCGCATTGAGCATCATCTTCGCAACATTCTTTTCTCATATCGCAAGGGTTACAAAACAACCGTTGATTCTCGGTTATGTGGCCGGGGGACTTTTGCTGGGACCCAATCTGGGTCTTGGTCTTGTCGTAAACGAAGAAAGTATCGAATTGATCTCCGAGATCGGTTTGATTCTTTTGCTATTCATCATCGGACTCGAAATCGATCTAAAAGAATTGGCGCGGATGGGAAAGTCCATGTTCATTTTGGGGATCAGCCAGTTCGTTTTTTGCGTAATTTTCGGTTTGCTTTTTTTTAAAGGAATTCTCGCAGGTTCGGCCGGAAAATTCGATCTTCTTTATTTTGCCATAGCGCTTGCGATCAGCTCTACAATGATCGTAGTCAAACTTCTTCACGATAAATTCGAGGTAAGTACGATTGCGGGTCGGCTTACAATAGGAGTTTTGGTTCTTCAGGATATTTGGGCGATCATCTTTATGGGAGTTCAACCGAATCTTCAAGATCCACAGATTCTTAAAATTGCAAGTTCTCTTGGAATCGGTTTGGTTTTAATCGGGGTCGCTTTTCTTATCAGCAGATTCTTTCTTTCCAGGTTGTTTGAAGCGGCCGCATCGAAACCGGAACTCATTTTGATCACTTCGATTGCTTGGTGTTTTTTACTCTGCGGTTTTGCAGAAAGAGCAGGGCTTTCGAAAGAGATGGGCGCTTTGATCGCGGGTGTGAGTATCGCCGCGTTTCCATATGGAGCAGACGTAATCGCAAAACTTTCCGGAATCAGAGATTTTTTCATTACTCTCTTCTTCGTAGCTCTTGGAATGAAAATTCCGATTCCTTCGATTCAGATCATAAGTATTTCCTTGATCGCCGTTGCATTTGTGATCGTGAGTCGTGTAATCACCGTTGCAACTCCCGTGTATTTTTCCGGAAAGGGTTTGAGAGCCGGAGTTGTCACAGGTTTGAATTTGGCGCAGATCAGCGAATTCTCGCTCGTGATTCTTTCTCTGGGAATGGGTTACGGACATATCAGCAAAGAATTGGAATCGACCGTTTTGACTTCCATGATCCTTGCCTCCGTCGTTTCCACTTATATTATCCTTTTTAACGATCCTATCTCGCGTTTCATCTTACAGTTGTTAGCTGGAATCGGTTTAAAGGAAAAAGATGAGAATCGAACTGAATCGGATATTACGGGTCAGCCGAAACGTGATATCGTGATCTTGGGTTATTTTAGAATCGCTCAAGGTCTTTTGGAAGGAATCGAAAAAGAAAAACCGGAATGGTTGAATCGAATTTTGATCGTGGATTTTAATCCTGTTTTTAGACAATCTCTGGAAGCGAAGGGAATTCGTTGGGCATATGGAGATCTGGCCAATCCGGAAACACTTCACCATTTAGGAATCGAAGACGCAAGATATGTGATCTGTACGATATCCGATATGATTTTGAAAGGAACAACCAACCGAAGACTTTTGGAATCTCTCAAAACGATCTGTCATCATACTCAGCCCTCGATCATTCTGACGACGGACGATGCGAAAGAAGCGGACGTCCTTGTAGAAAGCGGAGCCGCGCACGTGATCGTTCCAGGAAGAATCAGCGGAATGTCTCTGTTTAAAGAAATGAGAACGATCGTGGACCATTCTAAAATCGGACCTGAAAAAACAAAGGCTTCCACTAAGAAAAAACCTGCGAAGAAGAAGGTGGTTGCGAAGTCTAAGAATCGAGGCAAATGAAGTGGTCCGTTCTCCGTGCAATAAGATCTGCTCGATGGACTTTGAAACGGGTTTTTGTGAGGGTTGTTTCCGAACGATCGAAGAAATCGGAAATTGGTCTCGTTATTCCGACTTGGAAAGGGAGAATCTTTTTTTAACCATTCAGACTCGAAAAGAAGAAATCCTTTCCAAGAAAAAATATATTAAAAGAGAATTCTGAGTTTAGAATTTCATTTTCCATTCATTTCTAGGCTAATTGTTTTTCCGACAAATGAGATCGATCGTAAAAACTTCTTGAAACCGGACTTAAAGTCCGTTTACAAAAAAATACGGCAGAATCGTCCTAACAAACTACTTTATAATTATCTAATGTTTTTTCGGCGGCGATTTTCCAGGAAAATTTCTTTGCATTCTTTTTTCCTATTGGAATCAGAGATTTTATTTCTTTCGGACTTTTTATAAAACGATTTAGAAGAATTTCCAATTCTTTCGGTTGATTCGGAGAAAAATAAAGAACGCTCTCTCGCAACATCTCGGGCATAGCCGTCGCGTTCGAAGAAAGGACGGGGCAACCGCAAGCTTGCGCTTCCAGGGGAGGAAATCCGAAACCTTCGTATTTGGAAGGAAAGATCAAAACACCCGCGCAAGAATATAGGCAACGGAGTTCCTCTAAGGATAGTTTTTGCATGGGGAGAATTCTACTTTCATAACCGACGACGTCCGCTTTTAGATATTCGGGAATTTTTCCCGAGGCTCCGCCAAGGACCCAGTTCGTTTTTAGAGCTTTCGAGTCCCAAAACAATTTTAAAACGTCCAAGACAAAGTTTAGATTCTTATGACCTTTCCCGATTCCTACGCTCAGCAAATATCCTTCTTTGAGTTTGTATTTTTTTAAGAATTTCTTTTTCTCCTCGGAAGACGCCGGAAAAAAAACGGATTCATCGATTCCGTTCGGGATCACTTGAATCGTATCTTTTGAAAAATGAAAAACGGATTCTATATCCTTCGCCGTGTATTCCGAAACGGAAACGACCTTTTTTGAAAAGGCTCGAATCAGTCGAAAGACAACTTGTAAATAAATTCTTTTTGCGAAACTCGAATGAAATTCTTTCATTCGAAAAGGAATGATATCGTGAATCGTAATGATCGATTTCGAAAGATAACGCAGGGGTGCGTTAAAATGAGGAATGTCTAGGAGATCCATTTCTTTCATCAAGGGATGTCCGAAAAATTCCTTCAAAGAATAGATCGGAACATCATAGGAAATTACGGGAAAAGAATCGGTTTCTTTTTTTTTGAGTCGAGAGTCGGAAGTTGCGACGTTCGTTCCCTCTTTCTCCCAACTTGAAAAATCATGGCAGGAAATTCCTTCCTCTTGGATTGTCTCTCGATTTCCAAAAAGGTAGATTTGAATGTTCTCTTTCTCGGCTAAAGTTCCGATGTTCTTTAAGATCCCTCGAATTCTCATCCCGATGCCGGAATGCGCGATCATACGGGCGTCTAACCCGATCTTTACGGGTCGATTTCGTTTTGTCAGGAAATTCTCAACGCTCATGAAAGGACAGAATCGTTCGCGGTGGGAAATCCGCAAGAAAATGAAAATCCGATGGAAGATTCTATAGCCTCTTTTGAGAATGGGAATGTTCTCTCTTTGGATTCTAAAAAAATTTACCGAATTCGTCCGAATAGAATCTAACAAGAGGCCCCTTATCCAATCTTGGGAAATATAACTGAAGAGAGTTTAAATTGGAAGAAGAAGTTGTAAAAATTCTAAAAGCGATCGGCGAGGATCCGAACAGGGAAGGGCTTCGAGATACTCCGAAAAGAGTTTCAAAAGCCTATGATTTTTTGACCTCGGGTTACCGCGCCGATATCACAACCATCGTAAACGGGGCGATCTTTGACGAGCCCACGGAAGGGATGGTACTTGTAAGAGATATCGAAATGTACTCACTCTGTGAACATCACCTCTTACCTTTTTATGGAAGAGCACATGTCGCTTATCTTCCGAATAAAAAGATCATCGGGATCAGTAAAATTCCTAGAATCGTGGACGTCTTTGCGAGAAGACTTCAGGTGCAGGAACGACTTACCGAACAAATTGCCTATGCCATTCAAGAAGTTCTCGATCCACAAGGTGTTGCCGTTGTTATCAAAGCCAAACATCTTTGTATGATGATGCGTGGAGTCGAAAAACAAAACTCGGAACTTTTCACGTCATGTATGTTAGGAGCGTTCAAAGACAATATGGTCACACGTTCCGAATTCTTAGATTTAATCCGAACCGGTTCCACCTAAGTAACGAGACCTCCTCTTTAAAAATTTTTGAGAGGAGGTTTCTCTTTCGTTTTTCTGCAATTTGGTAGACAGAGAAAAAAAAAGAAACATTCTTTACCGAATCTGGAGGAAGTCATGGCAAAAGAACGGATCGTTCCCCCGTCGGCAGATTTCAAAAAAAAAGCTAACCTCAGTCTCAAAGATTATAAATCACTCTATAAAGAATCGATCGAAAACCCGAACAAGTTTTGGGGAAGAGAAGCCAACCGTCTTACTTGGTTCAAGAAGTGGAGCAAGGTTCTCAGTCACGATTTTAAAAACGCAAAAGTAGAATGGTTCAAGGGTGGCAAACTAAACGTTTCCTATAATTGTCTAGACCGATATATCGATACTCCTCACAAAAACAAAGCCGCCTTGATCTGGGAAGGGGACAGTCCTTCCGAATCCAGAGTTCTTACCTATTACGATCTTTACAGAGAAGTGAATCGTTTCGCGAACGTTTTGAAAAAGTACGGAGTGAAAAAGGGAGATCGAGTTTTGGTTTATCTTCCGATGATTCCGGAATTAGCCATTACGATTCTTGCATGTTCTCGTATCGGTGCGATTCATTCCGTCGTATTCGGAGGTTTTTCTCCGGAAGCCCTTCAGAGTAGAATCGACGACTGCAAACCGAAATTGATCGTGACCGCCGACGGAGGTTTTCGCGGCGGAAAGCCAGTGGAACTTAAGAAGAATGTGGATGTCGCGATCGGCGCCGCAAAGGAAAAGGTAAAGAACGTAATCGTGGTTCGAAGAACCGGAAATGAATCCGGTCTGGTTTGGAAAGACGGCCAAGACCACTGGTACCATTTTTTAATGAACGATCCGGACCTGCCCGAATATTGTAAACCGGAGCCGATGGACGCGGAAGATCCTCTATTTATTCTTTATACCTCGGGATCCACTGGAAAACCGAAAGGAGTTTTGCATACTACGGGTGGTTATCTTATCGGCGCGAATCTATCCTTTCATTATGTATTCGATATCAAACCAGAGGATACGTATTGGTGTACTGCTGATATCGGATGGGTGACCGGTCATTCTTATCTTGTTTATGGACCGCTTTCCAACGGAGCGTCTTCCGTGATGTTCGAAGGAGTTCCTTCTTATCCGGATGCGGGAAGATTTTGGGACGTGATCGACAAATACGGAGTGAACGTTTTTTACACGGCTCCGACTGCAATTCGTGCCTTGATGAGAGAAGGATTGGAGCCAATTAAAAAAAGAAATCTGAGCTCACTTCGTCTCCTCGGTTCCGTAGGGGAGCCGATCAATCCGGAAGCTTGGGAATGGTATTATAAGAATATCGGAAAGAGTCGTTGTCCGATTGTGGACACTTGGTGGCAAACGGAGACCGGGTCGATCATGATCACCGCGCTTCCCGGAGCCATTCCTCAAAAACCCGGATCGGCGACTTTGCCGTTCTTCGGAGTACAACCGGTTCTTGTAGACAACGAAGGAAAGGAACTCTCAGACAAAGGAGAAGTTTCCGGAAATCTTTGTATCAAGGGTCCTTGGCCTTCGATCATGCGAGGTGTTTACGGAGATTCCAAAAGATTCTTCGATACGTATTTTTCCCAATTCAAAGGTTACTATTTTACCGGCGACGGAGCGAGACGGGACAAAGACGGTTACTATTGGATTACGGGAAGAGTGGACGATGTGATCAACGTTTCCGGTCATAGAATCGGAAGCGCGGAAGTTGAAAGCGCTCTTGTTGAAAACAAATCCGTTGCCGAAGCCGCAGTCGTAGGATTTCCTCATGATATCAAGGGTCAGGGAATTTACGCATACGTTACCGTGAAAGAAGGCGTTATCACAAACGACGAACTCAAAAAAGAACTCGTAGCGACGGTCGAAAAAGTCATTGGGAAAATCGCGAGGCCGGACGTGATTCATTGGGCTCCTGGACTTCCGAAAACACGCTCGGGAAAAATTATGAGAAGAATATTGAGAAAGATTGCTTCCGCGGAATTTGAGGGACTCGGAGACACTTCGACACTCGCAGATCCGTCCGTAGTGCAGAAGTTAATCGACGATAAGAAAGAATTCCATAGCTAAGGAAAAAGAATCTGATCGGACCGAAAAGAATTATCTGTCTCACAGAGGAAACGACCGAGTTATTTTATCTCTTGGGGGAACAAGATCGTATCGTCGGAATCTCGGCATATACGGTCCGCCCTCTTCGTGCGAAGACGGAAAAACCCAAAGTCTCGGCGTTTATCAATGGAAACGTAAAGAAGATCAAGGATCTAAAACCCGACCTCGTGATTGGTTTCTCCGATATACAGGCGAATCTCGCGAAAGAGTTAATATCGGAAGGATTGAATGTACTTGTCACGAATCAAAGATCGATAGCCGAAATTTTGGAAACGATGCTTTTGTTCGGTTCCATCATAGGGAAAACAAAAGAGACCGAAGTTTTGATCGAAGGTTGGAAAAAGAAGTTAGAAAGAATCCAAATGGAGAATCGAACGGAAAATCCTCCGCGTGTATTTTTTCAAGAATGGGATGAGCCGATCATCACTGGCATTTCTTGGGTCGGGGAATTGATCGAAATCGCCGGAGGACAAGATTGTTTTGACGATCTCAGAAATAAATCCATGGCGAGTGAAAGAATCGTTTCTTCGCAAGAGGTCGCAAAAAAGAATCCGGATATTTACCTCGGTTCCTGGTGCGGAAAACCGGTAAACTTTGATTGGGTCCAAACGCATCCTGACTGGCAGAATACAAACGCGATCCAAAATCAAAAAATTTTTGAATTAGATCCTTCGATCGTTCTTCAGCCTGGGCCAGCCCTTTTCGAAGAAGGGATCGATCAACTTGTACGATACATTCATTCTTAGCGGAAGAATTTTTGTTCCTTTTGTTTGCGATCGTTTTCCATCTACAAATCTCCAAAACTTACCTTTTTCCAAAGATGGAAGCAGAGAAAAAACGACATTACCCTCCGACTTTACTTTGAAGCGGACTTAAAGTCCGTTTTAACAAATTTTAAGAAGAGATACGGTTTGTCGGAACAAATTCTCGCCCTATTTTTTGATTGCAAAAGAATTGAAATGAACCGCGAAAACGAGTTCAAAAAAAACAAAAAAAGCAAGGATCGGGTTTTAAAAAAAACTCCTTTGAGCTATTCTCTTTGATATGGATCACTACAAAAAAATCGCAACGGCCATTCAATTTATACAAGAGAACTCCACATCACAACCCGAGCTGGAAGAGATCGCAAAATCCGTAAATTTGAGTCCCTTTCATTTTCAAAGAATTTTTACGGAATGGGCTGGTGTAAGCCCGAAACAATTCCTTCAATACCTAACGCTCCAAAGTGCAAAAACGATTCTTTCCAAACCGCAGTCAACCTTGTTCGACGCCGCCTTTGAGACCGGACTTTCCGGAACGAGTCGCCTTCACGATCTATTCGTGAAGATCGAAGGAATGACTCCCGGTGAATACAAAAACGGTGGGGAAAAACTTACGATTCATTACAGTTTTCAAAATGGGATTTTCGGCGATTACTTGGTCGCTTCCACAGAAAAAGGAATTTGTAATTTATATTTTTATGATGTTCCAAGGGAGGAAGTTTTATCCGAACTGAAGGGACAATGGGACCAGGCCAAATTGATACAAAAAACGGACGAAAACCAAGAGCGGGTCGTTCGTTTTTTTAAAAAGACATTGGATCAAAAAGAAAAAATCAAACTTCACCTAAAAGGAACCGATTTTCAGATCAAAGTCTGGGAAGCTCTTTTAAAAATCCCGGAAGGACAATTGTCCTCCTATTCGAAGCTTGCAACTTCCATCGATCAAGAAAACGCTTCGAGAGCGGTAGGTTCCGCAATCGGTAAGAATCCGATCGGTTATTTGATTCCCTGTCATCGTGTGATTAAGAATACGGGTGGAATCGGAGAATACAGATGGGGTTCTGAAAGAAAGATGGCTATGATCGGATGGGAAGTCAGTAAAACGAATTCACTTTCCGCTTGAATTTTCGTTTCTCTTCTTATAATTGATTCCGGATCCATTTTTAAAAATCGATTTCCATTTCGAGACAGTAAGAATCTAATGAAGAAGAGGAGCTTCGGAAAATTTATGAAACGTTTGACGGGAATCATTCTTATACTCGGGCTTTTCTTTTGTAAACAGAATTCAAAAAGTTTTCAGGAAGAAACTTTGGAACCACTTTTTGAAACGCTTCTGATTCTAAGTTATCCTTATCTGATCGACACATGTGCGATCACACCGGTCGGATATTACGGACCGATTCCTCCTATTTCGCAAGGTTATGGCTCACGCGGACCCAATGCAGTCTCCGTCGTTGCTCTGCCGAATCCAAGCGCGCCTCGTAACGTCTGTGTTTACTATCCAAGCGGTCAAACGACAAAGGCGCCGGTATTATTCTTACTCCATGGTTTTAGTTCTCCGTCCGCAGAAGCTTATTTTCCTCTCATTGATTTTTATGTTTCAAAAGGGTATGTGGTCGTATTTCCGATTTATATCTCCGATCGAAGGGATCCGACCGAAAATTATAAGTTTATGTTGGACGGAATCAATTTTGCAGTGGAGCAGTTCGCAAATATCATCGATACAACTCGAGTGGGCTATATGGGTCATTCATATGGAGGCGGTGCTACACCGTATCTCGCGCACCAAGGAATTATCCAGAAAGGATGGGGAAGTAACGGTTCCTTTATTTTTCTTTTGGCTCCCTGGTATTCTTTTTCGATCAATAACACACAACTCGCTCAGTTTACGAATTCCACGAAGATGATCGCACAAATTTACGATAATGACGATGAAGTCGATAACCGAATGGCGATCGATATCTTTACGCATATCGGCATCGCAAATTCGGAGAAGGATTTTGAAATCGTCTATTCCGATACAAACAGCGGTTATTCGCTCAATGCGGACCATTATACTCCAATTAAGAATACGATAATCGGACTTGGTTCACTAGATACTTTAGATTACTTTGGAATCTGGAGACAACTGGACGCGTTAGCCGATTATAGCTTCCATAATTCGGCACCTGCCAAAGATATTGCCTTAGGCAATGGATCAACGAATCAGATTTTCATGGGCACGTATCCCAATGGTGGGGCTGTAAAAAAAATGTCCGTTTCCGATTCTCCAACTGCCTTACATCCCGAAAACTTTTTCATCCATCCCTTTTCTAATTCTCTAAATCCAAGATTTTAGTCACTTTGTCAAAGTTAGGAATGAAAAACCAATTTTATGGAATGTAAAGGTGTCTAATTATAATAAAAAGATCGATTCCTGCCTTTGATCATTACTTTTCATTTACTTAAATGAATTTCTCTCCACGATTGGTCTATGTCCAAGCAGTCTATTGAATCAATCCGAAAGAAGGGAGAAGCGCTTACCTACTATTCGCGAATTGGAATTATGGTAATGATGCTTTTTTCGCTTGTCTCGAGTTATAAAACGTTGCATCCGCAGATTCTGATCAATCATACGGCCGCCGCCGGTTTTATGTGTGTTTATACCCTCGTTGGATTTGCTTTATATAAAAAATACGGCGTGAGTCCTTGGGCCCATAAGCTCTTCGTGATCTTCGATACGCTTCTTTTAAGCGGAACGATCTTGGTGGACGGTATGGTTTCGGCGGAAATTATCGCTCCCGTCCTAAAAAATGCGATTCTATATACCGTTTATTATTTCATAATCGCCTATTCGGGGTTACTCGGGAAGCCGGGATTCGTTTTGGTGACCGGTTTGTTTTGTGCGTCCGGTTACGGTTTGGGATTAGGCAACGCGGCGATTCATGGACTTCAGTTTTCGGAAAACAATACGATCAACACAGCCCCGGGCTTTATAAAGCTGAGTTCGGAAATTACAAAGATCATTTTTATGTTCGCGGTCAGCTTTATTCTTTATCGTTTGATGACTCTTTTTGATAATCTTTATCGGGAAGCCGCCACTTATTATAAGGAAAACAAAGACGTTCTTTCCCGATTGGAGAATAATAGAAAAATCATTCATTCTTCTGCGGAAACTCTGGAAATCTCCGTTTCCAATTTTTCAGAGTTTACGAGTTTAACGAGTTCCAAGATGGAATCGCAAGCGGCTTCCTTAGAGGAAGTAAACGCGGTGATCACATCACTCTCCACTTCTTCGGAGAACAATGTGGAGTCCATTCGCACTCAGAACGAGAATTTGATCGAATTGAATCAGAAATCGCAGGCGCTTCAGGAAATCATTAGCAAGATTTCCGAGCTTTCTAAGAATTTGGAAACAATCGCGAACGAAAGCAAAATCGAAATGCAAATCGTTAAGAATTCCGTTGAAAAAACAGATACATTTTTAAAGAACATTTCGAATTCATTTCAAAGAGTCGATGAAATCAATCGTATCTTGGGAGAGATCGCGGACAAAACAAATCTTCTTTCCTTGAATGCTTCGATTGAAGCCGCAAGGGCTGGAGTGGCCGGACGAGGATTTTCCGTAGTCGCGCAAGAGGTGAGTAAACTTGCAGACTTCACCGCTTCCAATGCCAAGATGATTTCCAAAGTAGTTCATGATTCGCTTCAATATATCGAGGAAGCAAACAATTCCTCAAGAGATACGGGTTATCTGACGGAGGGACAAAGTCTCAAAATCAACGGCACTGTTTCCAGCATCGAAGAGATGAGAAAGTTATATGAGCAAGGGACAAAGATCGTGCAGGATTTTGCGAAGAGCCTGAGCAAAGTGAAAACGCTTTCAGACGAACTCTTCCATTCTACGCACGAGCAGATGATCGGACAAAAAGAGATGATGAAGGCCATGTTTGCTCTTGAGAAGGAGATCAACGAGATTACTCGAGAATCAGGTAAGATCCAAGACGGCGTTTTGAGCATTAAAACGCAATCTAAGGACCTTAAGGCCTTGAGCGTGGTTTGATTCTTTCTTTGCATCCAAGAAAGTAAAATTGATCGATTATTTTGTGTCTTCTTGAAACAAAATTGAAATCTTAAAATCTCTTTTCTGGGCGGGAGATTGTTTGAAATGCAAAATTTCATTCTTCCCATAAGATATGAGTCAATCTTCTCTCGATCTCATTCAAAAGAATGGGGCCGTCCTAATCAATCGAATTCGCCTTGGTCTCGTTATATTGTTTACATTTTCGATTCTGGGAGCTCTCAAGGTCTTTGACCCGACTCAACTAATCATCCATTCCAGCGGAACGTTGGCAATGTGGATCTACTGTATCGGAATTTTCATTTGGAATCGTTTTGGAGAAGTTCCGAAATGGGTACATAAGACTTCGGTAATATTCGATTCGATCATTTTGAGTTCCACTTTGATTTTTGACGCGATGATTTCTCCTCAGGTCGCTTCAGGCGTAATGAAGAACGTGATTCTCTTTTTTATCTATTTTTATATCAATATTTATGCCGGACTTTTGGGTGAAAAAAAATTCGTAATCTTGGTTGGCTTTCTCGGTGCATTAGGATCAACAATTGCGTTAACTGTGGCGGTTTTATTCGGCGTAGAATTATCCGAGGATCCAAATCTTGCCAACAAACCAGGTATGTTAACCACCAGCGTGGAAATGATCAAGATTGTATTTGTCTTCGTGGCGGGAATTATTCTTTCCCAGCTCATGAATCTTTTTATGAAACTCGCGGACCAAGCAGTAAAACTTTCGGAAGAAAGTCGTGGATTCTTAGCGAGATTGGAATCAAATCAAAAAGCGATTCATATCTCGGCGGAAAGTCTCGAGAATTCGATCCAAAACTTTGCGGAATTTATTAATACGACCGGAGAAAAAATGGAATCGCAGGCGGCTTCGTTGGAAGAAGTGAACGCCGTAATCGAAGAACTATCCGCCGCTTCCCAAAGCACTTCCGGTTCGATCGAAACGCAAAATCGGAGTTTGGTGGATCTCAATCAAAAGTCCAAAAATCTCGGTGAGATTATCGAAAGTATCGCGCAATTTTCCAAAGATCTCGGTTCTTATGCAAACGAGAACAAAGTCGATATGGATAACGTGTCCGAGGCCGCGGGAAAAACGACACACTTCCTAAAAAACATAGCAAATTCGTTTAACAAAGTCGATGAAATCAATCAGATTATGGGTGAAATTGCGGATAAGACCAACTTACTGGCGCTAAACGCTTCGATCGAAGCCGCTCGAGCCGGAGCCGCAGGAAGAGGTTTTGCCGTTGTCGCAAACGAAGTAAGCAAACTCGCTGAATTCACTTCGGAGAATGCAAAAAATATTTCGGAGATCGTAAAACAATCCAGAGAGTTTATCGGAGAAGCGAATAAGGCATCGAACGATACGGGGGATTTAACGAACCGCCAAAAACAAAAAATATCGGAGACCGTGAGCCGAATCGAAGAGATGGGTAAACTCTATCAGGAGCAAAGAAGAATCATACAAGACTTTGTGTCCGAAGTAGAACGTATCAAACAACTCTCTGGTGAAATTTTCGAATCCACAAAAGAACAGATGGTTGGTCAGGAGGAAATGGTAAAAACCATGGTTCATCTGGAAAAGGAAATCAACCAAATCAACCAAGAATCAGGAAAACTTCAAATCGAAGTGGAAAAGATCCGGACTCAATCTCTGGAATTAAAAAATCTGAGCACTGCATAAATCTACGAACAGTAGAAACCACTTACGATTTACAATTTAGGTCCTCTATCCAAAACTGACCCTGAAGAATGTGAGAACTTTCGTTTAGGAGTAAGGATTCATGCCTCATCATGTAAAAGCGGCCATCATCGGAGGAACGGGACTTTATAGTCTCGACGGAATGGAATTGATCGAAGAGATCTATCCCGATACTCCTTGGGGAAAACCTTCCGATAAAATCAAAATCGGTAACTATAAAGGAAAGCTCATCGCATTCTTACCTAGACACGGCGTCGGACATTTTTTGTTGCCCCCCGAAGTTCCGAATCACGCGAATATCTGCGCACTCAAACAGCTCGGTGTTGAGGAAATCATTGCTTTTAGTTCTGTTGGGAGTTTAAGAGAAGAAATCAAACCTCTCGACTTCGTATTGCCTTCGCAAGTAATCGATCGTACTCGTCTGCGAAACGCGACGTATTTTGGAAACGGAGTTGTCGCGCACGCGCCGTTTGCGGAACCGTTTTCATCCAACCTAAGCAAACGTATCGAAGCGACTGCAAAGAAAATCGGTTTGGCAATTCATACGAACAAAACCCTCGTTTGTATGGAGGGTCCTTTATTTTCCACAAAGGCAGAATCTCATCTTTATCGTTCTTGGGGTGCGGATATCATCAATATGACCGTTCTTCCGGAGGCAAAACTTGCGAGAGAAGCGGAGATTGCCTATCAGATGATCTGTATGTCCACCGATTACGATTGTTGGAGAGAAGGGGAAGAGTCTGTAACGCTGGAAATGGTGATCGCGAATCTGACGAAAAACGCCGAAACCGCAAAAAAGTTACTCGCAGAACTTATAGATGTTATCGGAAACGGAGACGATCTAAGTTTGAAAAACAGCACGAAATATTCCATCATTACCGCTCCGGAAAAAAGAAATCCGGAAACTGTGAAGAAACTAAAAGTTCTTTTTCCGGAATATTTCTAATGTAGAATCAACGGATTTGATCCAGGCTTTTTTTCAAAGCCTGGTGATATTCCGGAAAGACGGTTAAATCATTGTGGGTACCGTCTTGAATCGTATATAGAATCACATCTTTATTTTGTAATTTCATCTTTTCTAATATAGATTGGGAATTTCGATAAGGAATAATCTCGTCTTCGGTTCCGTGAAAAATTCTAATCTTGGAGTTTATTTTTTCTAATTTTTTTACATTGTCGAATTGAAAACGAAGCATCCAGGATCGCAAGAATGGAAAATAATTCTTAACCAAAGAAGGTAGATCAGTAAAGGGTGTTTCCAAAAAGAGATTGATATCGGGGTTTTTGGAAACTAAGTCGATTGCAACTGCGGTGCCGATCGATCTTCCGTAAACAATGATCCGGTCCCTCGGAACATTCAACTTCTTGATCGTATAATCCAGCCATGTTTCTGCGTCTTGATACATCGCTTTTTCGGAAAGACTGCCGCTATTCTTTCCGTATCCGCGATAGTCGGTAATCAATATGTTCCAGCCTAATGGAACAAAGTCTTCGTAAATTCCTCCCCAAGTTCTCAAACTTCCGGCATTTCCGTGAAAGAAAAGAATCGTTTTGTTTAGATCGTTGTTCTTCGCTTTAAAATAGAGTGCAAAACTTTTTTCTCCGTCATGTGTCGAAAGTTCGATCTCCTGAAACGGTAATGGAAATTGAAATACGTAATCTTCGGGTAATTTTTCGGGAAAGAAAATCAGTTTGTCCTGATTCCACCAAACAAAAAGGAGAAGAAAGAATACGATTGAAAGAATAGCGCTTAACAGTATTGTCATGGTTCGTTTCATCGAAATATTAAGGATTTGGAATGATTTCTTTC
Organism: Leptospira stimsonii; assembly: GCF_003545885.1. Classification (NCBI taxonomy): domain Bacteria; kingdom Pseudomonadati; phylum Spirochaetota; class Leptospiria; order Leptospirales; family Leptospiraceae; genus Leptospira; species Leptospira stimsonii. The sequence continues at coordinate 681,635 of NZ_QHCT01000001.1, forward strand.
TTCCAGAGTTCCTTTCCTTTTCCATCGAATATTTGAAGAAGTAGTTTTCTTTCCCCGCGATTCCCCGTAACGGAGACCATCCCGAAATTTCTTTGCTCGACGAGAGTTCCCTCGATTCTCAAAGGATTCTTTTCCGTAACCGCGTAAGCTCCGGAAGTCAATGGAGAAACTGTGAAATCATAAATTGGTTCAGCTCCCTCTTCCGTAAGTAGATTCAATTCTGTATGATGTCGATCACCCGTTAAGAAGACCACATTCTTGACTTTGAGATTTTTGATTGCGGATAGAATTTTATTCCTTTCTTCGGGGTAGGTCGCGTAATTTTCATAAACCGCATTCGGGTTAAGAAATTGTCCGCCGATCGCGACAAATTTAAAAGTCGCTTTGGAAAATGCGAGCGAGTTGACGAGCCACTGGAATTGTTTTTCACCTAGGATTTGTCTTGGTCCAATCACCTTGTTATTGTTAGCTGTTCGAAAAGTTCGATCGTCGAGAAGGATGAATTGAGCGTCACCCCAGGTGAAAGAGCCGTAGATTCCTTCCTTAGCGAAATTTGGATTTCCCCAGTGAAGTTTAAACATTTCTTCCGCTGTGTCTTTCATCCAAAAAGAAGAATCTCCGTCATTCGGTCCAAAATCGTGATCGTCCCAGATTGCATAATGATGAACGGCAGAAAACAACGGTTGTAACTCGGGGATTCCTCGTTGATGTTTGTAACGATGTAAGAATCCGGTCTTCGAATCCCAATCCGTTTCTCTCAGATAGATATTATCGCCGAGCCAAAGCATAAAATCCGGGTTCTTGGAAAGAATGGAATCATAGATAAAGTAATCTCCGCCATATGGTTTTCCGGGGACATCGTATTCGGTTTCATTTACATAGGCGCAACTACCTAACGCAAAAGTAAAGTTAGGCGGATTTTGTCCTGCGGCAAAAAAAGACTGAGCCTGAAATATCTGAGGATGTTTTGCTTCGACTTTTTTTCCGTCAAGCAGGACGTTGTAGCGATATCGTTTTCCGGGTTTTACTTGGTTTGCGATCAACTTTGCGACAAAGCCGTTATTGGACCGGGTTTGGATTTCCTCGGAAAGAAATTTATTCTTTGGATTTTCAATTTCAAAATATTCGAGTGCAACCGATGCTTTTTTTTCGGTTTGAATCCAGACTAAAACTTCCTTAAGAGTGGAATAGCCTACGATTGGGCCGGATGCGATTCCGGATGAATCCGCTTCGAGCGACTGTTGTAAAAAAACAAAAGAGAAAAGAAGAATAAGCGTTTGAGTCGAGGCGATTTTGAATTTCATAAAGAAAACTTCCCTTGAATCGAAACCCTTTCACGGCGTTCAAAAAAATTCAAGAGAAACTTTGATACAAAGTCGTTCGATCGAAACGGTTTTATCGGTTTGCTGAAAGAATCTTATCGTATCTTAAATCCTTCTTTGATAAAAAGAACGAGTTCATCCAAAGCCTTTTTTGCTTCCGGTATTACTCCTCCGAAATTGAAATATCCATGCACGAGACTTTCATACATACTAAAAGTAACGGGGACCTTGCTTTTTTTTAGATCTTCGATCAATTCTAGAGCCTCATCTTGCAAGGGGTCAAAGCCGGCTAATTGAATAAAGGTTTTTGGAAAATCGGTTTTTTTCTTATAAAAAATCGGAGACGCAAGAATTTCCTTCGCATCCAACGGATTTTTCAAATAATGAAAATTAAAATATTCCAATAATTGATTGGTAAGCGCGTAACCGCGACCGAATTCGTTCCGGCTGGCGCTCATCCTTAGAAGATCCAGGTATGGATAAATCAACAATTGGAAAAGTGGTGAAGTGATTTTTTTCTTTTTGGAAAAGAGCGATACGTTAGCCGCGAGATTACCTCCTGCGCTATCACCGGCTACGGCAATTTTTTTCGGATGAATTCCTAATTCTTTTGCGTTCTTAAGAATCCATTGATAAGCGACAAGGCTGTCGTCGACCGCAATCGGGAATTTATACTCTGGTCCGAGTCTGTAGTCAACGGAAAGGATCAAAGCTCCCGTTTTTTTTGAAAGATAACGCAATGGTCGATCGTGAGAATCCAAATCGCCTATGACGAATCCGCCCCCATGGAAGAACACGAGAGCAGGTTGCATTTCTAAGGTTTGTGTCGGCCTATAAAGTCTGATTCCGATTCTTCCTTGCGAAACCGGAATCGTGAAATTCTCGATTCCGAAAAGATCTTCCGGTTCGAGATCAAACAAAAGCATGGAATTCTGATAAAATTTCCTCGCTTCTTTAGGAGTGAGAGATTCAACTCTCGGCTTTGTTTTCGCTAGATACAAGGACATTTGAAGTCTTGCATCCAAAACACGTCCTCGTTTTCGTATTTCACCACCGGAAATTTTTCTAAGAATTCCTTCCGGTAGTTTCAGTATCCATCGAAGAAGAAGTCGCTCAAACTTTTGCAAGAGCACGAGTTTTCTTTTTCACTCCGTGTTTGTTAGATCCGACTCCGTTTTTTGAAACTTGTTTTTGCTCGGCGATCGCTTCCACGTTCGTTCTATTTCCGTTCTTCTTAGCTCTTTGTATTCCCTTTTTAAGCTCGCTTTTCATATCGTACAAAAAGTCCTCAAAGTCGACCTGCATCGTATGTCTTGTAGATGCCACATAACGTTTCTTCATTTGAGATTCGTATTTTTCGATGGTCTGATTCATTTCCTCAACAGTCGGAAGTTGATAATTGCCAGTGAGGTATTCGGAAATCCACTTACCTTGAAATTCCGCCAAAGGCATAATTGCTCCTAAAGGTTGATACAAGCCGACGAAGAAAAGATTCTTAAACTCAGGTTTGACCATTCTATGAAAAAGAGGTAAATGATTGTCTTTTGCGGAAATTAGATTCTCGTCAAAGAATGGAAACTTAACGTTGTAGCCTGTGCAATAGATAACGGCGTCAACTTCTTCTTCGGAACCGTCCACAAACCGAACCTTATTACCGTTATACGATTCTATGTTCGGTTTTGGAGTTACGTCTCCCCGTCCTAAGCGTACAAGAATATCCTGCGAAATCGTAGGATGTGCCGCCCCAGGTTTATGATCCGGCTTTTGTAAACCGAAGTCTTCCACCTTTCCAACTCCAAAACGTAGAACCAATCCCATTATAAAACTCTTAAGCCAGAATGGAGTGTGAACCGGAATGATCTCAGTCGATTTATCTAGCGGTTTCCCGAAAAGATAATTCGGAATGATATAAGCACCTCTCCTCGCGGCGAGAAAAACTTTAGACGCTACACCCGGTCTACAAAGTTCGACGGTGATATCCATCGCGCTATTACCCATTCCTAAAACCACAACTCGTTTACCGGTGAGTTTAATCGGGTTATCAGGGTCGACATATGAATGAGAATGGATGATCTTTCCCGTAAACTTTCCGGGAAAAGGAGGATCTGGCCATCTCTGTGACCAGTGATGTCCGTTAGAAACTACTAACGCATCATAAAATTTTTGTTTTCCATCTCCGGTCGTGATCAGCCAGGTTCCATCGTCTTGATGGTCGGCGTGTACTACTGGGTTTTTAAAATGAATGTTTTTCCGAAGTCCGAAATGATTAACATAATCGATAAAGTATTCTAAAATTCTTTGGTGTCCGGGATAATCGGCGTAACTCTTGGGCATCGGATAATCTCTGTATTCCATCCTATCTCTGTGAGTATTGATATGCAGAGACTTATAGATATTACTCATCTTATTATCGTTGTTGAATCTCCAGTTTCCGCCGACTTCGCTTCCCGCCTCATAACAGTCAAAAGGAATCCCTTTATCTTTGAGAGCTTTGCAAACCGTGATTCCACTGGAACCAGCTCCTATGACACAAACACGAGGCATTGAAGACATATTCTTCTCCTATTTATTTAATCAGTACGTTAGGAATTATGATACGGCTCTAAAATATGAGACAGTCAATTAAAAAAAGTTTTGAATTTATAAATCATCCGATTATTAATGAATACTTATGGAACAAAAAAAGAGAACAAATGTTCACTATGATTACGACTACGTCATAGTAGGTAGCGGTTTCGGTGGAAGTGTGTCGGCTATGCGGTTGAGTCAAAAAGGATATTCCGTGGCGGTTTTAGAATCCGGTAAACGATGGAGATCGGAAGATTTTCCAAAATCGAATTGGTCGCTTAACAAATATCTTTGGATGCCGAGAATCGGCTTTTACGGAATTCAAAGATTAAATCTTTTGAAGGATTTTTTTCTCGTGAGCGGCGCCGGGGTCGGCGGCGGTAGTCTTGTATATGCGAATACTCTTTATGTTCCGGGGGAAAAAGTTCTGAATTCTCCCACCTTTAAAAAGTTAGGCGGTAAGGATAGAATTCTTCCGTTTTATTCGATCGCATCGAGGATGCTCGGTGTTACGCAAAACCCTCAATTATACGAATCGGATTATATTCTTAAAGAAATCGCTGAAGAGATGGGAAGAGGGGAAACCTTTCGGCCCACGCCGGTCGGAGTTTATTTCGGAGAAAAGCCCGGCAAACTTTCAAAGGATCCTTACTTCTTAGGTGAAGGACCCGATCGAGTCTCTTGCAATCACTGCGGCGGCTGTATGGTCGGTTGCAGATTCAATTCCAAGAACACGTTGGACAAAAATTATCTTTTTTTCGCGGAGAAGATGGGAACGAAAATTTTTCCGGAGACAAAAGTTGTTTCGTTGATTCCAATCAATGAACACGGAGAAGCTGATGCTTCAGCGACCGGTGAATTCGGTTATCAAATTCAAACGCAATCCACGACCGGATTTTTCGGATTTCCGAAAAGAACATTCTATGCAAAAAATATAATTCTTTCCGCCGCCGTGATGGGAACGGTAGGACTTTTGTTGAAAATGAAGCAAAAAGGAAAGATGACAAGGCTTTCGCCTGCTCTTGGTGATTGTGTTCGCACAAACAGTGAAACGGTTTTAGCCATTACAAATTTTACGAAAGAAGTAGATTACTCTCGCGGTGTTGCGATTACTTCTTCGATTCATCCCGATGATCATACGCATATGGAACCGGTACGTTATCCGAAAGGCTCCGACTTCTTCGGGACAATCGCTTCCGTGCTCACGGATGGTGGAGGTAAATTTCCAAGACCTCTCAAATACTTTTTTACTTTGTTAACCAATCCGGTTTATTTTTTCAAAGCCTCTTGGCCGTTTGGATTTGCACAAAAGTCCTTGATTCTTCTTGTGATGCAAACCTTGGATAATAAGATCCGTCTAGTTCGAACCAGGAGATTTTCTTGGCCCTTTGAAAAGAGTATGAGTTCCACTCTCACGGAAGGGGAAAAAACTCCGGCGTACATTCCCATTGCGAACGAAACGGCAAGAAGAATCGCACAAAAAACCGGTGGAGTTCCGAGAAGTTCGATTAACGACGTTTTGTTAAACGCACCGATTACTGGACATATTATGGGAGGTTGTATCATGGGAGATTCTCCAAAGGAAGGAGTGATCGACTATGAAAATCGTGTCTTCGGTTATCAAAACCTGAGGGTTTGTGACAGCTCGATGATCACGGTAAACCTGGGTGTAAATCCTAGTCTTTCCATTACGGCATTGACCGAAAGAGCCATGTCTTTGATTCCACCAAAGCACGGATTCAAATCCGTGGAGTTTCACTTTGAAAAAAAATTCGGAATTACTTCTTTGTTAAACGCAGGAACGACGACGAAAAAATCTCAGTCTGTAAAGAATCAGAAATCAAAACCTTCTACGGCAAAGAAAGCCAAGGCTCGAAAGTAATCACCGATCTCCGATTTAGATTTCAAAAGCAATTTTCATTTTGAAAAGGAATTCGTTCGGATTTTCTGATTTTTGTCTCGAATAAAAGTAAACTTTGGAAAGAGATTCTTCTTTCCTTTCTTTCTTTTGAGAGCATAAAGGAAATCGAGGTTTTCCATTGAGCTTAGAACTTCTTCAAAGAAAAGATTTATTCAGACAGGACGCATTTTGGGGTGGCGCTTGGAAGATCGGGAACCCCGATCTGAAAATCGAAGTCCTCAATCCGGCTACGTTAGGAATCTTAGGAAGGGTTCCTTCCTTAGGCCAAAAAGAAACACTGGAGGCGATTCAAACTTCAGTTCACTCCTTTCGAGACTGGTCGGCTCGCCCTGCAAAAGAACGATCGATTCTGATTCGCACTTGGTCCGATCTAATGAAAAAAAATCGGGAAGACTTAGCGATTCTTATGACCTTGGAACAAGGAAAACCTTTGAATGAGTCGCGAGCAGAGATCGACTACGCGGCCTCGTTTTTGGAATGGTTTTCGGAGGAAGGAAAAAGAGTCTATGGAGATCTCATTCCGAGTCATAGAAGGGATACGAGAATCGAAGTAATCAAAGAGGCGGTCGGTGTTTGTGGAATTTTAACTCCGTGGAATTTTCCTTCTTCGATGATCACCCGAAAAGCCGGCGCCGCGTTAGCGGCGGGTTGCACCGTCATCAGTAAACCTTCCGAGCTCACGCCATTCTCCGCACTCGCGTTAGCCGTTCTTGCACAAGAAGCCGGAATTCCGGACGGAGTATTTCAGGTTCTAACCGGTTATCCGGAAGAAATCGCAAATACACTGATCGATTCTTCCGATGTCAGAAAGATCAGTTTTACGGGTTCGACCAGGGTCGGTAAGCTGATTATGGAAAGAAGCGCAAATACTTTGAAAAGACTTTCCCTCGAACTCGGAGGAAACGCACCGTTTCTGGTTTTTGACGACGCCGATGTGGAGGAGGCGGTAAAAGGCGCGATTCTTTCTAAATTTCGAAATGCGGGACAAACCTGCGTTTGTGCGAATCGGTTTTTGGTTCAGAAAGGTATTTATCAAGATTTTATAAGTTTATTTTTAGAATCGGTGTTAAAATTAAAAGTCGGGAACGGTTTAGAAAAGGACACAACGATCGGTCCGTTGATAAGCGAAATGGCTGTTCAAAAGGTGGAAAGTCATATTCAAGATGCAATCGACAGGGGAGGCAAACTTCAATTAGGTGGAAACCGTTTGGAATCTGGGAAATTATTTTTTTCCCCGACCGTAATTTCGGAGATTTCAGAAGATTCACTTTCCATGCGGGAAGAAGTTTTTGGTCCGGTGGCTCCGATTTATCGATTCGAAACGATGGAAGAAGGGATTGGAATCGCAAATTCTACACCTTCCGGATTAGCGTCTTATGCGTTTACCAAAGATTATCGTAAAATGCAATTTATTGCCGAGAATTTACAAGCCGGAATGGTGGGAATCAACGAAGGATTGATATCGACGGAGCAAGTTCCATTTGGTGGGTTGAAAGAATCCGGATTCGGAAGAGAAGGATCTAAGTACGGGATTCAGGAATATCTTAACGTCAAATATGTCTGCATTGGTGGTTTTTAAGTAGCAAACAATCGCAGTTAGTTTACTTTGTTTCGCTTTGCACAAGGCAACACATTCGACTGTCAGAACACCTTTTGGTTTATTCCGTAAATCGTTGGATTGCTTCGCGTAAATTATAACAGGCGATACAAACGCCCGAAGTTCCTTTTTGCTTGACGATATGTATTTTAAGAAGTTAGTAGAGTGCCTGCCATGGATCTTATCTATTTAAATTATTTCTCACTGGCTTCCTTGATCGGAGTCCTCTTTATCGGGTTTACCGTATTCTTTTTCTTTTCGATTCAAGAAAAAGCCTCCGGCACGCTTTATCTTTGTATCGGACTCTTTAGTCTTGGGATCTTTCACCTCGGCTATATGGTCGGATTTCCGTTCTATGGACCCTGGTCCGTCTTTCACAGGTGGATCGTCATTCCGTCTCCGTTCTTAGGTTTTCTTTTCCTGATTATGTTTTTCCTTCATTATCCGGAGCCGGTTTCGAAAAAAATAGTAAGGTCGATTTTTTTCAGCGCACTCGTCGGAGTTATCGTTATTTGCACATGGTACTTCTACGAATCCTTAGCCGCAAAAAGAGTCTTTTATTTTTCAGGACATTACTGGGACTTCCAGATCAATCTCTTCTATAAAATTTATTCGGTCATGATCCTTCTCTATACGGCTATTTTTATGGGAATCGGAGCCTGGAGGATGTTCAAGCTCAAAGGGAAGGAAAGAATCATCACTTCCATTATTTTGATTCCTCTATCGTTAATCACGCTTATCCCGGGAATATTAAATGCGATGAGTCGGGATGGGGCGGTTTCGAGAGAGTTATATCAGACGGTTTTGGATATAGCACTAGTGATCGGATTGTTCGTGATTCTTGTCGGCTATATAAATTACACGAGTGAGAAAACCTCGATTCTTTCCAGAATCAGCGGAATTACACTCGCGACTTTTTTTCTCGTTTTGCAGATCGTGAGTTTGTTTATCTTCAACGAATATGAAAATTCTTATGATCTGATCAAAAGAAAGGAAGTCAGATTATCGGTTTCCGGCTTGGACGTTTCCCGCGACGCGGAATACGTTTTCGAATACGATCCGGAATCGGATTCGGCTCGTCGTTATACCTCTCACAGCTCGCTTGAGCCGAATGAAACGGCATTACGGGAATTCCGATTTTTTAAAATTTCCCATACCTTGTTCGAACTTCCTCAGCTTTCCAATAAGGAATTCAGGGAAAAAGTCGAATCCGTTCTAAAAAATTCTCCGCCAGGCTTTGACGCATATCGAGCCGGAGTGAGAGAATATTTTTCTTCCAAAAAGGAAGACCAACTCTCCGGAAAGGACGTTGAATTCTTCTTTGATACTTTGGAAAAGAAGTTAGTCGTCCTTAGGAATAAATACTTTCATTTACCTCCGAAGGAAAAAAACGATCCGACCGCATTGGAAAAACTATTTCATTCGGATCAACCTGGAATTTCCGCTTATCTTAAAGAATTAAAAAAGAATGCGCTGGCCGCGAATGTTTCCGATCCGGTTATAAGGGAAAAAACATTTCTCAACCTTCTCACCCAAGTTCGGAAGCAGGATGAAAGAACCTATAAAGGCGAAAGAATCTACGAACTCGGCGGGCCGATTCCAAAACACTATATCGCTTACTTTTACGTTTCTCCTTCGAACGGTAAGATTTACGACGTAGGCTTCCGTTACGAATCGTTAAGGGAATACTTGCATCCAACGGGGCAAATCCTTTATATTTCAGCGCTTTGTATCCTTCTTCTCGTACTTCTTGGATTTAGATTTTTCTTTCAGGGCGCTCTCCTCAATCCTTTGGAAGAAGTCGTGATCGGTTTAAGAGAAGCAAATTCCGGTAACTTGGATTACAGACTTCAAGTCAAAGTCGAAGACGAGATTGGATTCATTGCACGTTCGTTTAACAGAATGGCGCGTTCCATTCAAGCCGCGAGAAAACGATTGCAACAATACGCTGAAGAATTGGAAGAGAAGGTTCAAGAGAGAACAAAAGAACTTCAGCAAACGTTAGAAGAAGTCCAAGAATTGAAACAACAACAAGACGGAGATTATTTTTTAACCTCCCTCTTGATCAAACCTCTCGGATCCAATAAGGCGCGTCAGGAAAACGTGAAAGTAGATTTTCTAATCGAACAGAAAAAGAAATTCTCTTTCCGAAGATTCAACGATGAAATCGGAGGTGATATCAATATTTCTAATTATATCGATCTCCAAGACCGTTATTATACCGTATTCTTAAACGCGGACGCAATGGGAAAATCGATGCAGGGGGCGGGTGGAGCGCTGGTCCTCGGCGCCGTTTTCGAATCCATAATCGAAAGGACAAGAATGGCGACGACGATGAAGGAACAATCCCCGGAACGTTGGTTAAAAAACGCATTCTTAGAATTGCATAAAGTGTTTGAAAGTTTCGACGGTTCGATGCTCGTCTCTCTCGTGTTAGGTGTTGTCGACGACGAAGCCGGGTTGATGTATTTTATAAACGCGGAACATCCGTGGACCGTTTTATACAGGGACGGAATCGCAAGTTTTATCGAAGACGATCTGATGTTTCGTAAACTGGGAACCACCGGGATGGAAGGAACCGTTTTTATTAAGACGTTTCAGATGGAGCCGGGCGACGTTATCATTGCGGGATCCGATGGACGGGACGATATCTTGCTCGGAATGGATCGCGAAGGTGGAAGAATCATCAACGACGATGAAAAGGAATTTTTGAGAAAAGTCGAAGAAGCGCGCGGGGAATTACAAGGAATCTATGAAGGAATTCACAATCACGGAGCGCTTACCGACGACCTTTCTTTGGTCCGGGTTTCGTTTAAGGAGAATTTGAGCGAGTCGAAAATCGCACAAGCTCACGAAAGAGATCAGATTCGTGAACTTCTAAAAAAAGCGAAAGAAGGAGCGAACAATAAGGAAATCGAAGAAGCAATTTCTTTTCTGGAACAGGCGGAAACGTTAAACAATCAGATTCCCGAAGTCAAAAAATTGTTCGTTAGTCTTTTCCTCAAAAAGAAAGATTATAGAAACGCGGCGCTTTATGCGGAAGATTATTTGAATCTAAAACCCGTAGACAAAGAAATTCTTTATATAGCCTCGACAGCGGCGAGAAAGTCGGGAAGTTTTCAAAAGGCTCTCGATTTCGGGGAAAGGTTGAAGCTGAGAGAGCCGACTCATATTAAGAATTTGGTCAATCTCGCTCAAATTTATATCGCTCTGAAAAACTACAAACGCGCTATGGAGATGGTCGACATCGCCTTGACGGTAGACCCGCACCACGAAGTGATCTTAAAGATTCAGGAAATTCTGAGAAAGTATTCTCACAATCTTGCAGAGAGCGAAACTTGAGTTCGCTTCCTCATTGAGGATGAATCTTTACTTCGCTTTTGATCGAATTGGAAATAAAACAATTTCGATGTGCCTTTTCATGAAGCTCGATTAGGGCTTCTTGGTCCGGGATTTTTTCTCCTTCGAATGTCACCTTAGGGTAAAGGTCGATTTTAGTGACGACCATTTTCCCTTCCGAGTTCTTTTCGAGAATGGCGATCGCCTTATCCTCGTAAGCGGAAACTATATAACGACTTTTTGCGGCCACGGCAAGAAATGTCAAAAAATGACAACTGCAAACGGAGGAGGCCAAAAGTTCTTCCGGATTTGCGTATTCCGATTTACCGTACGTTTCCGTCGTAGAAGAGCCGTTCAGCGTTTGTCCGCCCGCATACTGGAGGATATGAGTCCGATCATAGGAGTCATATTTGAAATCTTCCGGTCCTTTTTTCCAATTTAAGCCAATTGTGTGTTCGGACATGTTTAAACCTTCTTATTTATAAAAAACAACCAAATCTAATCTCGAATCAAGGATAAATTTTTTCCGAATATACCATCTCTTTTTTTCTTTGAGACCGAAGGAAAAGAGAGAAAAGCGATCGGAAACTTTCTTTTGATTTTGATTGATGCGGATTCTCAGAAAAATCGCAAACAAAGAAATATTAAGAAAGTTAAGAATACGGGAAACTTAAATTTGGAAATGTGATTTTTCAAATTCTTCAATGAAGAGCTTACGCCTAATAAATTATAAATTGCAGAATATAGAAAAACCATTGATTTTTCAAAGTAAATTCTCGTCATTAGTAACATGTCCTCGAAGCAAGAATCGAAAAGAAAAACAGACGAAGAAATCATTGCGTTTGGTCCGGCGTATATCAACTGGATCCGTCTCGGCTTAATTTTATTATACTATTCATCCATCGCAATCGGTTGGAAAAGAACCAATGCCGTTCAGAATACGTTGTATCTGGTTGGGACGACGGCGATGTTGTTCTACTTCCTTTATAGTTTTTTTAAGATTAGAACGAGCGGAAGTATTTCTAATCTCTTGAGTAAGGTTTTTGTTGTCGCCGATGTACTTGTTTTGTTTCTCGTGATGGTTGGTGCCGCGATGGATGTTCCTGAATTTACTTCGGGGATGGTAAAGAGTCCGGTTCTTTACGGAATCAGTTACCTATATATCATTTCTTCCGGTCTTCTTTTGGCACCGAATTTTATTCTTTTGATCGGAGGTTTATCCGTTCTTTCGAATATTATTGTCGTTTCGACTGCAACTCAATACGGATTGATTTTAACCGAAGATAGAAAACTTGCGAATTCCTTGGGATATGTTTCCGTTTCGGAACAAGTAACCAAGATTCTTTTTATCATGGCTTGCGCTCTGATAATTAGAACCCTTGTAAAACTTTTCATTAGTTTGAGAGGGAATTCAGAATACAGACAAAAAGAAGTAGAAGAATCTCATAAGGTGATTGCGGAGAGAAGCAACAAAATGCGGGAATCTGCACTTTATCTCAAAGAATCCTCAAAGAATCTGAAAGAATTCATGTCCGATTTTTCTCTTCTTGTTTCAACTCACGCTTCCTCTTTTGAAGAGATCAGTTCTACGATGGAAGAATTCCAGTCGCAAACCGAAAGTTCGGCTGACAATGTTAAAAATCAGTTTAGCAATATTGAAACCTTAATCGATCACAGTTCGAATTTAAAATCCATCATCGAAAGGATTTCTCAATTCAATCAGACCTTGGACCAAAGTTTGGAAAAAGTTCGAAAATCCGGATCGATGGTAACTGGCTTTGTCGAAGAACTTTCCAAGTCTCTTTCTTCCCTCGGAGATTCTTTTAGAAGTGTGGGAGAAGTGAATCGGATCATGTCCGAAGTCGCGGATCGAACCAACTTACTTTCTCTCAACGCTTCGATCGAAGCGGCGAGAGCAGGCGAGGCCGGAAAAGGTTTTGCCGTGGTCGCGCAAGAAGTTTCCAAACTCGCCGAAAGTAGCGCCGGAAATGCGGATTTAATTTCCAAGATCATCAGAGATTCTTCCAATCACGTTGTGACAGGTCAGAAATCGGCTGAAACAACCGCCGGTCACGTAAAGGAACAGGATACTTTGTTTCAGGATTTATTCGCTCGTTTTGATGAGTTTACGAAGATGTTCGAAGAACAAAAAAGAATCAATTCACTGTTTTTCTCAACGTTAGATCACCTCCGATCTTTATCTTCCGAAATCGAACTTTCTTCTTCGGAACAAAAATTAGGACTTCACGGAATCGTAGAAGCGATCGCTTCTCTCCAGACTTCGATGGAATCCTTGATGGAAAAGAGTGAAAATCTTTCCGAGATCGTAAAAGAACTCGAAGTGCAAGCGGATACTCTTACGAAATCGGAAACGCTCTAACTCGCGACAAAGAGAATTTGAGAAAAATCAAATCTTCTTGCAAGGCGAGCGTTTTCTTCTCAAATGTCTTCGATTTTCGTCCTTCAAAGAGAAAGAAATTCAAAAGAAATCGAATTTCGATCCGTTACGATCTTAAATTCTTAAGATACATAATTTTAGAAATCGATACGAGGCTTTTGGACGAAAGTTTTTCATTTCGGAAAGAATATGAGAATACATTCAGTTTCGATTTTATTCCTGAATTCAGCTTCGGACTTCAAAGAACGGGAATTGGATTCTTATAACCCTGTTTTTTGAACAGATTGTGTCTGTTTATTTCAGTTGTCATTCTACCCTTTTTCAAATGTTTAGTAAAAAGGAACACTCGAGGAAAGGGAAAATGGCAAATATTTATTACGACGCCGATTGTGATTTAAGTTCACTCAAAGGTAAAACCATTGCAGTGATCGGCTACGGAAGCCAGGGACACGCCCAGGCTCAAAACATGAAGGATTCCGGACTAAAAGTTATCATCGGTCTGAAAGAAGGATCCAAATCAGTACAAGACGCTAAAAATGCAGGTTTCGAAGTATATAGCGTCGCAGAAGCTTCACAAAAAGCAGACATCATTCAAATTTTAGCTCCGGATACGATTCAGGCGGATCTTTACAAAAAGGATATCGAACCCAATCTGAAAAAAGGCGATGCTCTCGTTTTCTCTCACGGGTTTAATATTCATTACGATTTTATCCAACCTCCAAAAGACGTGGACGTTTATATGGTGGCTCCGAAAGGACCAGGTCACCTTGTAAGAAGAGTTTACACCGAAGGTGGTGGGGTTCCATGTTTGATCGCGATCTATCAAGATTCTACCGGTGAGGCGAAAAAAAGAGCCCTCGCACACGCCGCTGGCGTCGGTGGCGGACGTGCTGGAATTTTGGAAACTTCTTTCCGTGAAGAAACCGAGACGGACCTTTTCGGTGAACAAGTCGTTCTCTGCGGCGGTCTCTCCAACTTGATTATGGCGGGTTTTGAAACCTTGACCGAAGCAGGTTACGATCCTGAGATCGCATACTTTGAATGCCTTCACGAAGTGAAATTGATCACAGATTTGATTTACGAAGGTGGTCTTGCGAGAATGAGATTCTCCATTTCCGATACTGCGGAATACGGCGATTACGTTAGCGGTCCTCGAGTGATCGACGCGGGCGTAAAACAAAGAATGAAAGAAGTTCTGAACGATATTCAAAAAGATAAAGGCGCAAAATTCGCGAATAACTGGATGGCCGAAACAAAAGCAGGTTATCCAAACTTTAAGAATATGAGAGATAAGAACGCCGCGCACCCGATCGAATCGGTGGGCAAAAAATTGAGAAGCATGATGAAATGGTTATCTAAATAATCATTTTATTTCATTTCTTTCTAAATGAAACCCGGTAAGAGAAATCTTCCGGGTTTTTTTATTTCCGGAAGAATCAAATTCGTTTTTCCGAAATGATTCGTTCGTTTCCTATTTAGTTCCAATCTTAGAAAGGAAAACGGCGCGATTGGTCCTCTTCAATATCAAGGCGGGCCTGGATCGTATGGAATATTAGAATCCTCTAAACTCAGAGATCGGCAAATTTAATTTAAAGTCGGATCGGTTGAACGGCTGATTTTGATATTCTCCGTTTATTTCCTTTGTTTTCATCGGGAGATTCATTTCCTCGTTTGTTTCAAAATGGAATTAGAATAGATCCTTGAAATAGTATTTGTAAGCAGGCGAAAACTTTATTTTGTATCCTATGAAGTCTTATTCGCCATATTGAAATGATACACACGATCGCTTTAATATATTTATATATTCTATTTATTTAATTTAAATTTTTGGTTCCGAATAAGTCGTAAAAAATATCCGTTTCGAATCGTGTTTGACTCCTTCGAAGCACTTCCTAAGTAGTATTCGTTTCATAAAAAGAAGATGAAATATGGTTTTCATTCTGAAGTAAGGGCAATCCTGTAGAAGAAAAAAAGGAGTATTGGAATGTTTCAAAAATTTTTAAAAGTCGGTGTCATCCTCGTTTTTACCATTGTTGCTCAAAATGTAAGCGCGAAGTCGATTGCGTTCGGAAGTTTCGGATGCAGTTTGATTTGGGGCAGTTAGGCGGAACCATCGAAAAGGACGGCTTGGATGCGGCGAACTACTATCCTGTGACTGCGACGGATGGGACAACCGGAGTTGCGACTCGAAGAGCGGTGATTCCTGAAAATCGTTTGCAAACCTTAGAGAATACGACCGCTGGTATGATCAATGTGAATCACAACAGCGCAATGACCGGTCTAGTTTTTTCGGCTGGTTACGAACGCGATTTAGGTAAAAATTTTTTCGTTCGAGTTGCGACAAACTATACGCAAAAGGTTATGGGTGGAGATACGGAAGCAAAAGCGCTTGGCTTCAAATTCTACGATATCGTTTGGGATTACGACGCCGTTCAAATACCGATCAACTTTGGAATCTAAGCCTCGGATTCGGAAGATACTTCCGTTTATATCGGAGGTGGTTTTCACTATTTCAAAGGCGGATGGAGTTTATCCGGTTCTAATAATTCCTGAACGTAACATGACGGCTTAGTAATGTTAGGTCTACCTTCTACCCTCGCAAATTTAGTCGCTGATGGAACTTCTCCTTCCGCAGTTTGGGAAGACGTCCGCTTTTAGTGTAGGCGGTTTCGCACCGAATTCGCTGATCGGTGCTCAGACGAGAGTGACCGATAAAGGTTTTGTTTTTATGGAAGCGGAAACTCTTTATTCTGAGAAACTGGGAACGGGACATACGCAATCCGCAGGAGGAATCGTCAGTTTAGCTCCTTCCCCGGCTTATCCGATCGTTTTAGGTGGAACGCAATATCGAATTGGATACAAGCACGAACTCTAAAATTTACGATTTGATTTTTATTGGAAAGGGTGAGGAACCCTTTCCTTTTTTGAGCTAGAGACTAGGTAAATCCTTGTTCCTTTGGAACTATAAGCTCTTTTTTGAACTTATTTTAGAAACTTCCTTTCGCACTTAAAATCGTAACTAAAAGTATTCCTTTTTTGAAAGAAACAGACAGAAAATTCATCACATCGTCGAATTCTTTTTCGGTTTCTAAGATTTTTCGAAAACGGAACCATTCTTTTTGAATGGAAAATTCTTTCCTAATTTCTTAAGAAGGAATTCTTCCCTTAAAAAAATAATGACAAAAGGATTTCTTTTGTTACCCTGATTCCATTCTCAATCATCCCAGGAGGCCAGGTTTGAAATCCAAGCTATCGGCAATCAGCGTCTGTTTGATTTTATTTTTTGCAACGGATGCATTTGCACAAAAAAGATACGGGCTTATTTTCGGTTCGAACTACACCGGCAATAAAGCAGGAATTCCGGAACTCAACCTTTGCGAAGCAGATGCAAAGTATTTGAATGATGAAATTCGAAGAGTCGGAAATTTCGACGAGGTAAAGATTATCCTCGGTAAAGATGTAACAAAGGATAATATTGAAAAAGAAATTAAGGCCTTAGGAAAAAAGGCGGGCGATGACGACACCGTTCTTCTTTATTTCTCAGGTCACGGTGCGTTTCAGAGAGACGCCTCCGCAAAAAACGGAATGAGAAACTTGATCATCTGTTATGATCGACCTCACCTCCAAGACGACGAGTTGAATAAATATTTAGAAAAAGTAAAATCTCCTAAAACGGTTTTTATCTTTGACTGTTGTTTTTCCGGCGGCATCGCGAAGAAAGGGAAAGCGACCAGAGGTTCAGCAGATGTTCCGATTCCTGAGGGAAGCAACGGAACTGTAAAACAAGATTCAGAAGACTTTTTCTTTCAAGATAAGGCGATTATCTCTTCCGCGGACGATAACCAAACCGCGATCGAAGTGGGTGGAAGTATCAACCACGGAATTTTTACCTATAATTTTGGAAGAGCTCTCAGCACGGCTGATTTAAACAAAGATAACGTTGTGACCGCCTTAGAGGCTTTTTTCAAATCCAAAGATGAAACCGTTCAGATGGCGAAGAAGTTTCAGCATGAGCAGGTTCCACAAATTTCAGGGAACGCATCCGGAATTTTTCTTTCCGGTAAAAAGAATCCGGAACCTCCGAAGCCTGTTGATCCTCCAAAACCTCCGCCTCCATCTGTAGAACCGGATACCGATCCTGTGAAACCGGATCCAGTTCAGCCTGTAGTAACTCCGCAAGAACCTCCCGTCGTTCCAACGAATGAAAGAGGGGACCTAGTTTTGAAAACGACGATCATTCAAGATCGCGCTTACGGACTTTCCGATCTTCCTCCCGATGTTTTGATTTTTGCGAAGAAGAAAAGAAAAGGGAATCGAAACGTGAAAGTATTTATCGATGATCAGGAATTTACTTCTTCCGTATCGGCTTCTCCTTCTAATTTTTGGGGTTCCGTGAAGAGACAGGGGCAATTGATTCCGGGAAATATTTATACGATTTCTTTGAGTAAGGTTCCTGCGGGAGTTCACAAGATTACGATCAAGGCGGATGATTATCCGGAAATTCAAGAGACGTTTGCCGTTCTTCCGAATAAGAAGAATGAACTCGTGATCAATGCTTCTATGAGCGGTTTCGGAGCGATTCAGGGAAAGGTTTTTTACAAAACCTTAGACAATCCGGTGATCAATCAGCCGATCTTTATGCCGACGATTTCCAGCGTAACCGGGATTCAAAAATTGAATACGGACAGCGAAGGAAATTTTTGGTTCACAAATCTCAAACCGGGTGATTACGAAATCAAGGCGTCCTTTGCTGAAGATCTGAATCTTAACAATTCTATGATCAATGTCAGAGAAGGCGATGTTACCAAGGTGGATGTGATTCTTAACGTGAAGATGCCTTCCACGAAAACGAAATACTAAACAAGCATTTCGTACCAAAGAAAAAGCCTGCTAAATTAGCAGGCTTTTTTGTTTTGAAGGATCGGAGAAAGAATTTCAGATCCGATTCCTAAAAGACTGACTTTCGCAGGTTGTAAACTCAGTATTTGTATTTCTACCGATAAAGTCTCACGGTAAAAAATCACTTGAAATCGGGCTTCCAGTTCGTTCGAGATAAAATTGAGCTGGCTGATTTTCTTGTTCAGTCTTTCAGAAAATTCTTCCACTCGCTGGTTTGAAATCTACGCTTACGAATTTCTTTTAATTTTTCCATCTGGCTGGAATTGAGTAAGGTTCCGGCTTTTAACCCGGATTGAGGAAGAATTGTGTTGTTTACGAGATTTGCGGTGGTTTTGCCGATCGAGAGAAAGGAACTTTTCAGTTCGGGATCCATTTCTGGGTAAAACATTTTGCGCCTCCATGCGACTTTCTGGTTTGGTTCGAGTTTTATGTATCAGGAGTTTGCTTCTTCTCATCCTTGAGAAAGCAATTGACTCCCTAAACTACATATCGCTGAAATTGGAAAATACTTGAGTATTTTTTTTCTTGTACGATTTTTCCCAAAACGGTAAAATTGCAAAAAAATGCAGATCCGACTGATCAACAACACGGGTAAAAGAACGGGAAGATTCGTCGCCTACGAATACGGCACGGATTTGTTCGGATACGTTTACGTGGATAAGATCAAAGGTAAGGAACGCGGAAAACTTGTTTCTCGTTGGGTGATGCCCGACCTCGGATCGTTGGTTCGTTTGTTGGATTTTGAGATTTATAAACGCGAAAACGAACACTATGAAAATATAAACTCCCTTACAGGATGACTTCTTTTTCTAAGATCGCATTGCTCGAACGTAGAAGCGGAAAATTAAAACGACTTCACGAACGAGTTTCCATTCTTCTCTCGAAACTTTCTCTATTTCGACTTCTCTTCTTCACTGCTTTTGTATTCTGGATTTCGATTTTTTATTATCTAAGATCCGATTATAGATTCTATCTTCCCTCCTTGCTGATTCTTTTTGTATTTTTCTTTTTCGTGAGAAGATATAAGAAAACTCTTTCTTCCAGAGAAAGGATCCGTCTTTGGCAATTCGTTTTAGAAAGGGAAGTAGCAAGAATCAAGATCAAGGGTTTTGGAAAAAAATTCGGAACGCGCGTTTCCTTAGAAAATATTTCTCCTCTCGCAAGGGATTTAGATCTTTTTCGCGAAACCGGCCTTTTTCCTTGGCTGGATACGACCTTTACGACGAACGCCGAAAAAAAAATAGTCTCTTTACTGGACCCGAACGAATCAACGTCTTTGGAATTTCAAAGAGAGAATGTTCTACATAGACAATCGATAGTAAAATCGATATCCGAAAAAACATTAGCAATTCCTAAAATACTTAGATTGGCGTCTTATCTCGGGGAGAATCCGGATTCTTCCGAGATTTTTCGAAAAACAAGTCCGAATCTCATCCAATCGGATTTAGCCTCTAACCTTTGGGAACGATATCCTTGGCTTTCTAAAATCTATAAACCGGTAACGATTTTAGTTCTCGCTTTGATACCTGCAAATATACTTTTAGGCGTTCCTTTTCCCGCTTCGGTTCTATTTTTAAATTTAATCCTATTCGGGCTTTATCGATCGCTCTCATTGGAAGTATTTCAACAATACTATTCGCTTTCTGGCAGTATTCAGGGACTTCAAAAAATTCTAATCTATCTCAAAGGATTGAAAATTCAGGATAGGAATGGTAAGTTTCTTTTACAAGAAACTTCCAAAGAAGAATTGAGATCAGCCTTCGAAGACCTTGACCGAATTTTAAAACGTGTCGCGTTAACGGAAGCTCCGCTTCTTCATCTGATTCTTAATAATCTATTCTTGTACGATCTTTGGATATTGCAGAGAATTTCGAAATGGCGGAAAAAACATTCTCTTCTTTTAGAAAGATCCGTTGAAGATTTGATCGTGTTCGATTCTCTGGTTTCGTTCGCGAATCTCAAATGGATGTTTCCTGATTATTGTTTTCCGAATATTCTTCCCGATGATTCCTCCGTATCGATTTCAGGAATAGATATCTATCATCCTTTAATTCCCTTCGATTCTAAGGTGCCTAACGTGCTCGACTCAGTAAAGGAAGGGGACGTGGTTTTGATTACCGGTTCGAACATGTCGGGGAAAACGACTTACCTTCGTACGATCGGAGTCGCTTCGATTCTTGCGCTTGCCGGCGCTCCCGCTCCCGCTTCCGAATTTGCGCTTCCTGTATTATTCATTCATACGAATATGAGAAACGAAGACAATCTAGAGGAAGGGATTTCCTTTTTCTATGCGGAAGTGAGACGTCTTTCCGAAATCGTTCGTAAAATTAAAGATCCGAATCGACCACACCTCGTTCTTTTGGATGAAATTCTAAAAGGAACAAATACACGCGAGCGTTCTCTTGCTTGTAAAGGAATTCTCAAAGAGCTCAAGAAGAATCGGGTGTTGGGACTGGTAACCAGCCATGATCTTGAGTTAGCGAAAGTGGAAGGGGTGATTTTGAAACACTTTCAGGAAGAAATCTTGGACGGTAAGATGCACTTCGATTATAAAATTCGAGACGGACTTGTGGAAACGAGCAATGCTCTTCGAATTTTGATTCAAGAAGGAATGGATTTGGATTTTAGTTGAAAACCAAAGAAATCAAAGCTTCTAATTACTTTTGATTTTCGCTTCGAGTGAATTTCGATGGTTATAATTTCAATTCCCGATATTTTCGTTTTTAATCCTTTTCGTATGCGAGATTTTAGAAAGAATATTCTAAAAATATAATTTATTCACGAATCACTTAGTTCGATTTCTTATTCGGAAATTGATAAGAATCATAAGAAGTTAGACATTTCCTACAAAATTACGATTCTTTTCTTAATAGAAAAATACTGCCTAAAATGGACAACGCTCCCAAACAAGAGATCAGGGTCGGTGCCGGAAAAAAATAAACAAAGCCGGTGATAGAAAAACCGAAAACGCAAAAGAAAATCGGGATCAATAATTTCATAACGACTTTCGGATGTTTACTCTCGAGATTTGATAAAAGCCAAAGTAAGATCACCAAAGAGAATACAGTGATACTTAGATTTAAACTCATTCCCGAATAAAATTGATCGTAGGTCTTATCTACACCGTCCATTGGAATCTTGGTCATTTGCATCGCAGTGATCGTACTGATCGCACGCAGGTCAACCGTGTTGTATCGAGTAAAATGACCGAAGGAGTGACCTATTGTAAAAATCAACATGAGAATCGATGAGATTCGAATTAGAATTTTGGGTTTCATTTTATTTCCTAAAGTTATTTTCCCTTTTTCTCATCTTTGGATGAAAAAAGACCTTTGAATCCTTCCCAAGCATCTCTTACGTATTCCGATACGACGGATCCAGCGATTCCTCCACCATACGGACCTCCAAGAGGAGTAAAAAACGGAGCCAGAATCGTACTTCCTGCGAAGACGGAGCCCAACCAGATCGGATCGACGTAAGGAATCGACTGTTTAAAAACACCTCTGTAAATGATCGGAATTTTTAACGCTTTTCCTACGATGTTTCCGCCCAATCGTAAGTTGATTAAAACATCCACGTTCTTTTCAAAACTAATACTTCCTTTTCCGTCGGCTTCGAGCCCATTGCCCTGTAGTTTTAGATTTTGAAAGTAGAATCGATTGTTCTCAATTTTAAAATTGGATTTTAAGGAAGTAAATTCGACTTTGCGACCGTCGATTCCGCTGAAAGAAATAATTTTACCAAGTGTATTCAATACCGGAACCATAAAGTTCGCATATCCCAAAAGTTCTCCATTGAGAACTTGAAGGTTTCCGGATCCTTCCATGTTTCTGAAAAAATCGGCCGTAAAATCCGTGGAGCGATCTCCGACTTCAGTCACAAAATTGAAATTGCTAAATAAATTTCCGTTAATGATTCTTTCCGAAACGTAAGGCATTAAAATTCGATCAGAAAATACCCGATAGGCTTCTCCTTGTACCTCGAAGCGGGATTTGAACGGATTAATTTTAGATTTTCCTAATATTTCTCCATTATAAATATATGCGTGAAAACTCGAAATTGTTACCCACGGGTAGCTGTATTTTACGTCCGCCTTTAAAACGGGGAAACGATGTTTTAGCACATAGACGTTTCTCAGATCGGCAGTGAAATAAAAAACCCCGTCCGGTCTTTTGGGATCCTCGAACGCGGTTGTAAATTCGAATAATTTTGCGAATCGGAAAACGCTATGGTAATCTAGATAATTTGCGGAAATTTGAAACGATGCGTTTGTCTTTTGATTCCATACGACTGTTCCTTTCGCCGAACCTTCCACGATTCCCGGCCAGGTCAAAGTCATATAAGGAAATTCTAATTTTTTATTCGGAATATCTAATTTAATTCCGAGATTTAATTTTATATCGCCGAAAGGGTTTCCGCCCTTGTATGCGAAATATTTGGCTTGAGCGGTGATGTTGAAATTGATCGTTTCATACTGTGATTTCTTAACCTGGACTGTTCCGTTTAGGACGGTTTTTGTGAAATCGGCTTTCGGAAAGATGAAGAATAGATCTCGAAAAATGGATAAGGAACAATTATCAAAGATAACAGTGGTTTGAAATTCGAGCTTATCCAGAGTTGTAGGGAATTCATCCAAACCTGCATTTCCGTAGATCTGAAAACTCTGACCGTCTAATTTTCCGACTAAGTTTACATCCAACGTATCTCCATAAAATGATATTTCGAATGAGGATTTCCAAAGATAAATTCCGTAGGTTCGAGTATGAGTGTCGTCCTGATAATTGATGTAAAAATTTTCAATGTGAACGTTTTTGAGACCGATCTTGAGCATTTCTTTCGGATTGAATGGAGTCGGAATTGTGGCAGATGGCGGATCAAAAATTCGAACCGTATTTGATTTGCGAGTAAGCTCCGGATCGTCTTTTTCTTTTTGCAAATATTCGATTAAATTGATCGAGCCATCCTTTGACTTGTGAAGATTTATATTACCGCCGGAAATATAAATGTCTCGAATTTCGACTTTTTGTCCCAGCAATCCGAACCAAGAAATATCGATTTTGATCTGGTCGCTGATTCCTACGATGATATCACCTTTCCTGACGATGACTGAATTCAGTTCGATGCCGGGAAAGGGAAATAGAAGAAGATCGGATTGATCGACTTGAATTTCTAAACCGGTCGACTTTTCGATTTCAGAAAGAATAAAATCCTTATAAAAATCCTGACGGGAAAGAATCGGTAGGATCGTAAAAAGCGCAAGTAGAAGAACTTGAAAAAGAAGAATCGCAAGAAATTTGATTCGATTATTATATAAGAAAAATTGAATGCGATGGAGAGATTTCATTTTCCTCGTTCCAAAGGAAAGTGGCACAAGACTTTTTGATCGGCTTCCCGATTTTTCCAACTCGGGAATTCTGATTTACAGATATCTTGAGCGATCGGACAGCGAGTGTGAAAATGGCAACCGGAAGGTTTGTTAACAGTACTCGGTATTTCTCCTTTGAGTGGAGTTCTTACTTTTTTACGGTCGTAGACGTCGAATGTGGATTGAAATAGCGCCTTGGTATAAGGATGTGCCGGCGACGAAACGATATCTTTTGTTTTACCGATTTCTACGATTTTTCCCAAATACATTACGGCAATCCGATCCGAAATAGATTTTACCACACCTAAATCGTGGGAGATAAATAAATAGGAGAGTCCGAACTCATTTTTTAATTCGACGAGGAGTTTTAAAACTTGAGTTCCTGTGGAAACATCCAGCGCGGAAACGGATTCGTCGCAGATGAGAAACTTAGGTTTTAGGATCAGCGCCCTTGCAATCGCAATTCTTTGTCTTTGGCCTCCGGAGAATTCATGCGGAAAACGAGTGAGAATATCCGAGGATAAATTGACTCGTTCTAAGATGGCTTTGATTTTTTCCTGCGCCTCTTCTTCGGTAAGTTTTTCGTGAATCTCCAATCCTTCCTTTAAGATTTCGGAGATTGTCATTCTCGGATTTAAGGAAGAATACGGATCCTGAAAGATGATCTGAATGTTTTTCCTAAAAGGAAAAAATTCGGAATTGGGAAGGGAAGTGATCTCTTGATCTTCGAAATAGATCGTACCGGATTCGGGTTGTAAAAGTTTTACCAGCCCTCGTCCCAGTGTGGACTTTCCACAACCTGATTCTCCCACAAGACCGAGAATTTCATTGCTTTCTATTTCTAAGCTGATTCCGTCTACGGCCGCGATTCGATTCTTCTTAAATCCGAAACCTGATTTGGAATAAAAGCTGATTGTTAAGTCTTGAATACGAATCATGAGATACTCTTAATTTGAGTCCGGTTTTTGAGAAAGAAAACAAGCTGACTGATGCGATTCCTCACCTGACTCAATAGAGAACAATCCAGGTTTGCTTTCTTTGCACGTATTAAACACGGATCTACAACGCGTGGAATAATGACATCCATGCGGGTATTGATCGGGTGAAGGGACGATTCCTTGGATGGGAAGAAGATCATGAACCGATTTTGCCAGTGAGGGGATCGACCTGAGTAAGTCGATCGTATAAGGATGATTTGGCGAATCGATTACGGAATCAGTTCCCCCAAGTTCGGCGATTCTTCCGGCATACATCACTGCGATTCTGTGCGCGATTGTCCCAACGAGTCCGAAGTCGTGAGAAATAAAGAGGATGGACATTCGATTCTGCTTTTGCAAATTCAAAAGTAATTCCACAAGTTGGGCTTGAATCGTTACATCGATCGCACTCGTGGGTTCGTCCGCAATGAGAAGAGAAGGGTCGCACATCAATGCCATCGCGATGCTGATCCTTTGCAAAATTCCACCACTCATCTGATTCGGATAAGAATAGAGTCTTTGTTTGATGTCGGTGATTCCAACCGAAGAAAGAAGATGTTCCGCTTTTTCGACGGCTTCCTTTCGATTGGAAGAAATATGCATCAGATAGGCTTCGATCATCTGCTCTTCGATCTTCATCAAAGGATTCAACGCGGCAAACGGTTCTTGAAATACGTAAGAAATTTCTTTCCCACGAATTTTTCTCAATTCTTCCGGTGAAAGTTTTAACAGATCTCTTCCTTGATAAAGGATTTCTCCGGACTTCACTCGGGATATATTGGAAGGAATGAGTCTTGTAAGCGCGAGCGCGGTCAATGATTTGCCACAGCCAGATTCTCCGATCAAGGAAAGAATTTCTCCTTCCTTAACTTCGAATGTCAAATTTTGAAGAACCGGAAGCCAGCGATTTTCAGAAAGAAGATCGAGGGAAAAATTCTTCACTTGTAAGAGATTCGAGGACGTCATTCGTAGACCGCCTTTTCTCTCGAATCAAAAGAATCGCGCAAACCTTCTCCGATGAATGAGGTCAAGAGAATCGTCAGGAAAAGAGCCGCCGATGGAAACGTAATCAACCACCAAGCGCTCAATCGTTCTCTTCCTTGACCGATCATTTCACCCCAAGAAGGATTCGGCGCTGGAATTCCGTAACCCAAGAAATCGAGCGCGCTCAAAATCGATATCGATCCGATCAAAGTGAACGGTAAAAAAGTGACTAAAGGTGTGATCGCGTTCGGAAGAATATGCCTTACCATGATTCGAAACGAACTCACACCGAGTGCTTTGGCAGAATCCACATAGGTCAACTGTTTGAGTTTGTAAAACTCACCTCGCATATAATACGAAATTCCGATCCAACTCAACGCACCGTAGGTTACGAGAAGAACGCCGAAGCCTCTCCCGAAAAATGCACCAACGATGAGAATCAAATATAAGAATGGAATGGCTGAAAGAATTTCAATGATTCTTTGCATCAAGATATCCAACTTACCGCCGAAGTAACCTTGCATTCCGCCGATTAAGGTTCCCATCGCCAATTCTAAAAATACGAGAATAAGTCCGAAGCTTAGGGCGTTGCGATACGCGTAAAAAACCCTCGTAAAAACGTCTCTTCCCCGATCGTCCGTGCCGAGCCAGTGTTTTGCATTCGGAGCCGAAGGAGGTGTATCACCTTCTTCCAAACTCTCGAGATTGTCTTCGTTGTAACCGTAAGGGACCGGTGCGAATAAAATCCAATTTGAGCCGGTTTGAAAGTCTTCTCGGAGTACGAGTTTTTTATAGTTGGGTGGAGTTAGATTCTCCCCTCCGAACTGCGACTCGGGATAAAAAGAAAAAACAGGATAACTCCATTTTCCTTGATAACTAACGATCAGAGGCTGATTTGTAGCGATCAAAGGAGCGAACAATGAAATCGCATAAGAAATAATTAATGTGTTTAAAGCGTACCAGGCTCGACGGTTCGCTCTAAACTTAGAAAATCTTTTTTTTAAAATCGGACTTAGGATCATTCGAATTGAATCCTCGGATCGATCAAAACGTAGCAGAAATCGGAAAGAATGTTTCCAACAAGAGAAAGAAAACTCTGAACCAATAAAAGTCCCATCATCAGTTCCGTATCCCGTTCCGTAACGGCTTGAAAACTCATAAGTCCCATTCCGTCGATATTGAATACGAGCTCGATGATGATCGATCCAGCGAGAACCAAGCTGAGATTGTTTCCGAAACCGGTGGCGATCGGAATCAAGGAATTTCGAAACGCGTGTTTAAAGATCGCGTCCTTAAAACTGAAACCTTTCGAAAGCGCAGTCCGAACATATTCTTTCGAGATTTGATCCAGAAGAGAATTTTTCATCAAAAGAGTAAGAACGGCGAAGGAACCGGAGACGTAGCAGATTACCGGAAGAAACATGTGTTGGATTCGATCGAATATTTTTTCCCAAGTGGAAAGAGATTCATATTCGTCCGAGACCTCGTGACCAAGGGGAAAGACGGAAAGAAGTTCTCCAGAAGCGAACGTATAAAGAAGAAGAACCGCGAATGCGAACGCGGGAATGGAATAGATGATTAGAATGATCCCGCTTGTTGTGATATCGAACTTCTCTCCGTTTCGAAGTGCCTTCGAGATTCCGAGAGGAATACAAATGAGATACGAAAGAAGAAATCCGGAAAGTCCGAACGTGAGAGAGACGGGCAACTTTTCCAAAATCAAATCCGTGACTTGACGGCTGTGAAGCCTGGATTCTCCAAGATTAAAAGTTAGAATTTCTTTGAGCCAGTAGAGATAGGCGATTCCGACGGGCTTATCCAGATGGAGTCTTTTTTTTATGATGTCGATTTCTTCTTCGGAAATCGTCTTCGCGCTTCCGCCCTGTGCGTTCGCATAACCTCGGATCTTTGCGATCTCCGTTTCGAGCGGTCCGCCGGGCGCGAAATGAGAGATCAAAAAAACGATAAACGTCATTCCCAATAAAGTCGGAATGATGAGAAGAAATCGTTTTAGGAAATATTTTTTCATTTCATATCCGTCTCCCGGAAAAACAGTTTCGAGGAAACAGATCACAAGACAAAGTCTTTTTCAAAAAAAGAATTTGGATAAATGTTAAGAGAAATCAAAGAATCCGCTGATTTTCTTCTAATTCTGATTTCCCTTCAGTTCTAGATAACCGGTCCCTTTGACTTTTTTTCCTTCTCGAGTTCCTGAAATCCGAACGGCTCCTTCCCAATAACTGAATCCGGTCGTCGGTCTAGAATCGAATTCTTGATCTTCAAAAACGGGCTCGATTTTTAAATCCAGAATCGCTTCTTTTTCCGAGGAAGCCGTGATTAGATTCCAACGAAGAGGATATTCCTTTTGAGTCGTTTTACTTTTCCATTTTGAAGAATCGTGAGAAAATAAAACCTCTCCTTCGCGCTCCAAGCCGGTTTTTTTTCCAGAACTCAATCTAACGCTGGCAAAGGATTCCGATCTTGAATTTGGAGATTCTCTAAAATTGAACGCCATAATCTTCGTTCCGTCTTCCAGTTGAATGCAAATCCAATCCCAGGAATTGGACTGATTCGAAAGTTCAGCGTTCTCAGAAGAATCGAAAGGGCTACTCCATTCGTGATCCATCCAAGAATCCCCGCTTACGATTTGGATTTTTTTTTCTCCGATCCTAAGTTCTCCTTTTGTAAAAAGTCCGGGGACACTATAATAATAAGAATAGAAATTCGGATTCTTTCTGCTCTTGATCGATTTCCCCTTATCACCGTGCAGAAGAATGTCCGATGGTTTCGCGGTCAATTTTAGATCTAAGGAAAGGGAAGAATTTTCAGGATCCCGCGCCAAAAGATGGAATTCCGTTTTCCCAAGAATTTTCATCGAATAATTTCCGCTAAAGATTTTTTCAGAGTCATAACCGGCCATTCCACCTAACTTGCGTTCTATGGTCTGGGCGATCTTGTGGTTTCGATTTTCGAAATCGGAGATGGCGAAATGAACGGGAAAGACTTCCTTATTCTTCCCGAATGTTCCTTTGAAAAAACTGAGTTCGTATCCGTATTCTTTTCCTTCGACAGATTTTAATACGCCTACGAAATAACACCATTCCACTTTGTATCGGGAGTGAAACGAATGATCTTTCGGAAAAACAAAGGGTCGCTCGTCGGCAAGAAGTGGATAAAAAAAGAAGAATAAAAGAAAGATTCCGATTCGACTTCTGATCGAGAGTAAGAAGAAGTTGTATTGATTCCTTTTATTCATTATGCGATTCTCCGAGATTTTCCGATTTTCAAAACTTCTTTCCATTGGACTTTTACTTCCGCAGTTCGTCATTTTAGGATTCTATTTCAAGAAACTCTATTTTAAATTTCTTAACTTTTGTCCCAATCAAAACTTTTTGACTTGGGATCCCGATGCTCGATTGGTTACCTCGATTCGAATGGCGGAAGCGTTTCGCTCTTTCGATCTTTTGACGCTTCTTAGATTGACCTTCGATTCTCCGACTTGGCCCGTGCTTCGTAATTTCCCGGAAGCGTTGATCGTTTTCTTTTTTGGTCCGGGCGGAAGTCCTGTTTCCTTGTTTACGTTTGGGGAGTTGATCGTTTTATTCTGCATCGTTCCATGGATTCTCTTTCGATTTACCGAAACACGTTCTTGGATCGCGATCGCATTTTTGTTTCCGATTTTCTGGGGTCCTTTGTTGCAAAATCCCGGATGGATGCATTATACTTTTTCCGGAATGCTCGAGATCCAAGGCGGATTGTTTTATCTTCCCGCGATTCTTGCACTCTGGGAATTGCAAAACTATGATTCATCCGAAGAAAATTCGAACAACGACGCGGATCGGGAGATGAATAAAGAGAAAGCGCTGAATACCGATTCTTATTCTCCTTGGTTTTTATTTTTTAGCGTAAACGTTTTGTTTCATACAAAATATCCTTACGGTTACATCTTTGTCTTTTTCGGTTGTTTCTTTTTTTTCGTATTTCGTTTCGAAGAAACAAAAGATCTCTTTTTTCGAATTTCAAATTCTTATAGAGAAAATATAAAAAAAACGATCCCAATTCTCATCGGAATTCTTCTTATCATCCTTTCCGTTCTTTTTTCCAAAGAGATCCTCCCTGGTAAAACAAAAGGACTTTTGCGTTATGCGGGCGCTCTTATCTTTTGGATCAGCGTCAGTTATTCTCTTTGGAAAGAATTTTATTCCATTCGTTTCGAAAAGGTAGAGTCTTCTTCCAAGAAGGAAATTTCTTCGGTCTGGAAGAATTTTTGGACGTACTGTATTTTTCCGATCGGTTCCTGGGTTTTATTACATCCGGATCGATTTTCCAGTTCGAGTAGCACGATCGGACACGTTCAGGGAGCCGGGTTAATGCCGGGACAAAGCGACGGATCCATTTTTTCCCTGACTTACTTTCGGGAGATTTTGGAGAATTCTTCGTATGCGCCTTATGGTGGCGCATTTCTTTTGTTCGGTTTATTTTTGGGACTTTGTTTTGGAATTCTTATTTATCAAAAAGAAAAACGAATCGAAGCTTCTTTCTTTCTCATACTCTCCATTTTTGTTTCGATCCTAGGATTGACTTTGATGACTCCGAATCATCAACCAAGACATATCTATCATTTGTATCCGGCGATGTTCGTTTCGATCGGGGTTTTTTGCTATGAAAGGTTCGTTTCTAAAAAATTAATATTTCTTTCAGGAATTGTGTATTCTGTATTTTTAATATTGTTCGCAGGTTATTCTACTTATAATCATTTCAACGTTTGGGAAAAAACCAATCTGTGTTTTTCGGGAGTTGATCGGAGTTTGTTTTATACGGCAAACGACGCAGAAGAAGTTTTTATAAAGAATCTAAACAGAGCATCCGTCTTTTGGAACCGACTTCCTCTGGAACATCACAATCGGCCGGATCTGACACTTTCGTTCTTTCGGGCAGGTTTTATCAATCGTCAAGAAGTTCGGGAAAAACGAAGGAAAGAAGAATTCCGTTTCGGGAAAAATCGTTTGGAAAGAGACTGGTTTATCGCCGCCCCATCTTGCGAAGAGATCGAAGGAAATCTTTGGTCTTCCGCAGTGGAGCCTAAGTTTTCAAAAGAGGTCGAACAATTTCCGATTCGTGGGGCTTGTATCGTAAAAGTGAAAGGTTTCCCGTGACTATAAGAAAAACTTCATGACTTTTGAAAGTGTGGACTTCTTCTGAAATCAGAAAAGAAATCGTTTGTCATATTCGTCCCGCTTAAGTTAAGAATGTGGGAGTTTCCACGGATTCGCTTCCGAACCGGTTTAAGAACTTTGTAACGGGATATTCCCGTTCAATTCCGATGGGAGTTCCTACATTTCGGTTCTCTTCGACGAGCTGGTAAACTTAACTCGAAGCAATACGGATTCAATGGAAGGGAAAGCGGAAAGGACTTTTTTTTGAATGGCCTTTTCTATTTTACCAATTTGAAACGGATAGGATTTGTTTTGGAAAGAATTTCTATTCGGGGTCAAATCGATTTTTTTACAAGTTTTGCGACAGGGATCGAAATGGAAATCCTGCAATGCGCTATCGTTTCGCTTTTGTTCTTCTTTGTTCAAAGAGTTTTGATAGCGCTTTGCAGATTGGAATGAAGAGCCCGGTCCTGCGCCGACTCACGATTCGTTTCTTTTTGAATCGATGCGATGTATGGCGCAGGAGTCGCCCGAAACTTATATCAGTTTTTCCCAAAGATAGATTCCTGTAAAAAATTCCATTCCGGCCGCGAGTGCGATATGCGCGTAAAGTCCCCCTCGAATCGAATGCGTTCGAATGCTCAAAGCTCCCATCAACAAACCTCCGATAAACGAACTCAGGATTTCACCGTTCGGTTTTTGAAAGTGCACCAGTCCGTAAACAAGCGCACTCATTCCCACCGCGTGATATCTTCCCGCTGATGAAAGATAACGGATGAGAAATTTTCTGAAAAAGAATTCTGTAAAGTAGAAAGTCGCGAGATATACGGTCTCAAAGATCAGAGTTGTGATCCAAGTAGCATGATAGAAGAATTGTTCGTTGCTCAAGGGCGCCCTCGGATAAAATTCCTTAAATCCGGGAATCAAAGATCCGATTGCGGAGAGAACGATTCCGATGATCAAAATCGGAAAGTAGGAAACGTTTTTCTTTTTTTCAAATGGGATCGGATCGAATTTATTTCTGTAGAAATCATAGATTAAAGGAATCAAGAGGAGAGGAAATAATTGGACCGTTTGTTTGAGAACCTTCCAAGACCAAAACATGGATTCCCTAGGAAAGTATATGAGAATTTTATCATATGGTAGATCTAAAAGTTCAAGGCAGATCAGGCAAATCCAGAATACGACCAGAAACCCAGCGGAGCCTTTCTTTCGCAGAAGAAGTTTTCTTTTTTGTGAAAGATTCAAATAAAATAAAAATATTATAATTCCATAAATTCCTACCGTGGCGATCGACTTTGTTGGAAAATGTTTCGAAGTAAGAATGGGATATCCGTATTCCTCGTTGAAAAAGAGGATCAGAAAGAGCGAACCATAAAATCCAAAAAGTAGTTTGTAGATCTTTGAATTCTTCCGAAAAAAGCCTTTTAAGACCGAAACGATTTCCATTGAAACTGATTGGAGTTTGTCGAATCAGAATTTCCAATACTTTCTGTAGGAGTTCCTACAAATGAGCGATTTTGTTTTTCGTTGCAAAGGGCGGCATTTTGTGATAAGGGGAAAGTTCGGAAAATTTCCCGCGAGCCCTCCTCCTCCACCCAATCAGGGTGGGGGCGCGTGTTTCCGCGGGGGATCTAGGAGTTCCTACAAAATTCGGATCTTCTTTTCAGAAATTTCCAGTAATTCCGAGAATTTGT
This sequence comes from Leptospira stimsonii, assembly GCF_003545885.1. NCBI lineage: Bacteria > Pseudomonadati > Spirochaetota > Leptospiria > Leptospirales > Leptospiraceae > Leptospira > Leptospira stimsonii. Next base: position 713,858 of record NZ_QHCT01000001.1, read on the forward strand.
CCCAAAGGAGAGCCTTAAATCAAATATAGTTTACAAAAAATCCAATATATAGAACTTTGGTAAAAGAATAGCTCCCTTTTTTCCGAAATTTAAGCTATTTCTTGGTTCAATTATAAAATCAAGCTGGATGCGTGAGCATTCAATTCAAGACTGAGCTATCACGAATATGTCACCGCAAGAATTAGAACAAAAACTTGCATCTCTTAGCCTGGAAGACTCCTTAGAATGGATTAGTAAGGAGTTCGGAGAGTCTGCGGCCTTCTCTACGAGCTTAGGCATTGAGGACCAGGTTATTACCCACGTAATCTTCTCTAGAAATTTAAAAATCCGAGTCTTTACTTTGGATACGGGGCGTCTCTTTAACGAGACCTATGATCTCCATAAACTTACGAATGCGAGTTACGGAAAAAAGATCGAAACTTTTTTTCCGGATACGATCGCGGTACAAAATCTGATCAACACAAAAGGTCCCGATAGCTTTTATGATTCCATCGATAACAGAAAAGAATGTTGTTACATTCGTAAAGTGGAGCCTCTCAATCGGGCTCTGAAAGATACCAAACTTTGGATCACCGGAATTCGTTCCGAACAATCGGATTCCAGAGGATCTCTCACAAAAGTGGAACTGGATTCTTCCCGTAATATTCTAAAATACCATCCGATCCTTGATTGGACTCTGGAAAGAACCCAGGACTTTATTGCGACATATCGAATCCCAGTGAACGTCCTTCACAGTAAAGGATTTCCTTCGATCGGTTGTGCGCCTTGTACTCGTGCGGTTGCGCCCGGAGACGACATTCGTTCCGGAAGATGGTGGTGGGAAGAAGACAATCAAGAATGTGGACTCCACGTTGTGGACGGAAAATTAGTCCGTCAGAAGTCCGGTCCGAAAAGAGCAATATGAATTCAACTATGAATAAATCCAGACTTACACATCTCGAACAACTTGAAGCGGAATCGATTTACATTCTTCGTGAAACCGCTTCCCAATTTGAAAGACCCGCTCTTCTTTTCTCCGGCGGAAAAGATTCCATCACGTTAGTTCACCTTGCCCTCAAGGCGTTTCGTCCCGGGAAATTTCCCTTTCCTCTGGTGCATATCGACACAGGTCATAACTTTCAAGAAGCCCTCGATTTCAGAGACGAACTCGCAAACAAAATCGGTGAGAAGCTGATCGTTCGTTACGTTCAAGATTCCATCGATCAAGGAAAAGCTGTAGAAGAAAAAGGTAAATTCCCGAGTAGAAACGGAATCCAAACCGTGACCCTTCTCGATACGATTGCGGAATTCAAATTCGACGCTTGTATCGGAGGCGCTCGTAGGGACGAAGAAAAAGCAAGGGCCAAAGAAAGAGTTTTTTCAGTTCGCGACGAGTTCGGTCAGTGGGATCCGAAACTGCAAAGACCCGAACTCTGGAATATCTACAACGGTAAGATCAGTCCCGGTGAAAATGTTCGCGTATTTCCGATTTCCAATTGGACCGAGTTGGACGTTTGGGAATACATTCGTAAGGAAAACATCGCTCTTCCTTCTTTATATTTTTCTCATACTCGTCAGATCATCTATCGCGAGAATCTTCTCTTTCCTGTTTCTAAGTTTATCACGATCGACGCGAATGATCGTGTGGAAGATAAGATCGTTCGTTTTCGCACCGTAGGCGACATGACCTGCACTGCGGCGGTCGATTCTCAAGCGGATAACATCGACGATATCATCCTCGAAATTCAGGCGACTCGGACCACGGAACGCGGTTCCAGATTGGACGATAAACGTTCCGAAGCCGCTATGGAAGATAGAAAAAGAGGAGGATACTTCTGATGGATTTATTACGTTTTATTACCGCGGGAAGCGTGGACGACGGGAAGTCCACTTTGATCGGAAGACTTCTCTATGATAGTAAGTCCATCTTTGAGGATCAACTCGAAGCGATCGAAAAAACCGGCAGAGGAAACAATGGCCAGATCAACTTGGCTCTTCTTACGGACGGACTCAAGGCCGAAAGAGAACAAGGAATCACGATCGACGTCGCTTATAAATATTTTTCCACTCCGAAAAGGAAGTTCATCATCGCCGACGCTCCGGGCCACGTTCAATATACGAGAAACATGGTGACGGGAGCTTCCAATTCCAATCTTGCGATTATCTTGATCGACGCGAGAAAGGGCGTGATCGAGCAGACGTATCGACATTCTTATATCGCTTCTATGTTGAGAATTCCTCACCTCGTCGTTTGTATCAACAAAATGGACCTCGTGGAATTTTCCCAATCCAGATACGAAGAGATCAAAGCAGAATACCTCAACTTTGCCGCTCGCTTGGATATTAAGGATATTGAATTTATTCCGATCAGCGCTCTCAACGGAGACAACGTCGTAGATAAATCCGAAAATCTTTCCTGGTATGAAGGTAGAACTCTCCTTTCCCATTTGGAAGAAGTTTATATCGAAAGTGATGAGAATTTCGAAGACGCGCGTTTTCCGGTTCAATACGTTATTCGTCCTCTTTCGGACGAACACCATGACTACCGCGGTTATGCCGGTCAGGTTCGCAGTGGAATTTTTAAGAAGGGTGATGCTATCACCGTTTTACCAAGCGGTTTTACGAGCACGATCGAAGCGATTGATACTTATGCAGGAGAAGTCGAAGAGGCCTTTCCTCCTATGTCCGTCACGATTCGTCTCAAAGACGAGATCGATATTTCTCGTGGAGATATGATCGTAAAATCGGACAATCTTCCGATCGTTTCTCAGGACATCGAAGCCAATATCTGTTGGATGGATTCTAAATCTCTTTTGGCGGGGAATAAATACCTTCTTCGTCAAACAACAAACGCAGTAAAGGCGATCGTGAAAGAGATCGAATTCAAAGTCGCTCCTGATACTCACGAAAAACAAGACGCAGGAAAAGGTCTCACGTTGAACGAAATCGGAAAAATCAAAATCAGAACCGCAAAGCCGATGAGTTTCGACGAATATAGAATCAATCGTACCACCGGAAGTTTTATCCTCGTAGACGAGGGAACCAATTCTACCGTCGGCGCCGGTATGATTACCGGAGTTGGAGCCTAGACTTTATGTTGGTCTCCGATTCTAAATCCAATCCGATAAAACCGGGAAAGGTTTTTCTCGTTGGCGGCGGTCCGGGAAATCCGCAAGACTTGACTCTGCGCGCGTATCGGATTCTTACAAAATCGGAAGTCATTTTGTATGATGCGCTTTTGGATCCTTCTTTTTTGGAAATTTTTCCTAAGGACGCGATCGTTCACTACGTCGGCAAACGTTCCGGTGCTCATTCAGCTACTCAAGAAGAAATAAACCAGCTCCTTCTTTCCTACGCTCTTTCCGGGAAAGACGTGGTTCGTCTCAAAGGCGGAGATCCTTTCGTTTTCGGGCGAGGCGGAGAAGAATTAATCACATTAATCAATCATAATATAGAATATGAAATCATTCCCGGCGTGAGTTCTCTCAACGCGGGGTCGTCTTTCGCAGGCTTTCCCTTAACGCACAGAGGACTTTCTCGTCAGGTTTTGATTATGGACGGACATACCGTTCTCAATGAAGAAACGGATTGGGAATGGTTTGCGAAGTTCCAAGGAACGATCGCTCTTTTTATGGGAACAACTTCGCTTCCTAAAATAGCAAGACTGCTTCTGGATCATGGAAGCTCGGAAGAACTTCCGGTGGCTCTTGTCGAAAATGCATCGCTCGCAAATTGCAAAATTCAAACCTGTTCTCTCAAAGAAGCCTCAAATTCTTATCTTGAAAAAAGAACCAAAGGACCCGGTATCGTCTATATCGGAAAGGTGGTTCAGTTTTTACAGAAAGACAAATCGACCGCATTCTTCTCACAAATTTCGGAGGGAAAGAATGAGTCGTAAATATCCTGCATTTCTTAATTTAGAAAATAAGAATATTCTTTTGATCGGTGGTGGAAAAGTCGCCCTTGAGAAACTTCCTCATCTGATTGATTGCGGGGCGAAAATTACCGTGATCACTCTGGAAGCATGTAGAGAAGTTCTCGCCATCTTAGATAAACATCCGGAAATCAAAGTGGAATATCGATCCGTCGATTTTTCGGACCTTCAAGGCCGTGCGTTAGTATTTTCCGCGACGAACGATTCCGAATTGAACCGCAGGCTTTGTGAATATGCGCATTCTTGGAAGATTTGGATCAATTGTGCGGACGATCCTTCCAACTGCGATTTTTATTCGGCGGCTGTCTTGGATCGCGGACCGCTGAGAATCGCGATTTCAACGGAAGGAAACTTCGCCGGTTTATCCGGAGTGGTCAAGTCCGCATTGGAGGAGCTCATTCCAACCGATCACGAAGAAGATTTTCAAGAATTGATCGATTTTAGAAAAGAACTCAAATCGATTTTACCCGATCCGGAACGTAGAAAAAGAATTCTAAAGAATCTTTTACAAACTCTCAAAGAAGAATATTTCAGCGCATCAGCAAACCAAAAATAACAGAACGAAATCATAAACCCGAAAAAGGAAAAATCTAAACCATGTCAGAAACAAAAGAACTATCGCCGGTTGAAGAAATTAAACTGAACTCAAATAATCTCAGAGGAAAAATCGCCGAGGGAATCGACCAAAACATCGATTCTTACGAAGAGGATGAAAAACAGCTCCTGAAATTTCACGGCCTTTATCAGCAAAAGGATAGAGATCGAAAGAAGGACGAGAATGGAAACGACGTAGAAGCGCCGACTACATTCATGATTCGCGGACGAATTCCCGGTGGAAGACTGACTTCGGAACAATATTTGGTCTGGGACGCTCTTGGAGATAAATTCGGCGGTGGTGCGATTCGTTTAACAACGAGACAATCGGTTCAGCTTCATACCTTGAGAATCTTTCATCTTCGCGATGTGATGCAGGAAATCAATAAGATCAATCTTTCCAGCATGGGAGCATGCGGGGATGTTGTCAGAAACGTAACCCAAGCCGTGAATCCTCACGGCAAAAAGAGCCTTCAACTTTTGGACGGAGTAGCTCAACTCCTGTCCGACCATTTTAAATTTAAGACAAACGCTTACGCAGAAGTCTGGTTAGGTGATAAACAAATCAATAAAGACGAAGAAGATCCGATCTATGGAAAAACCTATCTTCCTAGAAAATTCAAAATTGCGGTCACTCTCGCCGGAAACAACACCGTAGATATCTATGCAAACGACATGGGTTTTGCCGCTACCCTGAATTCTGACGGAAGTAAGATCGACGGCTATTTTGTTTTTGCAGGCGGCGGTTTCGGAATGACTCATAACAAGCCGGAAACGTTTGCACGGGCCGCGAGTCTTTTAGGATGGATTCCCGAAGGCGCGTTAGTCGCCGTTGCGGAAGCGATCGTCACCGCTCACAGGGATTTTGGAGATCGCACCAATCGAAAACACGCGCGTTTGAAATACGTTCTTGCTGATAAAGGCGTAGAATGGTTTAGAGGAGAAGTAGAATCCCGTTCGAAGACGAAGTTTGATCTGAACAAAGCGCTTCCATCCTGGGAAACTCCTTCGTATTTGGGTTGGACGGAAAGAGAGGACGGAACACTTTCTCTCGGGTTTCATACGCTTGCAGGAAGAATCAAGGATTTTCCGGGAAAACCTCTTAAATCCGCTCTGAAAGAAATTATCGGAACTTACAAACTCGGTGTTCAGATCACTGCGGATCAAGATTTGATTTTGATCGGAGTTCAAAAAGCGGATCAAACAAAGATCGAAAAGAGATTAGAAGAATTGAATGTGAGTCCGAAAAGTCCGCACCCACTTTTTGATCGCGCCCTTGCTTGTCCCGCACTTCCAACTTGCAGTTTGGCTCTTACGGAATCCGAAAGAACTTTCCCGGAGTTACTAAACGGAATTCAGAAAGTATTAGAAAAGCACGGGCTCAGCGATCGTGCGCCGGTTGTAAGAATGACTGGATGTCCGAACGGATGTGCAAGACCGTATTCCGCGGAAGTAGGAATCGTGGGTCAGCAAGCCGGTGGAAAGTATTCCTTATTTTTCGGAGCCGATTCGGAAGGAACGAAAGTGGGAGAATACGTAGCGAAGAAAGTCGCTTTCACGGATATCCCGGCCCAACTCGAAAAAGCATTTATTCTCTGGAAAGAGGAAGGAGCTCCGGGTGAAAAATTCGGTGATTTCGTAAACCGTTTTCCTCTCGAAAGATTTAGAGAAGCATTAGGATCAATGTAAGAATATTAGAAAAAACGAATTTCTTCGACGACGGGTTTCATCTTTGCGATTTTACCCTGCGTCGAAGAAACTAAGTAAACGTTTCCGGCATGGTTTACAACCGAAGTGATTCCACTGATCGAAGTTCCGGAAAAATCCTGATAGTTTGCCGTGATATCTCCGAAATCGTTCATGGCTATTACAAATCCCCTCGGCGAATTTCTCGCAAATAAAAAGTATGGAAGTCCTCCCAAAAGATTCTTAATCTCGGGATATTCCTGCGTTTTATCCAAAAATTCGTTTCGATAAAATGGAACTCCGATCCAGAAAGAACCGCTTTCGTTCGATATCAATCCCGGAATACCCGGTATGTTCGTTAGAAAGAATTTTTCGATTCCTCTTTTCGAACCGAAGAGTGGAACGGATGAAACTCTGTGACGAAACGGTTCCGTGACTAAGAGAAAATTTTCGTTCGTAGACAAGGCGATTCCGGTCGGGTAATACAATTCTTCATTCAATATTTCTAATGAAGTCAAGTTTTTATCCGCAGTAAGAATCATCCCGTTCGGAAGAGCGGACAATTCCTCTAAAAAGGATTCCTGATAAGAATACGTCTTGCTGGAAACTGTGAAGTAGATTCTACCATCTTTCGCAATGTCGATCGCATGAGGAAAACGTAGAGGATTTCCATCCGGCAATTTCGATATGAGAATTTTTTGAGATCCGTCTTTTCGTATCGATACGATTCCAACTTCTTCCACGCAGACTAAAAGACTTCCTTGGCTATCAAAACTCATTCCCAAAGGACGACCCTCAAGCGTCGCAAAAACTTCCACCTTTTCGTTTGTGCGAATTCGGATTATTTTTTTGTCTTTTGTGCCGGTGTAGATAAATCCCGATGTGTCGATTGCGATTCCATAAGGTTGTTCTAATACGTCCTTATGGATCCACTCGGCTTCCAACAGATGATTGTTCTTCTCCGTATCAAAAGGAGAATCCGGAAGATAACTTTCCGTTACAACCTTACCGGAGCGTAAAAATAAGATGCCTAAGAATGTCAGCGAGGTTAGTATAAAGACGAATATAAAAAGTGTGATTTTTTTAAGCATGATCCCTAAAAACCGGTCTTTGCCTTTGGTTGAATCGTCTCACTTCAAAGTGTAAATGATTACCCGTGGCTCTTCCCGTTTGACCGACCTCTCCGATCTTTTGACCTTTCCGAACTTTTTCACCAGGTTTCACTGAAATCGAACTTAAATGACCGTATAACGTTTCATAGCCGAGCCTATGATTCAACACGACTAAATTGCCGTAACCGCCTTTTTTATCGGAGAAAGAAACTTCACCGTCTGCGGATGCAAAAACGGCCGTTCCTTCCTCGGCGGCCATATCCAGTCCTCCGTGAAAGGTTTCTTTTCTCGTGAACGGATCTTTTCTTTTGCCGAATCGAGAAGAAATAATGCCTTCGTCGCCCAGCGGACGAAAAAAAGCCATTCCATAGAAAAAAGACCTTTCTTCTTTCGGAAGTCCTTTACCAGGAATGAACCACATTCCTTTGGTTTCGTCGTAGCTCACAAACTTCTCAGCGAGATTGTATTTTTTGGAAAGTTTTTTCTGAACGGAAGGCGAGTTATCTTTTTCGTCCGAATCATAAATTCCGCGCATGTTCGGAATCATGAGTTCCATTCCAGGATAAATATCATAAGGGGAAGAAAGGCTATTTACGGAAGAAAGGGTATCGATGTCCATTCCCGTTCTTGCCATGATCTTGAAGAAATTGTCTTCTTTCTTCACTACGTATCGATAGAATTCAAGAGAGGTCAGTTCCGATCTCTCTAAATTGGAGACTGAAATTCGAAGGTTGTTCTTTACGTCTTCCCGGAGGCGTTTGATGGATTGGTTGTTATAATCGAGATTTCGAAGAAGTTCCGATTTCTGACGGGAGTGGATTGGATTCTCGAAAAAAATAACCGCGAGGATCACGGTAATCATTCCGATTGGATACCAGAGAGATCGTATCATGGTCTTATACAAGTAGAATCGGCTGATTCTAAAAAAACAATGACGCAAAAAAAGAGACAGAAATGCTTGTAACCGAGACTCCCGATCCAATGGAATCCTTAGAAACTACCGGTAACCCGAAAAACAAACCGTTTGAACCGGTATTTATTGCATTTCAGCAACTTCTCGTTTTGATTCTCGGAACCTATGTTCTTCTTCCGTTAATCGCCACCTCGGTCGTAATTACGGTCTTGATTTCCAAAGAACTACCGAGCGACTTTCCTTATTTGGACAAAGAGACTCAGACGGAAATTTATAAGGAAACAACGGAAAAATTTCAAAAGGAAATTCAAACCGATACGAAGCAGATCTATCAACGTTATATCGAGGTTATGGTTAAGGAAAAACCTTGGTTACTGATCGTTGATCGATTGATTTGGGCTCTTTGTTTTATTCTTCCGGCTTACTTCATACTTGGGCGTTTTTTCAAAGCAGAGTATTCCAATTTGAGCGATCCATTTACTCTAAAGACGATGTTTACGGGTGCCGGGCTGGGAGCCTTGGTCTTTTTGTTCGTAATCGTCTTCGGATTTTTTCTCACCAAAATTTTTGGGAAACAAACACCGAATGAATTTCAAGAAATTCTTTTTAGAGAGATGAAAGGGAATCGTTCCCTGTTACTCTGGGCTTTGTACAGCGTAGGATTGATCACAGGAATCGTCGAAGAAGTATTCTTTAGAGGCTTTTGCCTCAAACAGTTTCAAGCGAAGGGTTTGGAGATGCCAGGTCTGTTGTTCACCTCGGTGGTTTTCGGACTCGTACATTATAGCGGCCAATCATCTGTGAGTGTTCCGATCTTATTGAGTTTTGTGGGAATGTTCTTCGGGCTTTTCTATCTAAGAACCGGCAACATTTGGTATTCGATCTCCGCACATGTTAGTTATAATTCCATCATGCTTTTGATCGCGTTTATCAAAGGAGGAGATATTCAGTGAAACGTTTTTATATCGTTTCGATTCTATTCTTTTTGGTAACCGCATCTTCGTTTGCGTCAGAAGTAATCGAGATCGAAGGAAAAATCGAAGATAATAACATGAAAGTTTTTTCGGCATTGAATAAGTTTGCCGAAGGTTCCGTAAAACTCAGCAAAAAGACAAAAGGTTTTAAATATCATTATACGAATCCTTGGTACTCAAGATATTCGTTTAACATTTATTTGGGAGAATTCGCGAAACGGGATAATGTGAGCATTATGCGAATTGAAGCTCCAAAAGCGGGAATGGAAAAAGCATTTCGGAATTATTTTCAGGAAGAATTGCAAAGAAAGGACGCCAATGGAATCGGAACGGTAACCGGGAATACCGCGCAAGTTGAAGAACGTTTCGAAAAGTTGGAAAAGAAATCCCACCTTGTTTCCCAAGGTTTAAACTTAATTTCGCCCGCTTTTTCCGTAATGTACAACGCCCGCAAGTCCCCGGTTTACACTTCTGCGGATGCGTTTTCCAGATCTTCCTTTTATCTACTTACGGACTTACTCATAGGCGGACTCGCTTATTATTTCGTGATGAGTAATAACGATAAGAAAAGTACTGTAGACAACCTTTTGAATAAACACGGGCCGAGCGGAAATATTTTCGACGCAAAATACAGCGGAATTTTCATCGCGGCGATTGCAATTCCGCGGTTGTATCGTGCAACGGGCGCATTAGAGGATACTACGACTCACAATCGTTTGTTCGAGTTGTCTTACTCTTTTAAATTCTGAAGTTAGAGAATTTCTTTTTCAACCGATCGGTTTTCTTTAAAGGACCGATTTTGTTCGGCAACGAAGATGAAAGAAGCAAAACAACCTTTATTTAGAATCAGCGGACGGAGATCATTATACTTCTATTGTATTCTAACCGGAATCGTATCGGGACTAGGAGCCTATCTTTTTTCAAGAATCCTTGCAGTATCCGAATATTTGTTTTTAGATCGTGCCGCCGGCTTAGCTCTTCCACATGCTTCCGGAGAATTTCTCATCGAATCTCAGGACACAGTAAACTGGGGAATTCCTTTTACAGACGAATATCGACCCTGGCTGGTTTTTTTATTACCCATAGTTGGCGGTCTTTTGACGGGTTGGATTGTGAATCGTTTTTCTCCGGAGTCCGGAGGAACCGGTTCCGATGCGATGATCGATTCTTTTCACAATCAGGAAGGAAAGATGAATCCCGTAGTGTCGCTTATCAAATCGGTTGCAACCGTCTTTACGCTTGCGAGCGGTGGAAGTGGCGGGAAGGAAGGTCCTATCTCTCAGATCGGAGCCGGTTTTGGATCGTTGCTGGCGACTCTTCTCAAGGCAGGGGCAAGAGCGAGACGCACTTTGTTGCTCGCGGGAACAGCGGGTGGGTTAGGTGCAATTTTCCACGCTCCGTTAGGCGGAGCCTTGACATCCGTAGAGATGATCTACAGAGAAGACATTGAAAGCGATTCTTTGATTCCTTGTATTATTTCTTCGGTTTCAGCCTATCTCGTTTATTCGAGTCTAAACGGTTTTAGAACCGTCTACCGAGTCGCTGACAACGAATTCTTTCGATATACGGATCTCATATTTTATCTAGGACTGGGCGTTCTCTGCTTTTTATGCGGCGATATTTTTATAAGAATTTTCAGAAAAGTGCAAACGATTTCAGGAAGGCTTAAAATATCGCCTATCATTAAACCTGCGTTAGGCGGTTTGTTTGTGGGAACCGTCGGACTCTTTTTGCCGGAAACGATCGGAACCGGAGCAGGAATATTGCAAGTCGCCTTAGATGGAAAGGATCCGATCGGAACACAAGGATTGTTTTCTTCAGTCTATCAAGGAACCGGACTTTGGCTCGTAGTATTATTTTTTATATTAGCGGGAATGAAAATTCTCACTACTTCCTTTACGATCGGAACCGGAGGTTCCGCGGGCATGTTCGGACCATCGCTGTTTATAGGCGGAATGTTGGGGGGAGGAGTTGGAACGATTGCGAAAATTCTAATGTATCCTGATCTTTCAGTAACTTCTTTTATTCTAGTGGGAATGGGAGCATTCTATGCAGGAGTCGCGAGTGCGCCGATCGCAGGAATGATTATGATTTGCGAAATGATCGGAAGTTATACGTTGCTTCCTCCTTTGATGGTAGTATCGATCTTGACTTTCGTTTTAAGTCATAAGTTAAGCTTATACAAAGCGCAGAAGGAAACTCGATTTCAATCTCCGGCTCATTTTTGGGATATGAATCGCGATTTCTTGGAAGAGATTCAAGTAAAGACTTGGAAGAATCGTCTGAGAACGATCGCCGTTGCCAGAGATCATTCTCTTCTTTCGGAGCTTGAAGAAGAAGCCTTAAAAATTCAAGCGAGCGATTACATCGTTTTAGATAAGGAAGATCGATATTTAGGAATTCTTTCCCTTCGGAAAGTAAGGCATACTCTGGAATCAAGAAATGTTGCCGGCAATTTGATTACGGTTGGAGATGTTACCGATACTTCTGCGCCTTTCGGAAAACCCGAGGATTCTTTGGCGAGTTTGCTTAGGCTTTTGATAGACCATGACTTGGATAAAATTGCTATTTTAGATCGGGAAAAATTTATGGGATACTTACGATTTGCGGATCTTATGAAAATCTATTTCGAAAATACGTTCCCTAAAAGTGGAAAATCTTTGAATTCTTCAGTAGAAAAGGGAACATAAATTGAATATTGTAACGTACGCTCTAATTTTTTAGATATTTTTCTCGACTTTTTCGCCCTTCCTTTATAAAATAATCCGAACTTTTTAAATATAACTGATATTTAATAATAATATCAGCAGATCGTAGAAGATAGACGGTATCTTTCCTGTAGGCGCTTGGATAGGAAAGAGGGTAGGCGAAATTGAAAATTTTTAAGTTAAAAAGAACGATAGGGATAACTGTACTTTTGGGTCTCGGCTTTCACGAGAAGTCCTACGCCGGAAGTTACGGCGATATTTACGGTGCGCATCCGGGTGCTGCCGGAATGGGTAGCGCAGTTACTGCCATTGTGAATAACTCGTCAGCGGTGTTTTACAATCCGGCTGGTTTGGGAAGGCTTTCGGAAGGAGATTTGATTCTTGCCGCGATCGAAAAAGAGGCTCGAGCAAATAATCCGGAAAATCCGAATCCGGAAAATAAAGATGCTCCTCCAGCGATTCCGCCTAACGTAGACCCGAACGATCCTGCAAGTCAGCAACCAGCGGTTGTGGGTCCCTGGTACAAACGATTCTGGGCCGATACAAAAGAAGGTTTTACAAAAGACGTTTTCAAATACAAACCGGCGAATCGTCCGGAAAGAAGTGTACACGAAGTGACCTTTCAGTATATGTACGCGAATCCTACTTCCCATACGACGGCGCCTAGAAATCAAAATTTAAATAAGATCCGAGATAGTTTTGTCGGTTTGGGTCTTACTCTTAATTTAAACGACATGTTCGATATGAGCCGTGGTTTTCGTTTCGGAATCAATGCGATCGTACCTGGAAGCGGAAATCTTCTTACACTCAACGATCAAAATCCGACCGTTCCACGTTATCTGCAACAGGGTGTAAGCAACGAGAGACCTACGATCATGGGTGGATTAGGGCTTGAAATTTGGAAAGATCGTCTCTTTGCGGGAGTCGGCTTTACGGCACTTGCCGGTGGAACCGGGAGTATTCTCATGAAAGACGTTCCAATTTCGCCCGATCCCGTTTCTGCAAACTCACAAGTGATCTTAACCGTAAAACCCTTGATCAATCCCACCTACGGTTTGCAATTTTCCTATGGCAAATTCAGCCTGGGCGCTTCCTATAAAAGGGAAACGGTGATGCAAGTAGACCCGGTCCCCGCAAGAGCACAAACAACTCTTCTTGGAATTCAGTTGGATTTTGACCTTGCTATTTTGGATGGATTTAATCCGAGAGTTTTCTCATACGGATTCGGATTTCGACCTAACGATCGTTTGGTGCTTAGTTTCGATGTGAATCGGGAAATCTGGAGCCAATTTAAATTGTCGAGAATCAAAGAGAAATACTCGGAGCCTTTATATCTTCACGACACTACGAATTTTCGGATCGGTGCGGAATATGCGCTTTTCAAATTCTTAAAAACGAGGCTCGGTTTTGCGACAAGACCGACTCCTTTGCCTTCCATGCCAGGCGCAAATAACTGGATGGATTCTGATCGGAATATTTATAGTTTAGGATTTTCTTATGTATTTAGTCCAACTACCTTCAAGTTTATGAATCGTCTCAGAAAACCTTTGATCTTCGACGTCGTAATCGAGAATCATCAGTTAAAAGCCAATGAGGTTAATAAATACACTCCAACGGAAAGAAATCCGAATTATTCTTACGGCGGATATATCTGGACCGTCGGCGTCTCGATGACGATCTTCTTCTAAACAATACTCAAGTGTCTTCTCATTCTTTAGAGAATGCAAGGTATTTATAACGGACGTTATTTAACGGAGCGCTACATATATAGGCTTGGATCGCCTTTTTTCTTGACACGAGCGTTCGCTACAGAGTCAATTTTGGCAAAGGATCCGTTTATCAAACGCTAAGTTTCGATTCAATTGGATTCTTCGAAAAGAAGAGAATAGGAAGCGAACCACAATGGAAAAAAATCTCATCGAGCTGATCACTCCCGTTTTTTTTGTTCTACTCGTCGTAGAACTGATCACCGGATACGCGATCAAAAAACCCGTTTATCGATTCAAGGATTCTGTAAGCAATCTTACTGCGGGAATTTATATGCAGGTCTTTACGGTTTTTGTAACCGTAGCGTTGCTTTCCTTTTACGCGTGGGTATATCAGAATTTCGGAATTTTTAGAATTTCAGAATCTTCCGTTTTTGGTTGGATCGCCTGCTACGTGTTAGCCGACCTTTGCTACTATTGGTATCATCGTCTCGGGCATGAAATCAATATATTCTGGGCATCTCACGTGGCCCATCATCAAAGCGAAGACTATAATTATACCGTCGCTTTGAGACAGGGAATGTTCCAAAATCTTTTCTCCCTGCCTTTTTATCTTCCTTTGGCGATTATCGGCTTTTCGCCTATGATGTTCGTCATCTGTATTCAAGTTAATTTCGCTTATCAATTTTGGATTCATACACGATTGATCGGGAAATTAGGGATGTTTGAGTATATTTTCAATACCCCGTCCCAACACCGCGTTCACCACGCGAGAAACCCAAAATATATCGATAAAAATTATGCCGGGACTTTTTGTATCTGGGATAGAATGTTTGGGACTTTTATCGAGGAAGAGGACGAACCGATATATGGGATCGTAAAGCCTCTCCAAACTTGGAGTCCGATCCACGCTCAAATTCATCATTTTGAGGATTTAGCTAAAATTTCTTGGAAAACAAAGAGTTGGAAAGATAAGATCTTGATTTGGTTCAAACCTCCCGGATGGATGCCCGCGGATATCGGTAAATTTATTTCCCCTCCCGAAATCGACAAAAAGACTTATAAAAAATTTAATACCGAAATTCCGGCCACGTTAATGACTTACTCCGCGGTTCAATTCGCGTTTGGGATCGGTGCGTCCATGATTTACATAGAATTCAAAAAGGAACTTCCACTTTTTGAGATGTTGGTTCTCGGTTTTTATGTCCTCTGGACTTTTTGGAATATCAGCGCCATCTTCGAAACCAAAACCAGCGGTTTAATTTCCGAAATCGTGAGAATGGGATCTATCGTTGCAATTTCTTTCCTATTTCCGATGGATTTTACCGGCGTTGAAAAACTAAGAATGGTCCTAAGTCAGGAATGGATCTTGGCTTTACCGAGAATTCTTCAGATTGGATCGATCGTTTCTCTCACGGTATTGGGAAGTTTTTTAATCAGCCAGAAACGATTCTTCAGCGTGGAAGGTCAAAAGCCTCAACCACAAAATACATTCTGAACCTCGAGTTCTGAAACCATAGGGAAAACGGTTGACCCAAGCCGATGACCAGAGTTTCTTTTCGTGGAGAAGAAACTCTGGTTTCCTGGAGAAAACCGTATGCAAAAATCCCTTCCGCAGTTACGGACAAAAAATAAATTATTTCTAAATCTGCTACTCATCCTACTTTTTCTGAACACTTCCACGCAAGGACAAGAAGAAGGTGGAGAGGAACCGGAAAGAACATCCATCGAACGTGTTGCGACAAACGTAGATAAGGCGGATCCGTCTCGCATACAATCCGTGGTTTTGTATTCGAGTTTCGCGTATGTTACGAGAACTCTTCGCGCAAAGGTCAAGGCGGGAAGTACGGAGATTTATCTCGGTGAAATTCCGGATCAAGTTTCCGAAAGAACAATCTCGGTTCGTTTTCCCGATTCTTCACGAAAGGTAAAGATACGCGGAATTCGCGGCAAGATCAAGGTGGAAAGAAGAGCGAGAACGAAAGAAATCGCTTCTCTTCTCAAGAGACAGGATGCGATCAACGATCAGATCGAATTGTTGAGTTCGGAGATTCAAGAATTGATCGAAGAAGAGAAAGCGATCGTAAAAATTTCTCCGGTATTAAGAGGCGATCACGCGCTTCAAGAAGAAGTTGCCGATCCTGAATTCTTAGCCGGATTTCAAAAACAATATCAAGAACACCTCAATCAACTTTCTTCGCTTAGACAAAAGAAATTAGAATCGCTGGATCAGGTTCGAGAAGAGGGACTTGTCGTTGATGCGCGATTGGATCATTTGGGTAGGCTGGAAGCAAAACAAAGAAAGGAACTTTATCTCGAAACGGAAACCGCCGAGGATACGGAAGCCTCGATCGAATATAAGTATTTGATTCCGGGCGCGAGTTGGTTTCCAAGATATTCATTACAGTTGACGGATGAATCCAGAAGCGGAGATCTAAGTTGGTTTGCGCTCGTACGAAATGATACCGGTGAAGATTGGGATAAGGTAAAACTTTTTTTTACGGCATCCAATCCGGATTTAGACATTGATCTTCCCATTGTTCGAGAATGGAGAATTCAAACTCAAGCAACCGTAGACGGAACGAAACAACAATACAACGAGCAGAACGAAGAAACGACCTTTCGAAATCAGGATTCCGCCCCCATGGCCGGGTCGGTCGTAAGAGAGGCAAAAGAAGAAGCGAAAAAAAGAAGTAAACGGGCTCCGAGTTCCAAAACTGAAGGTTATGCTCAAGAAATTAATTCCGGAAAACCGGTTCAAGCTCCTATGGAACAATCCCGTCAGATCATAGAGAAAAATTATTCCAATCGAGCGAATTCGCTTAGGACCGAAGATAATCTCAATCAGTTAAAGACGGATTTGGCCAATCAGCAAGACAACTTTAAGAACGGTCAATATGATCAGGCAAACTATTACGGACAAGAGGCTCTTAAAAAATTCTCCAAACTTTCGGATTTTTCAAGAAAGGAATTGAATTCGATCGAGTCTTACACGGAGGATCTACTTCGAAAAGGAAGCCTGATTCTGTCCTCCCAAAAAATTCCGGGTGGTTTGATTCCACCTTCTCCCTTGGAAGGATTCGACTATCAATACTCTTCTGGAATTCAAGAAACGATTCCCTCGGATCGATCTCTGAACAAAGTATTCCTAAAAAAGAAATCCTTATCGTTAATTCCAGGTTATGCGACTTCTCCGATCGCAGGACCGGGCGCATATCTTACGGTTGAGGCTTCCAACTCCGAAGGGGAGCCTTTGCTCGCAGGGCCGATGGAAGTTTTTTCCGGTAACACTCTTCTTGGAAATACGGTTCTAAGCGTGAGTAAACCGGGCGAGGCGATTCGTATGGAACTTGGTCAGGATCGGGACATACTTGTGAATCGGAGAGAAACATCCTTTGAACAAAAAGAAGGAGTGATTTCTTCACGTACCAAAATTAAATACAAGGTAAGCATCGAAGTTAAGAATCGTAAAAAAAGAACGAGTACGATTACTCTGATCGATCGGATTCCTTATACGGTCGACGATAGCGTCGAAATTCGATTCGAACCTGGAAAGGATATCCCGGAAAAAAACGTGGAAGGGATTTTGACTTACAAGATAGAACTTCCCGCAGGTGCAAAAAAGATTATAGAATTTGAATATTCTGTAAGCCACCCGACTGAAAATCGACTGATCAGAACGCCCGGATTGGGAGGATATTGAGATGAAAAATTTACGGATAATGAAACAATCCTTTCTGAAAAAAAATCGATTCGGTTCGTATTCTCTGAAATTCGGAATCGTTTTCCTGTTTGGAACCGTTCTCGTAAATTACGCGTTGAACGCGCGCGAGATCGAGCTAAAAGTTCAAGACGTTACTTTATACGAATCCTCTGCGGGAGTTTTGCGAAGTGGAAAGATTCAACTGGAGCCGGGTGTGAACGAACTGTTGATTCGAAATCTTCCGGTTCAACTCCAAGACGAATCTTTAGTCGCTTCCGTTGACGCAGTCGGCGCTTCGGTAGTCGGGTCGAGTACTTGGATCGAAACGGGTGCGATCATTCACAATGAGGAAGCGCTGGATCTACAGAAAAAAATCCGAGTTTTGGAAAAGGAAATCGAAGTTTATGAAAGTAAGGATTCCAATTTAAAAAATCTCAAAAAAATTCTTACCGATACAAGATTGAAAATCGCGGAAATGGTTTCGAAAAATCTTTTCTATAAAAAGAACGAGGCCGATTCTAAAAGATGGTTTTTGTCGCTTAACAATAATAGACAAGCGATTCAAAACGCGCTGAATTCGAACCTGGAAATAAATCGTTCAGTAAAAGATCTGCGCAAAAAACTTTCCGATTTGAGAGATAAGTTGAACGTGATTCTTTCCCTTTCTGAAAAGGCATCGCGAATCACAAAGGTGCTTGTTAGCTTTAACGGGTCAGAAAAAAAAGAAGCCAAGTTGAATCTTACCTATCAGTCGGCTGGAGTTTCCTGGAAGCCGTTCTATTCGGTTCGTATGGAAGGACGGGAAAAAATAGAATTGGAATATTTGGCTGAAATCGTTCAGGAAAGCGGGGAAGATTGGAATAATATTAATCTTTTATTATCCACTTCCAGTCCGGACGTAAGTGGAAGAAGGCCTCGACTTTCCAGTCAAAAGTTATACGATCAAAGAAGACAAACGAATAAAGATAATCTGATCACCCTCCAAACGCAAACCACTGCAGGAGAATCCGGCGCGATGCCGGAAGTCGAAACCCCCGAGGCGAATACCGATCCGACAACGGGTAACAGTGAAGAATCCGGAAGCGGTTTCTTATTTCGATATTCGAAACCAGTAACGCTTCTTTCTCGAAAGGAATCGAAGAAGTTGTCTCTGGCTTCGTTTACGACCGATGCGGCTTTTAGCGCTCTTTATGTTCCTGCATTGAAACGTTATCCGCTCATTCGTGGTAGTTTTAAGAATCTATCCGGTTTTCCGATTCTTCCCGGCGAGGCCGCGGTGTTTCGTCAGGCGGGAATGGTTGGAACTTCAAGTTTCGGTTATATTAGCCCGGGTGAAAAAGCGGAAATTTCTTTCGGATCGGAAAATGAGGTTCGAGCGGTTTATCGGAAAGAATCCAATCAAACGAAAGAAGGACTTTTATCAGGAACCAAAGTTATAGAAAAATTGATTCGAGTAGAACTTGAAAATTTCGGAAAAGAAACCAGGACGATTTCTTTTCAGGAATCGATTCCCGTCTCGGGAGTGGAAAGCGTTCAGGTGACGATCGATTCTTCCACAACTCCGAACTATTCCGAACTAAGAAAAGATTCGGGAATTTTAGAATGGAAAATAGACGTTAAACCGAATCAAAAACAGGAAATCAAACTGAAATATAAGGTAAGTTTTCCTTCCGAATTCGATCTAAGCCTGTGACGTCTAACGGAGTTCCTCTTCTTTTGAAACCGCAAGAGGAGAGGGGACTTCGGTCATATCCCAAAGTTCCAAAGCTCCATACAAAGAGCTTTGTTTCGGAATTTCGATCGTAAATCTCCCTTTGCCCTCATTGAGATCGAAACATTCGCTTTTACTCAAGATTAAACTTTCCGGAGACGAGATTCTTTTCGAACCTAAGCTGGGATTGGAACGAAGCGGGGTTTGTTTCAAATTGAATACTACGCAGTTATTCCGATTTTTTGATGTCTTGTATCCGAAGTCGATCGTGTAAACCGTCTTGGAATCGGATTCCTGATTTCGATGAATTTTTTCAAACCAAATCATCATTTCCGATTTTGATTCCTGCTTTTGCGGGGTGTGGGACTCGAAGTTCGAAGAACGATTCTTAAGCGAGTCCATAGCGATATGAAACGAAGAATCGTCCTCGATTCCGAAATAGGTTCCGTCTCCTTCTTCGGTTAATAATTTCATTTGCTGTTCCTCGTTCGGTTTCAAACCCAATCCAAGAATATGAAATTTAAAAGGAATTCCCTTTTGTTTTAATGTTTGGATTTCTTTTTTGGGATCTCCGTAACAACTTTCCACACCATCGGTGACTAGGATGATTTCGGTTTCTTTTTTTCTTTGCGCGATGATAGTTCCGGCGATTCGAATCGATTCGGCCAGAGGGGTCGCTCCCGCGGGAGTCAGACCGAATAAACGGTTTTTAAATGTGTCCGGATTTCCGGCTTCGAGAGGGTGATAAAGACGCGAAGAGGAACAACCTGGAACTCGGTTACCATAGGCTAAAAAGCCGATATCCGTTTCCGGCGGAAGAGAAGAGATATAGTGACTAACGTGCTTTTTTGCAAGATGAATCTTTTGATAAATTCCTAAATACTCGTTCATCGAACCGGATGCATCAATGATAAAAAGTTTAGAACGTCCCGGAAGTTCTGACGCACTCTGGGGATTGCTAAAAAGGAACAATAGACAAACAATCCAAACTTTCCTTCGATAAGAGCGCATTCTATTCTTTCTATCGGCTATTTGTAAAAAATCTATCGAGGGGAGAATTCGGAATTTTAAAAAAAACAAATTTTTGACCAAGGAGTGGATTCTTAAATCGAAACAAATTCGATTCAAGGATGTTTAGCGATTCCAATAGATCACTTTGGAAAAAAATTCTGTCTCATTCTTATCGACGATAACTTTGCTTACGGATCCGTATTCTAAATCAAACTGAAATCCGCTCGCAAGAGGAATGGAGGCGAGTCTACAAAGAAACGCTCGAATCGGTCCCGCGTGGGTTACGATTCCTACTTTCGAGTTCGTCGGATAGGTTTGAAGAATTTCCTCTATAAAAAAGGAAATCCTTTGTGAAAGATCCAAATAACTTTCTCCGTTCGGAGTTTTTTGATTCACAAAGTCTTTCATCCAATATTCGGACTCGGCATGGGGAATCTCTGACCAAAGTTTTCCTTCCCAAGAGCCGAAGTCCAATTCCATCAGTAGTTCCGAATATTCTACCGTTCCCTTCGAATTCCTTGATAAGAACTCGGCTAATTCTTTGCACCGTCTACTTGGACTTGAATAGATTCGATCCAAAGTAGAATCCAGTTTGGTTGAGATTTTTTCGAATTCGATTTTAAAATCGGAAATAAGTGGAAGATCTGTTCTCCCATAGCAGGTTCCTTTCGGAACCTCGGGTGTGGAATGTCGGATTAAAAAGAGTTCCAAGAAATCAAGAGTCCAAGATAAAAAAGTAATTCCGTACTTTGTTGGGTAAATCCCAGGCAATCCCCGGTAAAACCGTCGATCCACTTTTTAAAATAATATTTTAAATAGATGATAAGAATCAGCGCCAATCCAAACCCGATCAAGACGCGCGGAATTTGATCGGGAAAACGGATTATGAAGTAAATGGCAGGGAAACATCCGAAAAAAGTGGAAACGATAAAGTCTGAAACGAATAACTTTTTTACGATCGGTTTCGACTTAGAAAGATCGTTGTCCCTTGCATATGGGATCAACATCATAAGAATCATAGCGGACCATCTGCTTGCGGCGTGTGCAAACCAGGACGTGAATAAAAAAATTACGGGAGAAAGTTTAAACAACCCGACTAAGAGAAAGAATTTTAATCCTAAAGAAAGAATCAAACCGATCGACCCGAAGGTTCCGATACGACTGTCTTTCATAATTTCTAATATTCTTTCTTTGCTCCAGCCACCGCCAAACGCATCGCAGACGTCGGCGAGTCCGTCTTCGTGAAATCCTCCGGTAATCAATACGCTTACGATCATTCCTAAAAGAATGGAAATTTCGATCGGAAGAATTTGGGCCAACCCGTAACTTACGAAAGAGGCTCCTACGGAAACGATCCAACCCATCAACGGAAAGTAACGGGAAGAACGAGCGAGGGCTTCTTCTGAATATTTATAAAAAGGTGGAACGGGAAGTCTTGTGTTAAACATCCACGAAGCGCAGAAACGATTCCATTCTTCTCGTAGGAATGAAAAGATCAATGTTTTTGATCTACCTTCGCAGATTCAAAGGAAGCCATTTCTTTTAAAAAAGTGAGTGCGGAAAGTATGATAGGATACGCGATCGCACAACCCGTTCCTTCTCCAAGTCGGAGTCCAAGATTTAAAAGAGGAGTCGCATTCCATTCTTCTAATATATATGTATGCCCCGGTTCCACAGATCTATGACAAAAAATCGCGTTTTCGATTATGGAGGGTTCCATTCTTTGCGCGATCAAAAATGCGGAACTCGCGATGAACCCGTCTATTAAAATGATCCTTCCTTTTTTTGCGGAATCGATCATGGCGCCCACAATCATCGCGATCTCGAACCCACCAAAAAATTGAAGAACGTCAAAAGGGGTCTTTAAGTCCGACTTGTATTTTCTAAGACATTCTTCCAGAATTACGATCTTTTTCTGATAACCTTGATCGTTTAAGCCGGTTCCGCGTCCCGTCACTTCTTTTAGGTCCTTGTCCAAAAGACTTGCCGTGATCAAACTAGCTGAGGAAGTATTTCCGATTCCCATCTCGCCGAATCCGATTATATTACAATTCTTTGATACTGCTTCCGTCGAGGCCCAGGCGCCTCTTTCGATTGCTTGTGCGCATTCTTCTTTGGTCATCGCCGGTTCCATCAGGATATTTTTTGTTCCAAAGGCGACCTTTGCACTGATAAAATCTGAATTCTTGGAAACGGAATCATGGGGAAACGAAAAATCGACTCCTGCGTCGATTACTTTGAGTTGGATAGAATTTTGTTTGCAGAAAGCATTGATCGCGGCGCCTCCATTCAAAAAATTGAATACCATTTGATAGGTGACTTCTTTCGGATAAGCGCTGACACCGGAATTTGCAAGACCGTGGTCTCCTGCGAAAACCAAAAGATGAGGCTCTCGAAGTTCCGGAGAATCAGTATTTTGAATCAGTCCGATCTGAAGCGCAAGCGACTCCAAGGTCCCTAAAGAGCCGGTAGGTTTTGTTTTCAGATCGATTTTATTTTGGATTTTAGCACGTAGTTCGTTTTGATTCAAACAGTCAGTTCCTTTTCCGTCCGGTTTTCAGGAATTAAAATGCGCTTTCTAAACTTCAATTCCAGTCGGTCTAAAGTACCGAATAACGCGGAAGTGTAAAGCAAATCACCTAACAAAGTACCTGCGAAATAGGGGATTGCGACAATATAACAAGTCAACAATCCGTCCCAGGTTTTTGTATACAGGGAGGAAAACGCCCAGACGGAAAAGTTGGAAAGAACGAAAAATTGGATGCTTGCGAAAATCGAGACGGCGGAAACGAATATTAAATTCTTTTGATGGGTTAGGAAGAATTTTCCGATCAGAACGTTGACCATCAAAGAAAGATAAACGATCGAAATTCCTTCGTAAAACATCTCGAATCCGTGCAAACGTGATAGAACAAAGTCGGTTACGAGCATTAAGATCAGAGGCAAGGCGAATGATTTCCAACCATGCAATCGCGCGCCGGAATAAACCGTCATAGCTCCGACGGAAGTAAAGTTCGAAGGATGTGGGAGGAAGCGTGAGATTCCCGCAAAAAAGACTGCTACTGCGGAAATTCCGTCGTTTTCAGCGAATGTCGCTTTCCATTTTTGAAGAATGAGTTTTATTTTGTCCATTAGATTCTCCTAATTAAGGGCTGAGTTGTTTTGCAATAACGCCGTCGATGTCCGGATTTTCATTTGCACCTGGAATCGGCAAAGTCGTCAAAATCGCTTTTGCGGAAGTAAGCTTGACATAAAGAAATCCGTTTGTTTGAAGATTGTTAGTCAGAGTTCCGTTGCAACCGTTCCCGGATGCGCCAAAGTTCGCGTCGAGAAGATCAAACCCGTCCCCTCCACCGGAAGCAAAGAGAGTGGCGGAATCCATCGGATTTTTCTCTTGATTATAATCCACATAACGAAGACCGGCAAATCGAAGCCAGTTCACCGGATTTGAAGAGAATGTGCCTCCACCCGTATAAGAAGGATTCCATCCGCACCAATTTGTGAGATCGTTTCCGACTTCCACGATAACGGGTTCTAAAAAAACCGTGGTGGCATTGCCTCCGGATTGAAATGGATTTTCGAAAACGATAAAATCGTTTCCTGTCGTATTCTGAACTTTCTTCCCGTTCCATCCGAGTATGAGGGAAGCGCCCGCACCATTCGTATCTAAAGTAAAAACATCCAGTGATCCGTTAAAATTCCCGAGTCCTAAGATTCCGTCCACAGCGCATAAGGAATCTTGAAATCCGCTTTCCGTGTTTCCAGGGGCGCTTATGATTTCTTTTGCATTGTAGATTCCGACCTTATCGATCGCGATTCTATTTAAGCAGGGGCGAGACGCAGTCGTGTTGGATTGATTTTGAACGATGGCAAGAAGTGCTCCTGTCACGGCCTCGTCTTGATTGGATTTCTCTTTGCAAGAAAGGAAAAACAAAAAGAAAAGTATGTAAGTAAGAAGTGCTATTTTTTTCATTCTATTTGATCCAAAGGTATCGATTTTCGGTTAAGAAGAAGCAGAATGCCGGAAAATTTCTTTCCGGCATTCTTACCTTTGTTAATTGGTTCTGACTTCTAAACGACTCCATACGGAAGGATCAAATCCGCTATTCAAACCGCAACCGGCATTGAGATTCTTCGTATTCGAATACGTATCTAAGTCATCCGCCTTTGCTTGTTCGAGAGTATTCTGGTTGTTTACACCCGTAAGATCTTGACAAAGATAAAAGTAGCTTCCATCAGAAGTCCATCGATACCAAGAAAACTTTCCTTTTGAAAAGGAAGAATCTTGAGTGAATTGAACATAGATCACTTTTTTCGCCAAGTTGATTTCAACGATATTACCGATCAGTTGAGAACCGCCAAAGCCGTTGTCGTTATTTTTTTGGGTAATCAGCGTGTTCGTTATGCTGTAAGTTCCTTGCGCCTTTGTTCCGACATCGGTGAATGCTCCACCCGGATAATCTTTGGTTCCGTTGTAAAAAGTCCAATTGCCGGCGATTTCAAAATTATTGAGGAGAATCGCGGAAAGAAAAAGATTCTCGTCATTCTTATCTTCCGACTTCGTTTCAAAACAATTCACGGTTCCCACAAGAAGGAGTGCCGTGATTAAAAATTTCCAAGTTACGTTACGTTTCATGTTGTTTCCTACAAAAGTTGTCTTTTGTCAGGGTAGACAAGATTCTAAGTTTAGAATCGTATGAATTCATTATTAGAATCCGATCTAAACGAATGGATTGTTAAAGTTAGATTTTCCACTCGGGTCCCCCGACGTTCTCGTCTTTCGGGACCCCATCGCGGAAGCATGAAAATGCGTAGGCGAGTTTCGAACTGTCCCTACCTCGAGGACGGTGTTCGCGGGGAAGATCTGGCTTATCGAATTTCTTTCGAAACTCGAAATCACAGTTGCGGGTCAGCGTGGGAATTACACCCAACTTCCTCCCTGAAAGCTTAGGGACAGGGGAAAATTTCGACTCTTTCCGAGCAAGATATTTTCTAAACGAAAAATGCTTCGGATTTCCGAAGTTTCGGTCAAAATCTTTCCTAGGGTAGAAGGTGGATTTTGCCGAAAATAAGGATTGGGATCGAATTCCCGAATTCAATTCGGACTTTAAAATGGAAATTAGCAGATCGGAGTTTATCAAGCTTGGAATATTGACCGCCGTTGGCGTTTCCGGCCTTCCTGGGATGAATTTACGCGCGCAGGGATCTTCCATGTCACAAAAGACGGTGATCGTCCTTGGGGGCGGAATTTCCGGATTGTATGCCGCTTACCTTTTGGGAAAGACCGGAATCAAGGTAAAATTGATCGAAGCTACGGATCGTTTGGGTGGAAGAATCCGAACGGTCGCAGATCCAAGCGGTAATTTTTTGGACTTGGGTGCGGAGTGGATTCAGGCGGAACATAGAACCGCGAAGAGTTTAGTTCGAGAATTAGGATTGAAGACGACGGATTTCGAAGTTCAGTCCGATCTCTTTTTTGGTTCTTATCAAAAAGCGGGAACTTGGGATATCTCGTCCAAGTCTCAAGAAATTCTAAATAAACTCGTTCAGATGAATTCCAAGATCAACTCTGTTCAACAACAAGAGTTGGATCGAATCAGCTTTTACAATTTTCTGATATATCAAGGAATGACTCCGGACGATCTTGCGATTTTGAATTTTAAATATTCTTTATATTATGGGGATTCTTTACGTTCCCTTTCCGCTCAAAAAGTTTTATCCGATCTCACAAACTTTCCTAAATACAATACGAGAATCGAAGGCGGGATGGAAGCCCTAGCAAGAGCGCTCGTATTTTCGTTGGAGAATACCGAAACTATTTTCGCCGATCCGGTGATTTCGGTTTATCAAGGAGAAGGAAAAGTCATCGTAACAACTTCGTCCGGAAAAAAGATAGAAGGCAGTGCGTGTATTTCTACGATTCCGGCAAACCAGCTGACCTCCATCCAATGGGAACCGGAATTAGATAAGGAAAAGAAACTTTCCGCTTTGAGAATTCGTTATTCAAGAATCTATAAAACGTTTCTCATGCTTCGAGAAGCTCCTTGGACAAGGGAAAATTTTTCGGCTTATTCGGATTCCGCCGCAGGTTTTCTTTATGACGCTGGGACAAAAACGAATTCGGAAGACAAGGTATTGGGAATGATTTCAACGGGAGATCGTTACGACGTGATGGCGACTTCCACCGACGCTTTGAAAGTGGAATACATACGACTGGCTTTGGAACGTTTGAGTCAGAAAAAAGATCTACAAGTGCTACGCATTCAGAGTAGCGAGTCTTCCCATTCAAACTATGTTCCTTCGGGTATTGCAACCTTTCCACCGGGAAGTTACGGATCGATCATATCCTTACTCAAACCGATGGATCGAATCTTCTTCGCGGGAGAACATACTGCGGAATTGAACGGAACCGTAGAAGGTGCGCTCTCTTCCGCGATTAGGGCCGTCAACCAGGTCTGAAAAGAATCTCAAGAAAGGAACTTTAGAAAACGGAGTTCCTTTCTTTGATTCAAATCAATTGAAGAAATCTTATGATTTGATTTTTTCCTGTTCGCATACCTTGCGTTTTTCGATTAACCGGCTTTTCGTTCCAAACTCTCGGAACATTCTTTTCTATAGAGTTGCGGAAGAAACCGCTCGAATTGCCCAACTTCTTCTATGTTGTGAAGAATCCAAGCCTGTCCTCTTTTTTCGCTAAAAACAAATTTTAAAAAAAGTGGCCGAATCAGTTTCCACGTCCAGTGTTTCCAACCGATGATCAGACAGTTTTCGTAAATCGTATCTTGTCCCGAAGGCTCGAAGGTATATTCCATTCTTGCAACCTTGTATTTCCCTTCCAATTTCGGGTTATGGATATAGCCTGTTTCGTCTAACTTCTCAATATCGGTGACTATGTTGACGATATATTTTTTATTCCTACCGAGATATTCCACTAAACGAATAGAAGCTCCGGGACCGATCGAACCGTCAGGGAGTCTTTTTTCATAACTCGCATGAACGTGGTCTTCCGGATGCCAGACCCTGTATTTTTCATAAAGTCCCCCATCGTATTCTATCTTTCCTTCCAGATTAGAAAACCACCAAACGAGCATCTTGGGTGAAACTCCTTTTACGGGGGAATGTCGAATCCAAAATTGGACCCTTCCATCCGAAAGCCTCCTCGTTCCATAGGTAGCCGTTTCGATTCCTTTTTTGAGCCACTTTACCGGAAGAATTTCCGGAATTGTCAAATCCACTTCTTTCATAACGACCTCGGTATAGTAAATGCTATACGTAATAAAAAGAAATATAGTGTTTACTATACAAATCTTTTTTAGGAGAAGAATAAAAAAAAAGAACGCTCTGGATTTGGAATTTTTCTTTCATTCTCCGCCCGATTTTCAGAATCAAGTGAAGGGACAAATTTGAAACTGAATCGAAAAAAATTACTGACCGAATACGGTAAATACATCAATCCAGCGAGCGAAAAGGAAAAAGACATCCTACGAGCTGGAGAAGTCCTTTTTGGAGAGCGAGGATTCGAAGGGGCGACAACCTCGGAGATCGCAAAAGAAGCACAGGTTACGGAAAGAACCTTGTTTAAATACTTCCCGACTAAGAAGGATTTATATATAAGAATTTTATCTTCGATCGTCTATGAAACTGCTTTTGCGGAACAAATCCCCGAACTTAGGAAATTCTTAGAAGAGAGAAATGTTTCGTTCGAACAGTGGTATCTTTCTATCATGCGAAATCGTATTCAAGTCGCAAAGAAAAACGATCACAAAGTAAGAATTCTTGCATCCGCGATTCTACACGATTCGGACTTCGCCGAATACTTCGGTTCGATTTGGAAGGAGAATCTGTTCGCACCGGCGTTGGATGCGATTCGTTATTTTCAAGAGAAAGGAGAAATTAGGAAAGAGATCGATTCGGAGACCTTTGTTAAAACTTCTTTTAGTATCAACATCTCCTATTTGATTTATCGATTTGTTCTCAGTAAGGACGAAATGTTCGATGATGAAAAGGAACTTCTGAAAATTTTCGATATCATTGGTCGAGGAATTTTAACTTCTTAGAAAACATTCCTCACCCAAAAAATTCATCTGCACGATATAAGCTTTCTCTCTACCCAAATTTTCGCTTAAAATCTTCGTAAAAATCACAATCTGACTGAGATGTTACAATGATTTCGTATCCTCGTCATTCGATCTGAGATTTTCTTCAGTTTGCCTTTCTCCATTCTTTGCGCACATTTCGGATTGGAAGGCCTTCTTCATTCTACAAACCTTTCCCAAGCGTTCCTATTGTATTTGATAATTTCTTAAATTGAAAAAACACACTCGATTCCGACTGCGTTGTGGTCAGTAGAATCAGAGTCTTAGTTCGTATTCTAAAATCAATGACCCTAAAACCGATTCATTTCCATAGAATGAACGATTTAGTAATCGATCCATTTATCTTATAATCTGACTTAAATTTACAATCATAAATAGAGGCTAATCGTTTGGAAATAAAACATTCAAAAAATAGAATGTAAATGTATTCTAATATACGGAAGTGTGAATTCGTAGGCTTAAGAATTGACAGTTGAGTCTTGAAATCTGGACAATCCATTTTTAGACCAAGGCGGTTTGATTTCTGAACAGAGTTTTTTTTCTTAAATACGGTCGGGTCACTTTGTCTTTCTTACTCTTGCTGACCGGTAGTATGATCTACATCCTTTTTCGTCCGACATCTCTTTTGATGTTCCGCTGGTTCGAATTTTTTCAATTTTCCGGCTCGATTCGAATTTTGAGGGAATTGTTTCGAGATCAACCTGTTCCGGATTGGATCGTATACAATCTTCCCTTCGGACTCTGGATGTTTTCCGGGATGATTTTGATCGAGTCGATTTGGCACGGAACGAAATCAAAATGGAGTTATTTTTATCTCTGGGTAATTCCTTCGATCGCCCTCGGTTCTGAATTCCTTCAATACTTCCGCTGGATACCCGGAACCTTCGATTCTCTAGACGTAATCATTCTTTCTTTCGGTGCATTTATTTTTATTAGGAGAATCAAATGAATAAAATGAAAATGGGATGGAAACATTCGCTTACGATCCTTGTCTTTGCGATCTTTGGAATTTTGGCCGTGGGAACCGGTGGTTCCGATAGCGATTCAACGAATTCCGCAGAAACTGCTTTCAGTCTTTCCGCAGGCGACTTGTACAAGGAATACAATGCGAATGAAGTTGCGGCAGACGCGAAATACAAGGGCAAAACGGGTGAAGTTACGGGAACAATACGAACCGTTGGAAAAGACATTCTAGATCAGATGTACGTAGAGCTGGGCGTATCCTATTTGGAAGGGGTTCAATGCACGTTCGTTAAGGATCAGGCTGAAAATGTTGCGAAGCTCGTAAAAGGTCAGAAGATCAAGGTCAAGGGAGTTGTTAAAAGAAAGCTTGTAAACGTTCAGATGGATGAATGTATACTTCTTTAACCTGATTTAATCCGTTCGTTTTGTTTCGTATCGCGATTTAACAAAACGGGGCTCTTTTTACCGAGAATTCCCGTTTCGATCTCTTGAGCCTCACTTCGTTTTTTTTCAATGAACTCAATCGATTCTAATTTAAGAATGGGAAGTTGGATGTTGATCGGAAGAGAAAGTAAGTTTTAGAGGATTTGTCGTTCGAATAGGGAAGGAACAAATTTTCCAAACGACCAAGTAGTCGTTTGGAAAATCTTTGAAGAGGATTCAGTCTTCGATCACGCTCATCGCGTATTCGGAAATTGCGTCTCTTCTCTGCTCGGCAAAATCTTTGTGAAACCAAAGATTTTGGATCTTGGACGCTTCTTTTTTGTTTCCAATCGTAATCTTGGTCATACATTCATCGACTGCGAATTTCATAGCTTCTTTGCCCGTTTCGCCAAGACCCTTATTCCGTTTTTTGCGAGTGATTTCTCCTCCGCCCTTTTCGACACGTTTGATCAGGTCTTCGTAGTCCTTGTCGTCGATACAAAAGATTGTTTCTTTTTTCTTATCTCCGAATTTCACATCCACTTCGTAAAGGGGAGCGCTGGAGATATGAATAAAACCTAACTCGAAAAGTTCGGGCCAGTATTCGTAGAAGAAAGACAACATTAAAGAACGAATCGCATAACCGTCAAAGTCCGCATCGGTGATGATACTGATTTTTTCGTAGTTCAATTCTTCGATCGATTTCACTTTTTGATCGAGAGGTAAACCGACGATTGCTACGATATTCTTTAATTCTTCGTTTGCGATCGCTTTCGCAATGCTCATTCCTTTACAGTTGAGCGGTTTACCACGAAGCGGGAATAGACCGTGTAATTTCGGATTTCTTGCGGGACGCAAACCGGCGATGGCAGAATCTCCTTCCGCAACAAACAGAACTCTTCCCGGATCGCCCGGCTTTCCGGTTGGAGGCATGAGTTTTGGGATGTTCATTCTGCTCGCTTTTTTGAGACCTTTTTGTGCGTCCTCGAAAGCCTTGAGCTGAGTTCTTTTTTCCATTTGAAGTTTGATCTCTTCCAAAAGACCGGTCTTCTTGATGAACTTCTCCAGATGTTTATCGATCGCGTTTCGAATCTCTTCGTTCAAATCATTGATGAGATAGGATTTATCCTGCGATTTAAAACGTGGATTCAAAAGTCTTGCGTTCACATACATGTGAAAACAGTTTCTTACGTCGTTTCTCGTCGAACTCGTTTTGAGTTTTTTCTCTAACGCCACAATCTGACTTTTTTTACGGACTTCGTCGCAGATTCTATTTTCGAGATATTCGATCGCGGATCCGCCCTGTGGAGCGAAGATCGAGTTCACCCAAGTGAGGTTTTTGTTTTGTCCGATTACGAGATAGGTCTCCAAATGAAGCTGCGAAGCGGATGTCGGAGCGCTAAAATCCATTTTGTAATAAACGAGATCGGAATGGGAAAAGATTTCATCGAGTCCTTTTTTGAACTTGAACTTATCCTTTTTCCCCTTGAAGACGAATTGGACTTCCAATCCGGGGTTTGTCATCGCGATATCTTGAAGATATTGCTTCATCAAATCCACGTTAAACGTAATGTCCAGATTGTTGAAATACTTCGGATTGAGTTCGAATTCCACGGATGTTCCGTGGTCTTCTTTTGAAGCCTTTTCGATCAATTCCTGCATATTCGTTTTTTTGAGAAGCGGACCCAATTTTTCGATTTGATCCTTTGTAAGAAGAGGACAATCCGTGAATTTTCCGTGTTCATCAAAATAGAGAAAGATACGATCCGTTTCGTCTTTTGAAAGTTTGTAAGAGCGAATTTGTTTTTTTACGTCGTCGTGAACGGTAAAAAGTTTTTTGAAAGAAGTTCCCCCGTTTACCGTTTTTACTTTGAAGTAGCTGGAAACCATTCTCACGAGCGAAATCCCGACTCCGTTTTGTCCGGCAACGTGATCCTGTTTTACGTGGTCGTCGAAATTCTCACCATACATCAAATGAAGATAAACGCCTTCGGCGTTTGCGGCGGGAATTCCTCTTCCGTTATCGGAGATCGTTACGCTCTTTCTGTCCGAAGAAAGTTGAATGATCAACTTGGACATCTTGTCCTTTTCAGGAATCGTCTTGTCTTTTTGATTCTTACGATATTCGTCGACGGCGTTCATACACGCTTCGTCGAGACATTTTAATTTTGCGGGAACGTCTTCGAGTTCTTCATGAACTATCTCGTATTTTCCTTCGTTGTTCTTCCGGAAAAAATGTTGTTCGAACGTGGAGGAGGAATTTTGTCCCAACCACATACCGGTTCTCATACGTACGTGTTCTACGTTGGAGAGTTTTTTAAAATTTCGTTCCTGGGATGATTTTTCTTTTACTTTAGTTTTGTCGGCGCTCATACTTTATCCCATTTTGTCTGGAGTTCGTCCAATTCGGTTATCATGAAGTCGGTCAATTTTTTGTCCTCTTTCACCAAACCTTGGTAACGAGAAAGAGCGGTCTTCGCTTCTACGATCGCTTCCTCGCATTTTCTGACTTCGTCGATGGTCATTCTATAGACGGGAATCGTGGACAACCATTCGAAGTATTTAAACTTAGAGGCTTTGAGTTTGTCTTCAAAGTCCTTTTTCGATTTGATTCCGATGACTTTTTCGTTCCATTTTTCTTTGATAAAACGGATCAGTTCGGAGTTCCTTTCGATCTTCTCCTCTTCCAATCCGGACAGTCGTTTGAATCTTCGGATCAAATGCGTTTTTCTAAAATCGCAAAAGCGTTTGATGATTTCTTCCGGCTTGAAGTTTTTCAATTTACCGTCATAGGTAATCACGTTCATGGCAAGCGTCTGAACGTCTTCTTTGTTGAAGAGCGCCATGATTTCTTTTTGAGTCGGTTTTTCGCCCTTCTTATATTGAAGTTCGATTCGAAACGTCTGGCTTGAGTAGTCGACGTAATCCTTTAACCAGGAATCTTTTCTTTCGATGATATCGTCGATCAGAGAAACCACCTTTTCTCTGTTCCAGTTCATCGGGGAATCGGTAAGATAGAGAGTGTCTCCTTCCCATTTGAAAGCGAAGGAGGTCGCCATCGTAATGTTTCCAGCTTCCGTTTCGGCCATTCTGATTTCGCCGCCGAAATCTTTGTACCAAGGTTTGAGCGGGAGCGGTTTTTTGGTCTTTAGATAATTCACTTGAGACTTTACGATATCTGAAAGTCTGTGAGCTGGGATAAAACAACGAAATCCGGTTGCGATCCCTTGGATATTATTGAGTAAAACGATCGGCACCTTTCCCACAAAGTGGATCGGCTCGTCCTCGGTTTCGTCATAATTCTTAACGTAATCTATGTCCGGTAAACTTTCAAAGAATCCCAAATCTTTTACAAAGTCGGAAAGTTTTACTTCGGTGTAACGGGGAGAAGCGATCGCACTCGGATCCAAAACGTCCCCGAAGGTTCCTTCACCGGAAACGAGAGGAATATTATTTGCAAAAGTAAAGTTCTGCGCCATTTGAGAAAGCGCGTCTTGAATGGATCTATCCCCATGCGGATGGTATCCCATTGCGAGACCGGCAACTTTTACCGTTTTTGTGTACCGATTTCTCGCGTCCGAATTCCACATAGCCCAGAGAATTCTTCTCTGAACTGGCTTCAGCCCGTCGATTTCGTGCGGGATCGCCCTGGAATCGCAAACATAACGCGAATATTTTCTTTGGTCGTCATTGACCTGGTCTTCAAAAGGACGTTTTGGGAATGCATCCTTCGACTTTGGTGGATTGGAATTCTTCATACAGTTTTGGCCAACGAAATTCTAGAACACTATCCTGTCAATTGTAAAAAGTTGACTGGATTTATTAAGGGTGTTTTTCCGGTGAAAGAGGGTTTTATTCACCTTCGGACATTTGCATATCTGACCCCCCGTTTTTGTAAAGAAAGTTTAATTTTTGGGTTTTTCCTTGCGGGTTTTTCGGAAAAGCACGATCTACAAGTAGATGAAAAAAGTTTTCAGGCTCTCAAAGCCGGTTTCCAATCGTTTTCCGTTTCCGAACCTCGTCTTAATCCTACTCGGGATTAGTTTATTCTTTTTTCATTGTGGAAGCTTTTCCTGGCATTTGTTTGAGAATACAAAGAGTTTTTCCGAGCAATATTCTTCCCAAATATATTTTGTTTCGAATCCGATCGTTTCTCCTTATTATGAGAATTCCAGTTTTCAAGCTCGTTACATCTTCCTAAGAAACCAATCCGGGAAAGAAGAAATGGTCCAGGGGATTCTAAAATATATGGAATTGTCCGGAAAGGCTGAGCAGAGCGAGCGAGTTCTTCTGGACGTTTTCGAATGGAGGGGAAACTTTCAGAGAAATCCGAACGACAAACACAAGCTTGAATTCACTCCGAAATACGTTTCCAAAAGAATCGAAAAATCAAATTCAAAAAGTATTCCGGAAATTCTTCATCCGTCGGCGAAGGTCGAGCCTCTGGAGAATTTAAAAAAGGAATTTATGATCGGAGACGATGGTGGAATTCGTGAAACCGAAGAAACAAGGATCGTTCCTGGAATCGGAACTCTCAAGTGGAAGCATAGTCTACGTGGAATTTTGGTAAGAATCATGCAGACGGAATTTATTTCCGCGAACGGAACTCTGACTTCTTCTCGCGACTACGACTATGACTCTTTGGAATATCCGCCGGCCATCGGTCTTACCGGAACGATCCCGGTCGTGCCTCTGAAAAAGGAAGAATCTTACATAGAGTATTATTGTCTGGACTTCCCTTCCGATGTGGATCTTCTCGCACTCAGAAAGAATGAGCAAAAAAAATCCGTTTCATTTTACGATCTCTCCACAAATAAACCATTTACCACAACGGCTATTTTCAAAAATTATCCTATCATAAGAATTTCGAAAGAGAAAAGCCAATCCCCATGAATCAAACCAGAGAAGTTCGTACCAGATTTGCACCTTCCCCCAGTGGATTTCTCCACGTAGGCGGAGCGAGAACCGCACTCTTCAATTATTTATACGCAAAGTCCCAAGGCGGAAAGTTTATCTTAAGAATCGAGGACACGGATCAAAACCGTTCCACGGAAGCGTCTTTTAAAATCATATTAGAATCTTTGCAATGGTTGGGAATCCACTGGGACGAGGGCCCGGGCGCCGGCGGAGAATTCGGTCCTTACATTCAAAGCGAAAGAATTTCGATCTATAAAGAATATACGGATAAACTTCTCAAAGAGAAAAAAGCCTACCGTTGTTTTTGTACGCAAGAAGAATTGGAAGCGAAGAAAAAACAAGCCGAAGCGATGGGAGTTCCCTACGTCTACGACGGCCTTCATGCAAACATGTCCGACGAAGAAGTCGAAGAGAAAATCAAACAAGGAATTCCGTATTCGATTCGATTCAAAACGCCTTCCAAAACATTGATCGTCAACGATATCATTCAGGGAAAGGTGAAGTTCGAAACGAAATTGATCGGCGATTTTATTATCGTCAAGTCGGACGGGTTCCCTTCTTACAACTACGCTGTTGTCGTGGACGACGCGCTCATGAAAATCACTCACGTGATTCGTGGAGTCGGACATCTATCGAACACCCCAAGACAAATATTGTTATATGAAGCTCTGGGTTATGAAACGCCTGAATTCGCACACGCATCCGAGATCGTAGGGATGGACGGTAAAAAACTTTCGAAAAGAGCGGGAGCCACTTCGATTCTTGCGTTTCGAGATCTCGGTTATTTGCCGGAAACCTTTCGCAACTACATGGCATTGTTAGGATGGACTTCTCCGGATGGAAGAGAATACCTTCCGAGCGAAGAGTTGGAGAAAATTTTCGACGTCCATCGTTGTTCGAAGTCGCCGTCTACTTTCGACGTCTTTAAAAAACCGAAAGGCGGAGACGAAGAAGTGGTCACAAATTTTTCCGATCTTTCTCAGATCGCAGAAGCGATGAATCCGAAATCGAAACTCAATTGGCTATCAAACCGAACAATCCGAGATTTGGATATATCGAAAGTATTAGAGAATCTACTTCCTTTTATCAAAGATCGAAAAGATATTCCGGAAGAAGTAAAAAATGTAAGTAACCCTGTACTTACTTCCATCGTCGAATCTGTTAGAGTGTATCTGGATAACCTGACTCAGGCTCCGGAATACATCGCAGAATTCTTCGTTACGGACCTAAAGATTCAGTCGGAAGAAGCGGCTGGTTACTTAAAAGAAGGCGATGGTCCCAAGGTAGTGAAAGAATTCTACGCAATGCTGAAGAATTCTGATCCAAAGACCGATGAGGACTATAAGAACTCAATGTCCAAGATCGGGGAAGTTACCGGTCAGAAAGGAAAAACTCTCTTTATGCCGATCCGGGCCGCAACCACCGGAAAGTCAGCTGGTTTGGAATTGCCGATTCTTTTTCCACTTTTGGGGAAAGAAAAACTCCTCCAGAGAATTGAAAAAACCGCCGGAGAAGCAGGAATTTCGTTGTCGTCCTGAAAAAAACCGGTATATTTTGTTCAAATCGCCTACTTTGGGCTGTTAATCTGGAAAGTGGGTACCGGGAACGGAAATGAGAGATTCTGACGAATCATTGCTGGTTAAACATCATGGGGGATCGTACGTTATGTTCCTTCCGACGGACCTAACCAGTATCCGGGAACTTCGAAATGCCCTGAGAGATTCCCTCTCCGAGAATTCTTTTGCCAAAAAAGATATTACTCAGATCGAATTGGCCGCCGACGAAGCACTTACAAACTCGATTTCGGCTAACGTAAAAGTCAGTTCCGATGAAACGATTATCTGTCGATGGGTGATTCGTGATTGTAAATTCACTTTGTGGATCATGGACTATGGCTCCGGTCTCAAAGCTGAAAAATTAGAATCGTTGAACACACCTTCCGAACCTTCCAATCTCAAAGATTACATCAACTACATCAAAAAACACCAGGAAAAAAAATGTGAAATTCTTCCCTGGAGAGGGTCGCAGGTTCCTCACCGTAATATCGGAAGAGGATTGCAGATCATTCAATCTTTGATGGATTCGTTTAAGATCATGTATCACTGCGGAGAAGGAAAAATTTCCTTCAACCCGGATGATAAGAACATCAAAGGTTCCATTATCGAACTTGGATTCGACGCGTCTAAACATCCCGCTTAAAAATGACCCTCAACGAATTCGCAAAGCAGGTGCTCTACGGCGCCGGCCTTGAAGACAAATTATTCTCTCCGTCGA
Organism: Leptospira stimsonii; assembly: GCF_003545885.1. NCBI lineage: Bacteria > Pseudomonadati > Spirochaetota > Leptospiria > Leptospirales > Leptospiraceae > Leptospira > Leptospira stimsonii. Next base: position 750,562 of record NZ_QHCT01000001.1, read on the forward strand.
TTCCACCGGAAGACATTCGAACATTCGAAATGTTTAATTTACCGAATCTTCCGATCCGGGAAAAAAAAATCCAAATCAGTGATCACAAAAGCAAAATTCCCAGATTGGAACAATTGTTTTCGGATGAAAATCGATACATAACGCTTCATCATTTTGCCAATCACGAACTGATGGCGATCGAACTATTTGCCTACGCCATTCTTAAGTTTCAAGATGCGCCGTCGAGAGTCCGTTGGAGTTTGTATCGAACTCTTTTGGAGGAACAGAATCATCTTCGGCTTTATCTTTCTGAAATGAAAAACGGAGGAATGGAACTCGGAGATCGACCTCTCAATTATATCTTCTGGAAACAAATTCCGAGAATGCAGACTCTCGACAAGTTTTACGCCATTATGGCAATTTCTTTCGAAGGTGCGAATCTCGACTTTTCGAGAATTTACACGATGGCTTTTGAAAGATTCGGCGATATACAAAAGGCCGAGATCATGAAGAAAGTTTTTGAAGACGAAATCAAACACGTCAGACGCGGATATCAATACATTCGGAATCAAATGCCCGAATCTAAAAGTGAATGGGAATACTACCTTTCACTGATCGAGTTTCCTTTTACTCCGAGAAGGGCGAAAGGATATCATTACTTTCCTGAAACTCGGATCGAAGCCGGTTTTTCCAAGGAATTTGTAACGGAATTGGAAAGATACGAAGACGAATTTACCGGAAGAGTGAATTCTAGAATTTTGAAAGAGGTGCTGGATCTAAATTAGGATCCTCGGAAAATCATAGACAGGCTTTTTTCCCTCCCGGATTCTGTTATCGAACCATGAATCCATTCGTTTCTCGTATTCAAAAAATTCTTCAAATATTGATTTTGATTTTTGTCGCGGTGAGTTGTTCCTCAAAAACTCCTTCGGATTCTCGAATCGTTGAATTACTGTTATCACCTTCCGAACAAAAGAATCCCGATGTCGCCCTAAAAAAAGTAGGAAACTTAGACGAGGATCCGGACCTGGAATCCTTTGCCTTGGTTCGGAACGGAACAGAAGAAGTGCTCGGAATTTTTAAAAAGAAAAGCGGAGAATGGTCTTTGATCGGTAAATTCTCCTTTTCTCTTTTGAACATCGGGCCTCTTCACTATGACGCTTCGAAGTCTTCTTGGCTTCCGGGAGAAGGAGAAAATCCTCAGACGAAAGAAGCCGGTTTCGTAGTTAAGAGAATTCTAATGGAAGAGCTTCCGGGTGACGGATTCAATTCTCTCTTTCTGGAAGTTTTAAGCGAAGAACCTCCTCTCGGACTTTTTTCCGTTCCTTACGGAATTCGAAAAGGTCAAAAGATTTTGGACGGTCTTCTTTCTCTAAAAGATCATGAATTTCTAATCAAGACAAAACGAATCGACTTCGATTACAATAAAACCGAAAAGAACATCACGATCTTTCCGTCAAATCGCAGTTATGCGCAAAATTTTATCTTCAATGGTTGGGAGATGGTTCCCGATATACCAAGGGTAGCCGTTCCTTCCCTTCTTTCCTTGGAGGCGCCTATAGAATGGAAAAAAGGAGTTCCAGGTGAGGCCGTTCTTTGGTTTAAGAATCGCGGTTCTTATGCAGGCACGACTTATCTTTCTCTGTCGTTTCCAGATGGAGGAAAGGTAAGCATCGATACGACCAAGGAAGGTCAACGGATCTATTCTCCCGGTTCGAGCGTTTTTTCCTCGGCAGGAAAGTATATCAATTCTTCCGTTCCGCTCGTTGAGATCACGAAAGACGGATGGGGAAGAAATCATAAATACGGAATTCGTTTTTCCATCATTCCCGATAAAGATGGAATCCCGAGTATTCTTTTTCGATCTTCTACTCGTATGGGGAGAGACGTGGTTAATCTTCCGAATCAATTCGGATCGATTCAAAAACAAACCGATCAGCAGGGCTTTTCCGCGTATCGATTAGAACTGATTCCAAAAAAAGAATGAGCGATCTTGCGGGAAAAAAATTAAAAGCGGCTAGAGCCGAAGTCGTTCGAGCACAGGTGGAGCGATTTCGAGTTTTTTACGCAAACTACTTTCATTTGGAAGAAACGATTCCCATGGTGGAATACTTCTTCGAAAAAATCTACAACTTGGATGGAAGAGAAGTATGGCTCCAGCTTGCGATGGACACATACCAAAAAGTGAAAGGTATGATGAAGGAAAGCTCGAGAGAGAATATCGAGTATCTGATCGAACTCAATAATTTGACCGAAGAGATGGATACCATTCTTGCAAAACATCTGGTCGATTCTGGCTGGGACGGAAAACGCCTCACAAGAGAAGAATACGATCTTCACTACGGTCAGATGGGTCATTATAAAGATAGAATCAGACAACTTGAAATCGTTCTTCGCAATCTAAAAGTTTTTTACGAATTAGCACATAAGCCGATCAGTGCCTATCTGATTCGTCCCGCGCGTTTTATGGCGGGAATGTTGGGAGTCTCCGCTCTTTTTCAAAGCGTAGAAGAAGCGTATAACGCGACTTTGCCGGTCTCCTCGAAAATCTTTAATTCTTTTTACGAGGAAGTGGAGAAGAGAGAAACCGAATACATAGAATCTTTGCTTGGGAATCATCGGAAGGAAGCATGAGTCGTCTTCGAAGACAACTTTTGGAGAGGAGTCGTCGAAAGGACGAATCCCACGAAAACCGGGAAAGATGGTTGTTGACGTACGCCGATATGATCACCTTACTCTTGGGTTTGTTTATTATTATGTACTCCATTTCGCAAGTCGACCAAGCCAAACTCAAACAAGTGGCCGACGTGATCCGCGGAGGCTTCGGCTTAGGAGAATCCTTTTTTCAAGGAAATACTGTCTCCATTGAAGAAGATCCTTTACTGCAACCACGAACACAACTCTATCGTTTTTGGGAACGCGTTAGTTATGCATTGAAAAAACTCAAAGAAAAAGCAAAACTGAATATAGGAATTCAGGAAACAGAAGAGATCAAGATCGTTCTATTCGGGTCGTCTTTAGGAGAAGGTCAATTTCAGCCTGACGAGGATATGACGTTTGCTTTTCAAAAGATTTCTGAATTGTCCGGGGCGATGGACGTCGATATCTCTCTAAAGGTACAAATTCCGTATGGAAATGAAGCGGCTCAAAAAGGTTTTAGAAACGCCTGGGAATACAATGCGTATCGAGCGGAGTTGATTGCCGATTCTCTATCTACGAATTATAAAATTCCAAAAGATAGAATTTCTATCCAAGCGTCTAGCGCCTATCAAGCAATTGAAAATTCTTCCTCCACACCGGAAGGAAAGGCTTCGGGTGAACGTGTTGAAATTTATATTCGTAAAAAATCGGAACAGTGATCGAACGTTATGAACCAAACAACTAAAAAATTTTTATTGATCCTTCTTGGAACCTTATTCCTTCCGAGTTTTTCTCTTTGTAAAAAGACTTCTCTACCTCAAGGTATCGTTGATGAAAAATGGAGAGAAGAATCATCCGAATTAGTATCAGCTTATTGTCAAAAACTTGCAAGTTGTACCGACGGAAATCTCGATACTTTGAAGGATTCGACAAAGGTTTTGGTCCAGGAAAGACTCAATCCTGCAAACTGTGCCGATAAATTTCGCAAATCGAACGCCTATCTTCTCGCTAACGAAGATTCGGAAAAGATCAAAGAAGCGGTTCGAGGATGTTTTCAACTCGTAACAAATGAATCCTGCGAAAAAATTCAAGCAGGGGTTTTGAAACTTTCAAAAGAATGTAATGAGCTCCAAGCAATTCAATCAAAACGATAATCGTTAAACCAATGTTACGCGGATACAAAAGACTCAATCGATACGATAAGAAACTTCTCAGAATTTTAAAGTTGGGTGGTAAACTTGCAAATTTGAGTCAGATCGGCTTTTCCAGAAAAACCACCGAAGGTTTTCGATTTCCGATCCACGCGCTTCGACTTGGTACCGATAAAGGTCTGAAAGAGCATCCCGTCGGAATCGTAGCTGGGGTTCACGGTTTGGAAACCATCGGGATTCTTATCTTACTCGATTTTTTAGAATATATTTTACATCCCGATTCAACCGGTTATCTTCCTGATTTGAAAAAGGGAAAATTGGGAATCGTCGTTTTACCGATCGTCAATCCCGGCGGTGTTGTTCTAAAACAAAGATCGAATCCTGCGGGTGTGGATCTGATGAGAAACTCGGGAATTGATGCGGTTAAGGCTCTTCCTTTTTTCGGCGGTCAAAAAATTTCAAAACGACTTCCTTATTACCGCGGCCAAGGATTGGAGCCGGAATCGAGAGCCTTGTTTCGTCTGGTTCAAGAATCCTTTTTCGAGGTGAAAGACGCGATCATTCCGGTGCTGGATCTCCATTCCGGTTTTGGAACGGTAGATAATGTTTGGTGGCCTTACGCCTATACAAAGGCTCCTTGCCCCGATACTCCTTTATATCAGAAGATAGGAGATCATCTCAAAAACCATTGTGGGCACATTCATTTTCAATACGGACCTCAAAGTGAAACCTACACGACTCACGGAGATCTCTGGGATAAGTTTTACGATCATTATCTCGAATATCATAAAGAAGAATCATCTTGGAATTCGAAATTTTTACCTCTTACGTTGGAAGTTGGGACTTGGTCGGATATCAAGGAAGATCCTTCTAAGTTGTTTCGAAAAAGAGGAATTTTTAATCCGGCTTCGTTTAACAAAATCGAGACGGTGGGAAGATACAGGGGATTTCTGAGAGACTTTGTCAAACTAGGCGTGACCAAACCAAAGGACTGGGGATTTGAATAGATTTCCGGTTCGTAGAAATAGAAATCTATTTTGCAATATTCTTCTTTTCTAATTTCGTATGTGCTGTTTCGTTATAACATCGAAAACAATGCAGACGATTCTTTGGTTATTATCTGATTTTTCCAAATCTAAAATGAAACCGTGTGGAGACTTAAATTAGAAAGAGGAAAACGAATCAAAGATATTTCTCCTTTGTCTACGCACTTCCGGATTCCTTTAAAAATTCAACAATCCTTCCCATTCCGGTTTCGAACGATTCCGTTTCCGTCAAAAGACTCAGGACAATTCGTCCCGAATCACCTAACTCCGGAAAACCGAACATTTCTCCGGCATGAGTATAAACTTGTTTTTCTTTTAATAAACGAAGCGCGATTTTTTCCTCCGGGAAAAAACCCTCACTTTCTAAAGTGCAATACCAGCCGGCCTTCGGTAGATCACAGAGAATTTTTTTAGTAAGCTCTAACTCGGAAAGAATCCGTTTCAAAGTAGTGCGATTTCTTTGAATTCTTTTTAAAATCTGAGTTTGGATCATTGTTCTCCACTGCATTAAATCCGAGAGAACGTTTTGCACGGGAGTGTTTACGGAAAGATAAGTATCGGAAATTAATTCCAAAAATTCTTTCGTTTTTCTTTTCCAGGTTGCGGGACCACTGAGTAGAATCCAGGAAAGTTTCATTCCAGGCATTCCCAGAATCTTCGATAAACCGTTTACGGTAATCACGGGAGTTTCCGAGTCGATCAACGTTGAATGGACTTCACCGTCGTAAACGTAATCGGAGAATACCTCGTCGATTATCAAAGGAATATTATGATATATTAATAATTCCTTTATCGATTCAAAATCCGATTCGGTGAAAATGGAACCCGTGGGGTTGTTCGGACTTACGATTAAAAGAAGTTTACTCTTTTCTAGATCCTTAGGTTTCAAATCCGATCTCTGCAATTTCCAAAGATTTTCTTTTTTCGTATAATAGGAAATCGTATGCAGACCTTCCATTACGGAGAGAAATTCAAATAGGGGATATCCTGGGGCAGGGATAAGAATCGAGTCCCCCGCATCGCAAAAAAGCTTGAATAAGTAAGAGTAGGCTTCCGAAGAAGAAGAAACTAAAAAAAGATCTTCCGATTGGATTTCCATTCCTTTAGATTTATAATATTCGCGAATGGTATCACGAGCCGTTTTGTCACCTTGCGGGTCCGGAAGATATGTGATCAAATCGGCGGTTTGAAAACTATGACGAATCGCCTCCGATGGATATTGAATCCCTGCTTGAGTAGGATTGGAAGCGGTTAGATCGATAAATGCTACGTTTTGCCTTTTGTATTCGGAAAGGATTTCTGCGAATTCGTTTTCCCCTTCTTGAAAAGAGAATCGAGAACTAAAACGAAATTCATCTTTCATGGCGAACCGTTTCTGAACTTTTGAATTAAAAAGAGAACAACGGAAATCAAAACGCTAATGAGAATCGAAGTGGTAAGAGGAAAATAGAACTTGAAATTTTCTTTTTCAATTCGAATGTCACCGGGAAGTTTACCTAACTCGTTTAAGAAGGGGATTTTATTTCCATAGAGAAAAAAGATTCCTAGGATAAGAAAGAATGCGCCGAGGAGGAGAAAGGGTTTGCCGAAGGATTCCATTTGCATTCTCGATGTTATTTTATTTATCGATCCGGTCAAGGATCATTCGAGCCGTCGGATTTCACTTTGTCGTATGCAAAATTTATGATGTTATTTTCGAATCGGTACTGCTTCTATCGTTTCCAATCGAATACGAATATCTTTTTCAGGACTTAGAAGTGGAATATGCGTTTTAACAAAAACGTCTCCGGATCGAACGATAGCGACTTTGTCCGGAGTTAATTCCATATTGATTTTAAAATACATATCCTTGACGCCGAACTTCCACTTGGAAGTGGTTCCTTCTATATAGTAGGGTTGTAAAGAATTCTTATCGTAATAAATCTTCCCCTTAAAATGTCTCGGTGAAAGTTGACGAGGTGTGACATCGACCACGTAGCTTTCACGATTTTTAAAAAGAATGGGCCCTTTTATTTGGATGGAATAATGATCTTCCGATTGATCGTCAAAGATCGGATAGGTGGGAGATGTTCTTTCTGGTTCGTAATCTTTTGGCGGAAGTGTTTCTCCGTTCTTACTGTAACTCAGAACCACGATTACCGGCCTTTCGTAATAGTATTCGACCCTTCTTGTAGAGACCTTTGAGACCGAAATTTGATTTCCTGTTTTGGAATCCGTTTCCGTGATCGTCAACTCTCTCTTATAATCGATACCTTTAAACTTCAGGATCGCATTTTTAGAATTTTGTCTGATTTTTTCGATTACATGGCTTAAGTCCTGTTTTTGCGTGGGCGAAGCAGAAATATCACAAAAGTTTCCTATTAAAATATAAAAAGATAGAATTAGGAGCTTTACTTCTTTTAGTCTAAGAAAAATTTTCATGATGGTTTGCGGACGACGGAGCAAAATAATAAGCCTCACCATCTGAAATGCAAGAAATTATTGTTTATCGAGTTCTAAATCGCGAAGGCTTGAAAACGTTTCAGTAAGATGTCAAAAAAATTCTTACTGAAACGAAAGAAGAAGTAAATTTCTTTATGTCAATTCGTGGGTACGGAGGAATCTTCGAGGATGAATTTGGCGGCCTGTTTGCTGAACGCCATGATCGTATAACTTGGATCAACCGAAACACCCGTGGGAAATACGCTTGAGTCGGAGACGTAGAGATTTCTAAGTCCGTGCACCCTGTGTTTCCAGTCTACGACGGACCTTAGAGGATCCTGTCCCATTCTACAACCTCCCGCTGGATGTGGCGCGGCCATCATCATAGAAGCCGGGCCTAACTCGAGTTGATCGACTTTATGAATATCTTTCTCTGATTCGATTTTCGTTCTTTTGAGATCCGGAAGGAGAACCCATTTGGCTCCGGCTCGAAAATTAAGCAGAACCTGCTTTCGTATACAATCTTTTAGAAAGGCTTTTGTCAACTTACCGAAGTTATACGATACGGTCCTTTTTCCGGAGGAACTTACGGAAATATTTCCTAGTTCCGATGGAACATCGTCGATCCAGCCGATTGTTCCGCCAAAGTGGGGAAGAATTTTCATCATTTCCCGGTGTTCGGTGCCGAATCCAGGAATAAGTGCGGCAAGACTTCCTGGTTGTAATTGGTTGGCCATGATTAGAAATCCGCCTTCTATGTATTGGCCATTTTGAAAGCGGGGGAGACGAAATTCTTCCACACCGAATGCGGACGGAATGTTTCTCCATTGGAGGATCGGTTCATCATAGATTGCGTGAACAAAGGGGGACGGGTTGATCGCAAGATTTTCTCCGAGTGCGGGTAATTTTTTCTTCCATCCGTTTCGAAGTAAGAAAGTGGAACTTCCAAAACCGCCGGCGGCGATGGCGAAGACCGGAGCTTCGAATTTAAGAACGATTTCGGATTCTTTTCCGGAAGGTCGGTCCATCATGACCGCCTCTAAAAATTCCACTCGATCTCCTTTTAGTTCCAATCGAACGGCTTTACAATCCGCGTAGATATCGGCCCCCAATGCCATCGCTTTCGGAATGTGCGTGACTAATTGGCTTTGTTTTGCGCCGAACATACAACCTTGCATACAATGTCCGGACTTCTGGCAATTTTTTCTTGCTTGAGGAACCGGATTCCCTTCCCACCCAAGAGATTTGCACGCCTTTCGAACGAGCTGATTCATTTTATTATGATATTCTTCTTTAGCGGGATGTACGTTGAGAGTCTCATCCAATTCTTTCCAATACGGACTTAGATCTTCTGGAGAATGCCCGTGCACTCCGTATTCTTCTTTCCAGAGATTCAAACGATCGTCCGGGGTTCTATAACTGTCCGCCCAATAGTGAACCGAAGCACCGCCAACGTTCTTTCCATATACGAGATTGATGGATCCGGATCCATCGGTCGCCATGTTTCTTTCTGCTGAAACTTTTCCAGCCATATTGAGTTCATGATTGTCGAAGGTTCCTGTATGGTAATAACCTCCTTCTTCGATGAGAACGACTTTTTTTCCGTTCTTGGAAAGCTCGTAAGCCAAGGTCGCACCTCCGCAACCGGTTCCTACGATCACGACATCGGCCTTGATAGTCCTTGAATCTCCTAGATTCTTCCATTCATAAACGCGACCGCTCATGATTCCCCCAAAATTTTTCTATAGTAGATTCTGGATTCGCTTAATTTTTCCGGAGGGTTCGCAAAAGGGCCGTCATACGAAATTGCTTTGAAAGACGATTCGTGTCCGTAATACATCAGAAAGATCGGCATTTTAAGATTTGCTAATGCGGCACGGATGAGATCGGAATCTGTCTTCTCCTGAGAATATAGAAATTTCCTTCTGTCTTCCTCGCTTAGTCTTGAAAATCGACTCCAATAACCGCTTACAAGTGGAAGGTATTCTAAGATAAAAATGAGAGATTTAAAATCATCTGTGATGCCGGAGTCTACGAAAAAGAATTCTTCATCGAGTCGGCGTACGACTTCGGCTTTTTCAATATCGGGAAAACCGGGTTCCTGCGGTAAAAGTGTTTGAGAATAGGCTTGTAAGAATGCGGCCTCGGATTCCGAAAAGAATAATGTCTTGGGAACGGTACCGGAATACGATCTGCGAAAGAGCAAAGTTCCAATGCCGATGCTGAGTAAACCTCCAAGGCCGAAGCCGAAGAGTTTGCGTCTAGAGATTTTTTCCGAAAGCACGTTCATCGTACCGTGAGTATTCTTATATTAGAATCGGTGTCAATTCTGAAAACAGGGTTGACGAAACAATCGTTCGATTAACTTTGTAAAGCATGGCTGACAAAAACGACAAGGTCAAACAAAACGTTCCCGGTAAATACTATATCGATAACAGTTGTGTTCCGTGCAACGATTGTGTGGAAGAAGCGCCCATGCTTTTAAAATATACGGATGACGAATCCAAAGTTTACTTTCATAGACAACCGGCAAATGCGGAAGAAGAAGTGGCCGCGAAAAAAGCCATGGAAATTTGTCCTGTGGAAGCCCTTGGTGACGACGGAGAATAAAACTCTTCCTGCCGGATTGGCTTCCTGAATCCGGCTACGATATTCTTCCCCGCGACCTTCGATTTTCCCACCTTTAACTCAAATCCCAATCCTTCTTCGCATACGTTTTTTATATGCGTCCTCCCTACGAACACTTGTGTATTCGTCTTGAGAAATTTGGATTCAAAATATTTGGAGTTGAATTTTCTCAATTCTGCGACGAATGTTTTTTCTTAAAAATGTAAATTCTAAAAAGAATTCGTCTCATTGTATTTCTTTCGATCCTTTGCAAAAAAGAAAAATTCATACTCGGTATTGGATTGTTTTTTGTATGAGAGCGTTTATTTTAAGTTTACTTTCGGTAGGCCTATTTTGAATGAATTGAATATTCAATCCGATGAATTCTATAAACGATTAGTTCAAAAAAGCCCCGAGCTAATTTGTTATCATAAGCCGGACGGAACCTATCTATTTGTAAGTCCGATTGTCAAATCGATGTTAGGTTATCAACCGGAAGAATTGATCGGTAGAAATCCGTATGATTTTTTCAACCCTCTCGATAAAGAACGTATCTTTAAAAATTCACACGAGCCGGCGCAGAAAGGTTCTCCAATCGGGCATATCGAATATCAATTTCTTAGGAAAGATGGGAAGTATATTTGGTTACAAACGATCGCACAACCAGTTCAAAACGAAACGGGAGAGGTCGTCGGAATTCTTACCAGTTCGAGAGAATACGTAGGGCTGACCGCGATCGTCGATGAAACCGAGAAAAAACAAGCCTTAGATGAGATCCGATTATCGGAGGAGAAATTTTTCAGCGCATTCTATTATTCCGGAGTCGGAATGGCGTTGGTCTCGTTAGACGGAAAATGGTTGGAAGTCAATCCTCATCTATTGGATATACTCGGTTATACGCGGGAAGAACTTTTAAAACTTACGTTTCAAAATATCACTCATCCGGATGATTTATCGGAAGATCTTAGTCTGGTTCGGGAGCTCCTCGAAGGTAAGAGGGATTCTTATAAAATGGAAAAAAGATATTTCCACAAGAATGGAAGTGTCATTTGGATTCTTTTGATCGTTTCGATCGTAACTGATCCTAAAAAGAAACCATTGTTTTTCATCTCTCAAATTCAAGACATTACGGACCGTAAGAATATGATTTCCGCATTGGTCGAAAAAAACGAAACTCTGCAGGCGCTTAGCAATCGACTAACGGAAAGAAACGCTCAGTTGGAAGAATTCAATCAGATCGTTTCTCATAACCTACGTGCGCCGATCGGGAATATTTTCAACTTAGTTCAAATGCTTTTGGAAAAAGACGAGACGGACAAAGACGATCTTCTTACATCGCTTGAAATCAGCGCGAATGACCTGATGTCGACTTTAAACGATATCATTGAAGTGATAAAGATTAGAAGGAATCTAAACATAGATAAACAAATGGTTTCCTTCCAAGACGCATTTTTTAAGGTGCAGAATTTACTCTCCGCTCAAATCAAAGAAGTAGACGCCGAAATCAAATATGATTTCACAGCGGCGCCCGAAATTCTTTATCCAAAAGTATACTTGGAAAGCATTCTTTTGAATTTATTGAGTAATTCGCTGAAATATTTCGATCCGAGTCGTAAATTGGAAATTTCATTCGTCTCATTTCACGAGGAAAATAGAACCTATTTAGTCGTTCGAGACAATGGCCTCGGTATCGATCTTCGTAAATATGGACACCAGATTTTCAAAATGAATAAAACCTTTCATAGAGAAAAGGAAGGACAAGGAATCGGATTGTTTATGACGAAGAATCAGATAGAATCTTTAGGTGGAGAAATAACTGTGGATAGTACGCCCGGTCGGGGAACCGCCTTCGTTATAAATTTTAACAAATATAATGACTTTGAACAAAGATAATATGAATTTCTGGTTAATCGATGATGACACCATTTATATCATGATTGCGAAACGATTCTTGGCAAAAGACGCTAGAACGAAAAAGTTATTAGACTTTCAGGATGGAGAGCTTGCCATCCAACAGCTTCAAAACTTAAGAACGAATTCGGAAGAACTTCCCGATGCGATACTTTTAGATATCAATATGCCGTTTATGGATGGATGGCAATTCTTAGACGAGTTTAAAAAAATCCAAGGTCACCTCGCAAAAAAGATTACGATTTTTATGGTAAGCTCCTCGGTGGACGAAAGGGATATCGTTAAAGCGAATTCCTTTCCGGAAGTGAAAGGTTATCTCTCAAAACCTCTCACCCAGGATCATATTCGAAAACTCTATGATGATTTGGTGTAGGACCCGATCCAAGCTCGTGTTCTTTGTAACGCGTCTTCCGTTTTCACTTTCGGTCGATACCCTAGAATCGATTTCGCTTTTTCGATCGAAACTGCATTTTCTCTCAGAATAAAATTAACCCCTTCGGTTGTTGCAGGCGGTTCTTTTCCAACGGACTTGTATAGAATTCCCATTATAAAAATCAAAACCTTTAGAAACCAAGCCGGAGCCGACAATGGTTTAGAAAGTCCGGCGGAATCCGCCAGTTGAAAAAAATATTCTTTCCAAGTCATCGTAGTTCCGTCCGTGATATTAAACGCTTCTCCCCAAGCTTCTTTTTCTAAGGCGAGTAACGTGCCTTCTACGAGATTATCAACATAGGTTAGATTGATTCTTCCTTTGCCGCCGTTCGGAAGTGAAAATAATTTTTTCTTCATCAGTTGAATCGGTCGAACGACCCAGGGCCCTGACCCGGGTCCATAAACGTCGCCCGGACGGATAAATAAAATTCCGAAAGACGGAGGATCGTTGAGAGGGAGGAGTGCTGATTCTCCCTCGATCTTTGTCATACAATAAGGATTTCCTTCGCCTCGAAATGGTCCTTCTTCGGAAATGTTTGCAGGATAGGAAAAGCCGTAAACCATCACGGAAGAATAATGGATCATACCCTTTGCACCGGAAGCTCGTGCGATCTTCGCTAATTCTACCGAGGAATAAACATTCACTTTTCTGAATTCTTCTAAGGAACCTCCCTCTCTCACGATGGCCGCGGTGTGAATTACGTAATCCGATCCGGATACGGCCTCTTGCATTGCGAGGGGATCGCTCGTGCTCCCGTGAACGATCGTAAAACCTTCTTCACGAAGTGTCTTTACCTTTGTCGGATCGAGCTCGATTCCTCGAACAAGAATTCCTCGTTCCTTAGCGATCTCGGCTAAACGTTTTCCGATGAATCCGCCGATCCCGGTGATACAAACGGTTTTTCCTCTTAAATCGATCATTCTCCCTGACCTAAGGAGAACGCCCGTTTTCCGTTGAAGTAATATAGGTTTTCCGTTTTGATTGCATCAAAGCCGGCTTCGTCCAATTTCAAAAGTAATTCCCCGATCTGTTTGTGAGAGATCGGGTAGTAGGTCGGATTTTCTGGATGTAAAAGAGCTTCTTTGCTGACAAATCTACATCTCCAATGATCGATTAGAAACGTTTCCGGTTGTCCGTCCGGATATACTTTTACGCCACGATTTGTGATGATTTTTAATTTCAGATCGCCGGAAATCGATTCGAGTTTTTTTCCGAGTTCGTTCGGATCGTTTCCGGTCCAATCGAGGAAAACGTCCGTTCCGACCAGTTCTTTCTTTTGTAGAACTCTCTTATATTCAGGAATCGTAATTTTCTTTGCTTTTCCGAAAGATACCGGCTTGAACTTTTCGGGAAGGTGACCTAGATTCCCGATCACGGCTTCCGCAAACTCTTTCGTTCCGACCTTGATTCTACTTACACCCGGTTTAAAAATATCGCCGGTATGAATTCCTTCCTCGATTGTCAGTAACCAAGCGTTGTTGATTTTCGCCGCAATATCCGGTTGCCCTATGTGAACCAACATCATCACTGCGGCGTTGATGAGTCCGGAAGGATTGGCAAGATTCTTACCCGCGATATCCGGTGCCGATCCGTGAATGGCTTCGAACATGGAAACGATTTCCCCGATGTTGGAAGAGCCGGCCATTCCTACCGAGCCGGCAATTTGAGCGACGATATCGGAAATGATATCTCCGTATAGATTCAAAGTGACTACTACGTCGAAGTTCTGAGGTCGATCCGCGAGGTTCGCGGCTCCGATATCGATGATCTGAGAATTGGATTCGAGTTCCGGATATTCCTTCGCGACTTCCTTAAAAATATCATGGAACAATCCGTCCGTCTGCTTCATGATATTATCTTTTACCATTGCAGTCACTTTTTTGCGACCATAGGCTCTTGCGTATTCAAACGCGTACCGAATGATTTTTTCAGAACCGGGACGAGAAATCAATTTGAGACATTGGACCGTATCGTTGGTTTGTTGGTGTTCGATTCCTGTATAAAGGTCTTCTTCGTTTTCGCGGATGATTACGATATCTAAGATCGGATGTTTGGTTTCGACATAAGGATATAAAGAAAAGCAAGGTCTTACGTTCGCGAAAAGTCCTAACGTAGTTCGGACGGTAACATTTAGACTTTTATAACCTCCACCTTGCGGCGTGGTAATCGGAGCTTTCAAAAAAACTTTTGTTTGTCGCAGGATGTCCCAAGCTTCCGGTTTGATTCCCGAGGAATGTCCCTCTTTATAGACCTTTTCTCCGATTTGAATTTCGATCGGATCGATCTTGGCTCCGGCGGCGTTGAGAATTTTGAGAGTCGCCTCCATAATTTCAGGACCGATTCCATCACCGTGGGCGATTGCGATTTTTGTTTTTTCGGACATTCTCGTCTCCTAATACTTCAAATAGAAAGAGAATCGAGAGAAAGGTCAATTCCTTCCTATTCAGCTTTGATGAAAGAGAAGAAAATTTGAGTCGAGATGGGGCATCCCTTCCGGGATGAGATTTCTAAGATGGAATGGAGAAAATTTTGTAATGGAGAAAGATTCGGATTTTAACTCAAGAATCGAAATTATTCGATTTCAAAATCCGACTCCGAGTCCACAAGAAATTCTTCTCGGGAATAGATCAGCTCCATCACGTCGTCCATCCAATCCGGTGTTCCGTGGTTGGGATCTCCGAACGGATCGTTCGCTCTGTATCGTTTCATGATTTCGCTGTGCTTCTGAATCTGATCTCTTGTGCTTGCGTTCATACTAGAATTGTCGGTTTAAAAAACCGTTTCCTGACAGATTTTGGAAAGAATTAATAATTTCTTTCCAAAAGTACAACCGAAAAATTATTTATATTTGCTTTGCTTTTAACCGAAAAAGCGTCGGAGACGAAGTGAAGATTGAAAGAAGAATGGAAAAGTCGGAGCCTAACAGACGTGAGGCTCCGAAAAATTCTTAGAACAGCTCGTTTCCTTTGAAGAAAAAGGAGATTTCCAGAGCCGCGTTGTCATCCGAATCGGAACCGTGAACCGCGTTTGCTTCCTTGCTTTCCGCAAAGAGCGCACGGATCGTTCCAGCCGCCGCTTCCTTCGGATCGGTGGCCCCGATTACTTCTCTCCAGTGAAGAACCGCGTTGTCTCTTTCGAGAGCGGCCGCGACAATCGGACCGGAGGACATGTAAGAGCAAAGGTCGTTGTAAAACGGACGAGCTGAGTGAACTTTATAGAATTGTTTTGCGTCCTCGAGGGACAACTTGAGGTATTTTAAACCAAGAATTTTGAATCCTTCTTTTTCAATTCTTGCGAGAATATCTCCAACGTGTTTGTTTTTAACACCGTCGGGTTTGATCATGATAAACGTTCTGGACATTTTTTTTCCTTATTGAGAGAGTTTTTTAAGTAATGCTTTGCTTACGATTTCCGGGACTTGATTGCTTACGTCTCGACCGTGTCTCGCGACTTCCTTTACGATCGTAGAGGATATGAACGAATACTCGTTTGAAGACATGAGAAAAACGGTTTCCACTTCCGGCGCGAGTTTTTTGTTCATGAGAGAAATTGCATATTCGTAGTCGAAATCAGTAACGGCTCTCAGGCCTCGAATGATGCTGGTCGCTCCGACTTTGGCGCAATAGTCTACAGTAAGACCTTGGAACGTATCAATTTCCAAGCCCTCCATTCCTCTCGTGACTTCGCTGATAAATCCGAGCCTTTCTTCAATCGAAAACAACGTTGTCTTATTGGAATTCACCGCGATCGCAATAATTACCTTGTCGAACAAGGCAAGAGACCGATGGAGAATGTCCAAATGACCGTTTGTCAACGGATCGAAGGAACCCGGATAAATCGCGATACGATTCATTTTTTACGAAGCCTTGCCGTTTCTTGCGCTGGGAGTCCGTAGATATTGATAAATCCTTCCGCGTCTTTTTGATTATACAATTCTTCTTTTTCGAAGGTCGCCATTTCCGGATTGTAAAGAGAAACGGAAGATTTCCTTCCCACAACGGAACAAGATCCTTTGTACATTTTAACTTTTACGGTACCGGTCACGTATCTTTGGGTTTCCGAGACAAATGCGCGAACAGCTTTCATTCTCGAAGAGAACCAATGTCCGTTGTAAATGAGTTCCGCTAATTCGATCGATAGCTTGTCTTTATGATGTTGTGTGTCTCTGTCGATCGTGATGGATTCCAAATCTCTATGAGCGATGAATAATACGGTTCCACCAGGAGTTTCGTAAACGCCTCTCGACTTGATTCCGACGAGTCTGTTTTCTACGATATCAACTCGACCGATGCCGTGTTTGCCGGCGATCGTATTGAGGGTTTCCATAACTTCCAGAGGATTCATTTTTTTGCCGTTGACCGCAACGCAATTTCCTTCTTGAAAGTCGAGTTCTACGTATTCCGGTGCGTCCGGCGCTTTTTCCGGTGAAGTTGTCAGAAGGAACATTTTCTCATCCGGTTCTCTATAAGGATCTTCTAATATACCACCTTCGTAGGAAATGTGCATTAGGTTTCTGTCCATAGAGTAGGGTTTTTCAGCGGTTACGGGAACCGGAATACCTTTCGACTTCGCGTATTGGATGAGGTCGGCTCTTCCGCCGAATTCCCAGATTCTCCAGGGAGCGATGATTGTTTTTTCGGGCGCCAAGGACTTTACGCCGAGTTCGAAACGAACCTGGTCGTTTCCTTTTCCGGTCGCTCCATGAGCGAAGGCGTCCGCGCCTTCTTTTTCGGCAACTTCTACCATTGCTTTTGCGATCAGAGGTCTTGCCAAAGAAGTTCCTAAAAGATAACGCATCTCGTAGAGCGCGTTTCCTTGAATGGCCGGAAAAATAAAATCTCTCGCGAATTCAAGACGGAGGTCTTGGATATAAACCTTGGAAGCTCCGGTCTTAATTCCCTTTTCTTCCAATCCCGAAAGTTCTTCTTTTTGACCTACGTCCGCGGTAAAAGCGATTACTTCACAACCATAGGTTTCTTTCAGCCAGGTGAGAATTACGGACGTATCCAACCCGCCTGAGTAAGCTAGGACGATTTTCTTAACAGGTTTGCTTTGCGCCATTCTGAGAACACTGAAATCCGGTCCAGGTCTGTGGACAACCGGATTTTCCTTCTTCTGAAACCCGATTTCAGGAACTCTGAAAGTTTATGGATCTAAAAAGTGAAAATCCGGATTTGAAAACGTGTCACCTGAATGCCGGAAAGAACCGGCATCGAAGGAATCGGAAAGTCAATAACAACCTCTACCCAGGGACGTAATCTCCACAGTCCAATCGGAACTTGCGCTTTGCTTCTGAATCGTAAAATCCGAATCGTTGCAAGTGTTCGCGGAACCGTCCGCGGCTTTCCGTTTCATATCTCCTTGGTATCGATACCAGAATCGTTCGCCGGAACTACCGAATTCTCCATCATCAATTTTGAGATCGGAAAAAGTATATTCTCCCGAATATTTTTCGTTGAGCGCTTTGAGAATCATTTCTTTCACTTTCGGTTTCGCCGGAGCCGCCTGATCTCCGCCGGCCATTTTTTCCACGGCGCCGATTCCGACTTCGGAAAAACTCCACTGGTTGTTTTTAGTAAGAATGTAGTTTGCACCCGCTTCGAATTTTGTTTTGGCGCTTCCTTTTTTAGAAACGACGATAAAAGGAATTTTGTATTTCGTTTCGACGACCTTTCCTTTTACGTCGGTCTTTTCCAAGATCACCGGTTCTCCACCGCTTTCGATGGACTCGATCGTTTCCCCTTTGTATTTTTTAGCCCAATGAGAACGCAGATCGACTTTCGCTTTTTCCTCGCTGGGTGGGGGCGGCGCTTCCGCATAAACGCCGATGGCGAATACAACAAATGTCAAACAACACGCTACATATCTCTTCATAGTTTCTCCTAATGATCGATAATCGGAAACGTTTTCCGCAATGAGAAAGAATATACGAATTATTTTAGAATTCAATCCGAGAATCGAAAGAAATAAATTATTAATTTCGGATTTGCGCCAAAAATTTGAAATGTAGGAACTCCAATAAGAATTCAAAAAAATATATTTGTGAAAAAAATTGGAAACATCCGAAGGAAGCGATTCGTACCATCTCCTGCCTTTTTACCGAGAGCTACTGGAATCTTCACTGTGGTTTTAACGTACGGAAAGAATCGAAATGGAGGCCGGATAAAAAGTTACTGAGATAATTTTTTAGAGTAAGATTCCAATGATGCAAAATAGAATTCGAGTTTGAAACCGGTCTTTTAAGTCAAAGGGATTAGAGAAAGAATGGGAAAGAACGCATCGAAGAGATTATCCTTAGGACAAAAAAATCCTATATCAACTCATAGGAAAAAAAGGAATCTTTCTTCTGATCTCAGATTCAGGATTTGTTTCGGTTTAAAATCTACCCAGGAATTTTGATAATAACTCAGGAAGAATTTATATTCTCCAGAACGCGGAAGAAGAATCAAATGGTTCGGCCTTAAAAAATCCTCTCTTTCTTTCATTGTGGAAAGGATTTCTTTACGATTCCGATTGAGGACGAGCACCGAAGATTTTTCAAAAAGAGTTTCGTCGATTGCGTCGTATCCCTCCGGGTCTAGGAGTTTTTTGGAAAGCGAACGTTTCGGAATTTTCGAATTCGGGATCCAACACGCCGAAACGGCGCGTTCCAAAATTTCTCCCGGAAGTAGATCGCTCCGATTTCTTTCATAATAATTTCGAGTAGGAGGTTGTGCCGGCGGACCGTAATAAGAACGCAATTCCTGCGTTTTTGCGTCGTCCATTTCCACTCTGAAGTGCGGGCCTCCCCATCCGATCGTTTGCGGAAACGTTGCGATCTTCGGATAAATTTCTATCGGTTCCTCTCCTCGATTTTCAAAACGAATTCTAAATTCCAAATCGACGATTTCGGAAAGGGAAAAATGATTTCGGGAAAGTTCGACGGAAAGAATCAGGGAGTTCATAAGATTTATTGAATGGGAAGAGTTTAGACGATTTCCACCCATTCTTTAATTTTACGAAGAATAAGAACCATAGCGTACGTATCCAACTTGCAGTATTGAATCAGATTCTTCTCGATTTCTTTTTTTTCGGAATCCGAAAGAGCTTCGGTTTTGACCCGTAAGAATTCGGAGTTCGCGACCTGACCGGACTTTATTCCAAGATCCTTATACGATTGACCGGTGATTACGGGAAGAATCGTTTTTAAAGAAGTGCTTCCTTTTTGGTCCGGATGATAGTAATCGTATTCCCAGAAAGGTTTTGCTAAATCGACAAAGTCGTCTTGAATCGACTTGAGCCAAGGTTTATATTCTGGAAATGCCGTTGCGGATTCTTCCAAACATCTTCTTTCAAACTTATCATTGAAACAAAGAATCGTTCCTCCGGGAGAAATCCATTCTTCTAACTTTTCTAAAATGCCTTTTCTCGGATCCGTGGCCCCGTCGTCGATATAGAAGAGACTTTCCGGTTCTTGGGAAATATCTTCGCGGATGATATGCAATGAAAATAAGAATGGAACGTGTTGAAACGGGTGCGAATTCTGATAAACCGGAATCGGAGGATTGATCGATTCGAAATCCAAAAAGTAAATCGGATATCGGATTTTGCTGAGAAATTCGGCAAATACCTTTTGATTGGTAAAAGGGATTCCCGTTTGCATCGTTTGAATCTGCGTTTTTTGACGATGTGTAAGATTTTCCGTTTCTTGGATATCTTTTAGGTTTAAGATTCCTTTTTCGTAAAACCTACCGGATTCTTCTTTTCCTTCTCGAAGTGTAAAGATATCGCCGGGAACTTTCGGAGTCAGACAAATTTCCGGATAAGCGCAGTTCCTGGGATGGGAGCACATACGACTCATATAACGAGCCGGACGATTTTTTCTCGAAAGAAGTTCATACAAAGAATAGGCCAGTTCTTTTGTTTCTTTTTCCTTTAACAGGGTTTCCGCGGTGACGTCTTTCCGGACGAAGAATTCTTCCGGTTGAATCGTTCCTTGATAAAAGAATTTGGAATTCACGAACATGAGATTACATTTTGAAATCGGGTAACCCGATTCTTGTGCTACGAATTTTTGAAATGCAATTTCTTGAATATGTTGTTTTTTGAATGAACTGGACGCTTTTAGAACTACGATTTCGAAGGAGCCTGGGTTTTCCTGATCGGGAAGAAGGTATTCCGTTTTCATGGAGAATTTATCCGTCTCCAAACACGCGGATCGAACTCCTTTTCCTGAGTTTAAAATTCTTCTGGTTTCAGTTTCCGAATAACGAACATTCTTACAATTCGGATAAAGAATATGGGAAAGGTCCCTGAGGGCGGATTTTTGTTTGGGAGAAATGTATTGGTGTTCGTAAGGATCAAAATCAGGACGAGGTTCGTAAGTGTTTAACCAGAGGTGGTATTCACAGTGAAGACCGGTTGTAAAATGAGCTTTGGTGAGTTTTGGAATTTCTCCTTCCGGTCTTTTTAGAGACAGAAGGATGGAAACCCATTCCGGAAGAAACTTCCGAAACGGGTAAATCAATTTTAAAATCGAGTATCCCCGGCTGTTCAGGCCAGAAGAACCTTAATATCCTTAGGACTGGAAACCGCGTAGATTTTATTCTCGGATGTTCCCATGTTTGCCTGAGTCAGTTTTTGACTCACGACACTCGGTCCAAAGTCGATACCGGTTACGTTAGGCGTGTTTACGAACGCTTTCACGGCCTTATCCCAGTAGAGCGTCTTAATCAACATTTCTCTAAAAAGAGGAAGGCCGATTCCGTCGTCGGATTGCATGTTTCTTCCGTCAAAGATCGAGAAGACTGGAGTTTTCAGATCGGAACCTTTGAAGTTGAAGCCGATTCTTTCCATATCTAAAGGAACGGTTTTGTTCGTATCTTCCATATGAGGAGAATGGAAAGGCGCTGTCGTCTTCAGGTAAACGAATTTCACTTTTTTCTCATCCATTTCCGCTTTGAATTTTTTACGAAGTTCCAAAAGGGATTCAGGGCTACCGGAAACGATATTTGAATCTGGGGTATTAAAAAGACTCACATAAATGGCCTTGCTTCCGCTAAGACCCAGAGCTTCGTTTGTTTGTTTGACTCTGTCTTCTAGTTCTTTTTGTAGATAACCGATTACCGCAACCATCGGTGAAGGTTGTTTGTCTCCGACTTCTTCGTTTGCTTTGATAAGAGCATCGGAAGGATTGTAAGGTCCGACGAGTTCCTGCGCTCTATACCCGATATACAAAACGAACTTTAAGAATTTTGCATATGCAGAATAGAAATCCGCTCCTTCTTTTCCGAGCGCGATCAGGGCGGAAGAGATAACTCCCTGGCTATGGCCTGTAACTCCGATCGAATTGGAGATCAATTCGGAAACGGGAAAGCCTTTATTTGTGAAAGAGACGTAATTTGCGATCTGAGTCAGAAAGATACCGACGATCGAAACGGGAGCACTGCAGAGATAGTTTTCATCGGGAGCAGAATCCGGGTTTTTTACCCAGCTTTCGAAATCGTAACCGCCGTAGATGATCTTCTTATCTAGGCTTGGAACTTCTTCCGCGATGGTTTTAAAAGAAATGTCGAAGAATTCTTTGAGAGACGGCTCGGATTCATAAAGTTTGGAGAGTTCTTTCAAGAACGGAGATCCTTGTCCTCCAAATTGCAGAAAGAGTTTGCCTCCTCCTGTCTTTACTTGAGTCAGAAAGTTTGCGATTGCCATGAACTTTTGTTTTCCTTAGGTGTTTAAGGATGGATCCCGTTTCAGGGGTGGTTCCGCAATTCTTTTTTGCCGATGAGAGAATCGAAGAGCATGAATTGACATAACTCTTTTCATTTTTAACGAGAAATCAGACTAATTTAGAAGAATTCAGCTTTTTTTAAAGATTCGAATTCGCCTTGAATAGCCGAGATTGAGTGATTCTTGCTGGAAAAATAAAATTCGAAGAATTCAAAGGAACGTTCGTTTAGCGGTTCGGCAATAAGATTGTGGATCGAGTTATTCGGATCTGCGACCGCGCTTTGTGCGTTTTTGATCGGAGCGATGTTCGGGGTAAATCACACCGGTTCGCTTTCCTTAAGAATCGGATCGTTTCTCTTTGTCGCAATTTCCATTTGGCTTGGATAACTTTACCTTTTTATTTCCGGGAGGTTGATCCACTTTCCGGAGCTCCTTTTTTTTGCACGTTCCGTTTGCCATTTTCACGGGAACTTTATTTTTTCTTTTTATTCAATCCATTTTTAAGGAAGAATGTTTTGAATTTCGTGAAGGTGCGGTTTGGTGTTCGTTGGCAAGACTCTTTTTGAAAAGACAGTTTGTCGGAACATATGAACTTGCGGTTTTGTCTTGAAACTGGGGAAGAAATTGTAGGATGTATTACAGAATTTGCATTCTTTCGTAAGAATTTCTACGCCGCAAGCCGAAACAAATTTTGATCATTCCTAAAATGCATTCGATCGATAAAGACCTAATAGAATTCGTTTCCTAAAAAAGAACCATTCTGTTCTTATAATGCACGTTTTGTACTATAAAAACAGTCGAATATTCTTTTTCTACCTGCGTTCATTCTCTATCAAAGGAATTTTATTGTAAGCGATTTTGTCTTTTCTATTTCGAAATGGAAAGTGAAACGAAACCGCAATTTACGTTCTCGACTTTCTTAAATTTAAATTCGCATTATGGAGCGCTAATATTGAGATCAACCAATATTCTTTTTTTTATCGGGATTATACTTACCGGGTTTATCGCCGGAATTGGATTTGTAAATGCGATCGGATTTTTGCCCGCCGCAGAGGATACTTCACTCGCCGGTTTTGTGGAGTATTGGAAAAATTTAGATCGCTACATGATGGTGCGAATGCCAATTCTCGGCTGGTCCATCATTGTGACTTCGATTGCAATTTTGGTTCTTTTGTTCCGAGAGAAACCCTTTCCTAAGGTCGAATTCTCACTTGTTGCGCTGTCTCTTTTGATGTTGATTTCCGATATTTTTTTAGTTCTCACCAAAAATCAGCCCATCAACGAGCTTTTGAGAGGCTTAGACCTTAATCAGAAGGCACCTGAATCTTTTTTGATCTTGAAAGAACAGGCGCTACAAACTTTCTATCTGCGTTCGATTGATATGATTCTTTGCAATGTATTTATGGTCCTTGCTTACTTCGTTTATACGAATCGAATGCAACGTTCAAAAAATTGAATGTTTCGAAAATCGGAGCTTCCAAGCGGAAGCTCTTTTCATTGAGAATGCGGATTGACTCTATTCGATAAAAACCGCCTTGCGAAATCGCAAATCATTTCTTCTTTAAATGAATCATCTTTGCGAATCGAAATCGAATCCTCGAAAAAGATGAGTGTAAAATTCCTTTCTACGATACGCTAAGTAAAAGCCGGAGCTCAATAAAAAAGCACTCATCACAAACGGCGGAAAACCGATTCCGGATTGAAGAATTAAAAGATAAGAAACGATGTTGACGACGATCGGAGCTAAGATCAAAAGACCGAGCGCCGTCCATCTCCCGGAGAAGATTAAAAATCCTCCCAAAATTTCCATAAGGCCGAGAATCTGCCAGAGATAACCAGTTTCCATTAAGGAACCGATAAACCGGGCCGCTTGCGGAAGCATCGGAGGCGAAGGTATAAATGGAATGAATTTGTTAATTCCAAACGCAAGGAACACTCCTCCGAGCGTGTACCGAAAGAAGAAGTCTAAGATTTTCATAGGAACCTCCATTACTTGTCTAAACAAGTAAATAGCAGAGTTATCTCGGTTCCGAAATTTTACAATCCTTTTTATTTGCTTGAACAACTAAATCCGAAAAAAAATTTTCCCGATTTGCGCGAGAAGATGTTCCGAATCCCATTTGGTCAGTTTTACCGCCCTAAATGTAAGAAAGCCCGTGATTCATGTTTAGAAAAAAGAAGAATGTTTTAGGATCGTTCCGCACGAATCGTTCCTTCGGATCGAGTGAGTCGAAACATTCTCCCTTACGATGGAAAATTCTTTCCGTTCTGGGAACGGGTTTGATTTTTGAATTGGTCAAAGATAGTTCTTCGTCGATCCTTTGAGCCGGGAGAATCGATCTTGCTTTGTAAAAGAGAAAAGGGTTGACCCTATCCACAAAGTTTTTTCTATTCTTTCCATGGGAACTCATAGGATTTGATTTCCTGTGGTCTTCCGAAATCGCATTCATACGATGAATTTTTCAATCGGGAATTTTTATTGTATTAGAACCTGTCCCAGTGAGCAGTTTAAACAAAGATGATCAAAGTCAAAAACCTATCTAAATTCTATGGCAAAAAACTCGCCATAGACCGTCTGAATTTTGAATTAGGAGAAGGGGAGATCGTCGGACTTCTCGGCTTGAACGGAGCGGGCAAGACGACGACGATCCGGATTCTTACCGGTTATCTCATTGCTTCCGATGGAATCTGTGAGATCGACGGAACAAACACGTTTGAAAATCCTTTGGAAGTAAAAAAGAAGATCGGATATCTTCCGGAAACTCCACCTCTCTATCCGGAATTGTCCGTCGAAGAATATCTCAAGTTCGCGGCTAGGATCAAACAAGTTCCCATCGAGTCGATCGATAATGAGATTGCGAGGGTTTGTGAAAGAACCAACTTAAAGGACGTTCGAAGAAATAATATCGAAACTCTTTCCCTCGGATTTCGAAAAAGGGTCGGGATCGCACAGGCGCTCTTGGGAAATCCTCGAATCATCATTTTGGACGAGCCCGTTTCCGGTCTCGATCCGAAACAAATCGTCGAGATCCGAAATCTCATTCATTCTCTGAGAGAAGGGCATACGATTCTTCTTTCGAGTCATATTCTTCCGGAAGTTTATAAAACCTGCACACGTTTTCTTTTTCTTCATAAGGGAAGAATGGTTTATCAGAGAGATCGCAAACAGCTCGAAGAGGAAATGGAAAAACTTTCCGGTTTGGAAGTCACTCTTTCCGGAACCGATCCAGAGTCCGGTAAGAAATATCTTTCTTCGCTTCCCGGTGTCATCGCGGACAAAACGCAAGCGATCGGAGAGGATTCGAGAGGTAATACGTTTCTTGTTTCCACCTCGACGGAAAAGGAATTTAAAGATAAACTTTTCGCTTCCGCGTCTTCTTCTCCGCGTCTCGAATACATCCGAAAACAGGAAGTTACGTTAGAACAGATTTTTATGAATCAGGTTTAAGGAAACTATGTTCCAAAATATCAAATGGATTTTTTTTAAAGAAGTGAAAGTGTTCTTCGGAACGTTTATGGCTCCGTTGGTTTTCGGCGGAACCGCTTTCTTGAATTCTCTTTTCGTGCTCATTTTGAATTTTAACGCGGGCACAAATTACGTCGACACGACCGTGATCACGTTTCTTTCTTTTATGTCCACGATCATCATCGCGATGTTGATTCTTTCGATGGGAAGTATCACGGAAGAAAGAAACCGAGGCACTCTCGAATTTCTTTTTACGGCTCCGATCACGGATCTCGAAATTGTTGCCGGTAAATTTACCTTCGGCGCTTTGATTTGTCTTTTGATCGCGGTTTTCGTAAACGGATTGTTTCCAATTTTCTTATATTCTTTTTGGAAAGCTCCGCTCTACATCGTGGTGTCCGGAACGATCGGAGTTTTTCTTTTGGGAATTTTTTCTTTTGCGGTCGGGCTTTTCGGAAGTAGTCTCGGTAAGAATCAGATGACTTCTCTTTTGATTTCCATCGTGATCATTTTGACGCTTTGGGTTTCGGGTTATTTTTCGTATCTATTCGATTCGGTGACTCGAAAAGTTTTATATCACCTTCATATTTTTTCCCATTTTATCGGGTTTTGTAAAGGAGTCCTCCCTTTGAACGGAATCGTTTTCTTTGTCAGTGGAACGTTATTCTTTCTTTATCTCACCGTGAAAGTTTTGGAATCTAGGAGATGGAGAGGATGAAAGAATCTATTTTAATCAGAATCCTTCCTTGGGTTTCTTTAGCTTCTCTTTTCTTATACTTTCCGGTAAGAGATAGCATTCAAACTCCCGGAACTCGTTGGCTCTGGTTGGGCTTTGTGCTGGCCGTTCTCGTTCTCGAACCCGTTTTTAGATTTATTCGTAAAAAGAACATAAAGGAAGAATGGAATTCCTATCTTTCAGCGGGTCTGGGTTTGCTTGCGTTCGGAATCTACCACCTCCGAGTTTTTCTGGAAGACGTCGCTTTGAAATCGAGCGGTTCTCATTCCGGGAACGATCGTCTTCGGGAAATTCTTCTCGTGTTGCTTGTTCTTTGTGCGATCGGTTTCTTGATTCTTACTTTATTAAAAGAATTGGGAAAAGATTCCGCTGGCGCACAAAGCGTTCTCAAAACCTCGAAACAGGCCTTGGTTCGTTATTTTATTCTAAATCTTGCGATCGTCTTTGTGGTATTGGTGATCATCAATTACGTTTCCGTAATGCGAAATCATAACTTCGACTTGAGTTCCAAAGGACAATATTCGTTCAGCCCGACGGCGGTCAAAATTTTGAAAAACGTAAATCGAGAAGTCGAAGTTGTTGCTTTTTATCCGAGACCTCTGGAGAATTCGTCTGCGAGCGATAAGGCGAATTCCTTTTCACTCCGTAGAATCCGTCCGGATCTGGAAATCTATCTTGATCAGTTGCAATCTCTGAGTCCTCAGTTTAAGGTTCGTTTTATCAACGCGGACGTGGAGTTGGACGATTTAGGAGAATTCGGTCAGGTTTCCAACGGTCTGATTCTTGTAAGAACCAAAAAACCTTTGTCCGAAGACGGAAAACAATACGCGGAACAAAGGCTTTCCATCAAAGAGAAAAACGATCTCGAGGATTTGGAAAGAAAGTTGGTGCAAGCAGTCGTAAACATCACGACGGAAGAAAAGAATATATATTTTACTCAATCGAACGGAGAAAGATTTTCTCCGATCTTTCAAAATCTTCCGAACGAGAAGGTCGGAATTCTAACAAATTCCTTAAGCTTTCTCAATTTCAAAGTCAAAGGTCTTGGAATCGCGGAAGGTTGGCCGGGAAGAATTCCGGAAGACGCGGATGTTCTCGTGATCGCCGGGCCGACCGTTACTTATTCGAAAGAAGCACGGGAAGCCGTAATTGACTTTATCGAAAAACGAAAGGGAAAGATATTCATTACGATCGAACCGAAAGGAACGGAAAATTTCGATTGGCTTCTAGAAAAATCAGGTTATGAATTCGTAAAAGGTCCACTTTCTCAGATTCCGAGTCAGCCTGGAATCATCGTGGCAAAATCTTTTCGTAAACATCCGATCGAAGAAACTCTGACTCGTAAGGATATGGGAGCGATGTTTCCTTTCGGTGGATTTTTTCTTCCGAAGGCCGCGTTAACTCCCGGAAGTCAATCCTTAGAATCGTTTCCCCTCATGGAATCCGGCGGAGAATCGATCCTAGATAAGAATAACAACGGTAAGATGGATTCCGGAGAAGATAAGAGAAACGTAATACTCGGATTGATTCTAAAGAGCGCCGCCAAAAAAGAAGGAACACCGAACGCGACAAAAACGGAAGCCAATCCGACGTCGGCGCTTGTTCCCGGCCTCAATCCGGAACCGGAAACTCCGGCGCCGATCGAAACTACGGAATCGAAAGGAGAAGGACGCGCCGTCATTTTTTCCGGAACGTCATGGATCACGGATCAATTTATTTCCTACGGGACGAACTACGAGCTCGCGACATCGGTGATCACTTGGATGTATCAGGATCTTTCTTTGTCCTCGATCCAACCCAAAAAAGAAGAAGTGAATACCGTTTCCCTTACGGACACGCAAAAAAGGATCGTCTGGATTTTGGGAATGTTTATCTTTCCGGGTTTAATCGCATTTGTTTCCTCCATCGTCTTGATTCGGAAAAGAAGAAACGAAGGAGAAGAATCTTGAAAAGAGGAATTCTTTTCGTTCTGGCCTTGGCTCTTTTGATCGTCAGTTTTTTCTTCCTGGAAGAAAAGAAAGAGGATCAAACGGAGATTTCTTATTGGGATATCGATATCGACGAGATCGAATACCAACCTCCGAAATCTTCCTGGAACGCCGAGGATGCGATGAGCTTTTATCCTTCTCCGATCGTTCTTAAAAAGGAAAAAACGTTAAGTGAAACTGGAGACTTCCTAACCGTGAAATCGGTCGACTTGGAAACGGGCGGTTCTTTGGTTTTTGAAGGCGGTTACAACGCGGACAATCTTTTCCGAGAACTGTCCGTTCTTAAGGTGAAAGGTGTCGAACCCGCGGAGGAAGAAAAGAATTCTTCTTCATTAAAAATCAACGAAGGATCACCGGAGATTCTTCTGAAGTCTTCCGGAAGAATAATCAAAAAGATTTTGATCGGTAAAAAGAAACCTTCCGATTCCACTCGAATCATCAAAGAAGAGAAGAATATTCTGATTACGCAAAGTCATACACTGGATCGTTTTTCAAGAGGAATCGGAGAATTCAGACAAAGACAACTCGTAAATCTCAAAGACGATTTCGTTGCGGAAACGATCTGGGAGGAAGAAGGGAAAACGCTTCCTTTAGACAATCACCCTTACAAAGAAGAAAACATTAAGAAGAATTTTTGGAGAAGATTGTCAGGTAAGATCGTCGCGATCGAATCGTATCTGGGTGATAACTGGAACAATCAGATCATCGGTCAAAGAGTAGATCTTTATCCGGACGATCCGAACGGTGCGGGTTTTGCCGTCGCGAAAAGCCTCACCTCTGTTCCCGCGGAAGCATCGCTTAAGTTGCGTCTTTCTAACGGAGATTGGATTACGATTCGTTATTATCCGAAGACGAATATCAATTCGGTGGATTATAGACCTGCGATCCGAATTCTAAACGATCGATTTTCCGAGCCTCCTTTTTATATCCGTGAAGATAGTTTCTTGCGAATAAAAGAAAACGTGGGGAATTTGGATAAAGCGGAGCAGAAAAAGACGGTTGAGACCGTGAATCCGGCCTCTAAAAATCCGATATCCGCTCCTCCCAAAAAATGATCGTAGATAAAGAACAAGACTTCTCAAACGTAAGATCCGGCATTCTCCAAAGAATATTTCAATCTCCGGAGAATGCTTATGAAATTTATCAAAAAACCGAAGGGTTCGGTTATTCAGACATTTTAAGAACCCATTTTCTTCTCTGGATTTTGGCGCCCGCAGGAAAATTTATTTCCAATCTTGTTTTTTCCGTTCTTTCCTTCGTTCGTTTTGATGATGGGGAATGGACGATTTTTTCAGGGGTTTTGTTTTCGTTTTTGATTTATCCTGTCGTTTTGTTTTTGGTAGTCCAGTTCGACGTATTTCGGGTTTTTCAAAAAAAATCCGATCGAACAAAGGGTGAAACTCTTCCGCCGTCAAATATTCTTTTGTTATCGTTTTTGCCTTTCAGCGCTTCCTCTATCTTTTGGATCTTACCTTCTCCGTTTCAGGCCGTCTTTGTTACGATATCTTTCTTTCTTTCCTGTGCACTTTCGGTAAGAAGTTTAAAGAAGATTCTCAATTGGACAGATAAGGAAATTCTAATATTCTTTTTATCCGGAGTCGCTTATCTACTGACAGGACTTTTATTTTTGACTGTAATTTATAATTTATTTAGGACCATTCTCAATTGAAAATTTTTCTAATCGGAATCGGCGGAATTGCGATGGGAAATCTCGCGCATATGCTCAAAAAAAGCGGACACGAGGTTTCCGGTTCGGATACGGGAGTTTACCCTCCTATGTCCGACAAGTTGAAAGAATGGGGAATTCCTTACTTCGAAGGCTTTAAGGCCGAGAATATACAAGGTCAGGAACTGTTCATCGTAGGGAATGCGATCTCAAGAGGAAATCCCGAAGTGGAAGAGATGCTCAATCGCGGAGTCGAATATCTTTCGATGCCTGCCGCGATCAGCAAATTCTTTCTCAAAGGTAAAAAGGTGATCGTTGTCGCCGGAACACATGGGAAGACCACGACTACATTCCTAATTCATCATATTTTAAAAGAGAACGGGGTTTCTCCCGGTTTGTTCGTGGGCGGAATTCGTAAAGACGGCTTCCCTGGATTCGAACTGGGGAATGGTCCGTTTTTCGTGATCGAGGGCGACGAATACGATACGGCTTTTTTCGACAAGTCTTCCAAATTCTTACACTATCGTCCCACCTATGCGGTGTTAAACGCATTGGATTACGACCACGCGGATATTTTTCCCAATATAGAAGCGATCGAAACGATGTTCAAACGTCTGATCAACTTAGTTCCCGGAAATGGAAAGATCTTCTATTGGAGCGGATCGGGATCTCTGAAAAAATTGGTTCAGAACGTTAAGTTCACGAAGACCGAAGGTTTCGAATGGAATCGAAAAGATTCTTCTCTTTCTTGGAAAAAGCACGAACTCTTCTGGGAAGAAAGAAAATTGGATCCCGTTATTTTCGGAGATCACAATTATCGAAATCTAGAAGTGGCAATCCGCGTTTGTTCCGAAATTCTAAAAGAACAAAATCCGAACGGTTACAAGGAAGGGATCTCGAAGGCGATCGATTCCTTTCCAGGTGTAAAAAGAAGACAGGACATTCTTTTTCAATCTCCGAAAGCGATCGTGATGGAGGACTTTGCGCACCACCCGGTCGCGGTTCACGAAACGATTCACGCGATCAAAAAACGGTTTCACGGTTATAAGATCATCGCTCTCTTTGAGCCGAGAAGCGCGACATCTCACAGAAACGTGTTTCAGAAAGAATATTCGTATTCTTTCTTAGGAGCTGATTTAACAATTCTTACCGAAATTCATAATTTGAAGAAGGTCTCAAAAGAGATTCGTTTGGACGTGAAAAAGCTGGTCCAAAAACTTTTGAAAAATTCCAAAACGATCCCGGTTTACGCAAAGGACCCTCAGGAGTTGCTTGCAAAACTTGAGAAAATGATTCCCCAATTTACGGGAGAAAAAATTCTTATCTTAGCCATGTCCAACGGTTCCTTCGGCGGCATTTACACCGGACTTGTGGACTTGGCTCGGAAGCACACATGAATTTATCCCAAGAACTCGATTCCATCTATGAAGAGGCGATCCAAAAGATCGGCGCTTCCGTCTCAGAAGAAGATTTAGATAAGAATAAGAACGATTTTATCGGTAAAAAAGGAAAGTTGACCGCGGTGTTAAAAAACGTGGCTTCCCTTTCGATTGAGGAAAAAAAGACGGTCGGACAAAAGGCCAACGAGCTTTCTAAAAAACTCGAGGCATTCGTTTCCGATACGAAAACGACTCTAAAGAAAAAACTTTTCGAATCCCAAGCCGCATCCGAATTCTTCGATACGCTACGACCGCTTTCCAAACCGGAGAACGGAAGTCTTCATCCGATCACTCAGATCCAATACGAGATCGAGGACATCTTTGCTTCGATGGGATTTAGTATTATGGACGGACCGGAAATAGAAACGGATACGAATAATTTCGGCGCCCTGAATTTTACGGAAGATCATCCAGCGAGAGAAATGCAGGATACATTTTATCTGGAGAATGGAAATCTTCTGAGAACTCATACTTCCGCGATACAAGTGAGAACGCTAAGACATCTCAAACCGC
The DNA here is from genome assembly GCF_003545885.1 of Leptospira stimsonii. Lineage (NCBI taxonomy): Bacteria > Pseudomonadati > Spirochaetota > Leptospiria > Leptospirales > Leptospiraceae > Leptospira > Leptospira stimsonii. The sequence goes on from NZ_QHCT01000001.1 coordinate 782,266, forward strand.
CTTTTAGAATCATCGCACCGGGAAGGGTGTTTCGTTACGAAGAAGTGGATGCTTCTCACGAGCATACATTTTATCAGATCGAAGGAATGGTCGTGGGGAAAAATATTTCTGCGGCGAATCTGATCGATACGATGCAGGTTTTACTTTCCAGAATTTTCGAGAAGGAAATCAAAACGAGACTCAGACCGGGGTATTTTCCGTTTGTAGAACCCGGATTCGAACTCGATATCAACTGCCTCGTCTGTGAAGGAAAGGGATGTCCAGTTTGTAAACAATCGGGTTGGTTGGAACTTTTGCCTTGTGGATTGATTCATCCGAACGTTTTATCGCACGCAGGTTTGGACCCGAAAGAATGGACCGGTTTTGCGTTCGGTCTCGGATTGGATCGCCTCGTGATGATGCGTTACGGAATTCACGACATCCGTTATTTTCAGTCCGGAAATCTCAGATTCTTAAAACAATTCTAATATGATTTCCACCCCGATTCAGACGAGATGGATGGACATGGATCCGTTTGCTCACGTAAGCAATTCCGTATTCGTTTCCTATTTGGAAATCGGAAGAGTGGATTATTGTCGTCGTCGTTTCGACGTAAAGGATGTCTTCGAAGTTCCTTTTATTCTCGCGAGAATCGAAATCGATCTTAAAAAATCCATCGAAATGAATCATGTCGTCGAAGTCCAAACTTCTGTAATTCGTATCGGAAATAGCTCTTGGGATTTTCAATCCGTTATTTTAGAATCCAATACAAAGGAAGTATTCGCGGTGGCGAAGACCGTTCAAGTCACCTTTGATCACAAGACAAAGGCTACGATTCCCATTCCGCCAAGAATCAGAAAAATCTTAGAGGAAGATCTAAAGCATTTTCAGATTCAAAATCAAGAGGGTTAGATTGCTTGCAATCGACTTAGATCAGAGGCTCTTTGCAATAGATTCTAAATGAAGGAACTTCATACATTCTTTTCTAAAACGAGAAATTGTGGGCACACGCTTGAAGGTAGCGTTGCCCATTTTAGTAAAAATTTCGCAACGAAGAAAAGACGTAATTTGTGGGAACTTATACTTTCCTTAGATTTTTCGAAAACGCCTGCTTTTTCCTTTGTCCGCTATCTCCCTTCCGCCCAGGATTCTTTTCTTGGATCGGCTCCTCCGTAGAGTTTTCCCGTTTTCGGATCTTTCAGCGAAATACAAGGAGCGGCGAAATCGTATTCCCAGGCATCGCGTCCAATCACGTCGTATCCCAATTCTTTTAACGCTTTTCCATGATTCATATCGATTTCTTTTTCCAATTCTAAACGACCCGGATAATAGGCATGAGGTGAAAAAGCGTCCGGCCAATTTAGGGAACGAAAACGAGGAGCATTGACTGCGGCTTGAGGATTCATACCGAAAACAAACATATTCAAAAAAACTTGTATAGTTGCCTGAGTTTGCATGTCGCCGCCGGGAGTACCGAAACTCATCAAAAATTTACCATCTTTAAAAACCATCGAAGCGTTCGGAGTTATCGTCGGTCGTTTCCCGGGAAGAAGTGCGGAAGGATGGTTTGGATCCAATCGAAACTGAGTCATTCGAATTCCCAAAGTGATATCTCCTTCGATCATCGGCGATTGTGGAAAGTCGCTCGGAGTTAAAGAGAGGGAATTTCCTTTGGGATCGATGATGCTGAGATAAGTCGTATCCCGTCCGATTTTTCCGGTTTTTTCCCAAAGAGAAAGTTGCCGATCTTCGACGGAAGAATGGAATGCAAGAGGCGTTTCAAAAGAATTCAGTTTTCCGATCATACGTCGTAATACCGAAGTGTTGAGATTAGAAGAATCCGAGGTATTCTCTATTGAAAGTTGATTTTGATCGATAGGAGAATCATTTTGATTCCGCAAAAAATTTTTCTTTTTTCTTTGAGAATCGAGTGAGTTTGAAACATTCTTCTTTTGATAAACGACAGGATTTCCGAAGGGAGGGGTTTTACCGAATGCGGTGGGTTGCAAAAGTTTTCTTCTCTCGCTCGCATATTCTTTGCTTAGAAGTCCTTCCAGGGGAACATCTACAAAGGCCGGATCACCGAAATATTTTTCTCGATCCGCCATTGCGAGTTCAATCGCTTGCGCAACAGTATGTATGTATTTTGGAGAATTGTGACCCATCGATTTTAAATCGATTCCGTCTAAAATTTGAAGTGCAATTGGGACCACAGCTCCCTGGTTCCAAGTCTGATTGGAGAAGATCGTATAAGGCCCGTAGTTTCCTTGAAGCGGCTCTTCCCAACCGCCGGAATAGGTCGTAAAGTCCGATCTTACCATTGTTCCATCGTTTGCATCATGAGCCTGGATGATTCGATCCACGATCGGACCTTCGTAGAAATATTTTCGAACCGCGTCTAGAGCCTTGTTCCGATCCGGATTCAAGCGGAAGGTTTCGGATTCTACTTTCGCAATTTCGCGTAACGTTTTTCCGAGCGCAGGACGTCGGAAACGCTCGTTCTGATAGAGTGGTTTCCACCATTTCTTATCCAAGTAAACTTCTGCATTGTATGGAAGAAGAATGGAAAATCCGAATCGTTTGAAAATATTGATATTTAGATTCCGCATCAGAATACGGTGAACGGGGAAGCCTTCTTCCGCAATTTTGATCGCCGGAGCGCTGACCTCTGTGAAACTCATCGTCCCGTATTTTTTTAGAAGCGCGACAATTACGTCGGGGGAAGCGGGAATCAACTGAGAACTATATTTCAAAGTTGGAATGTATTTGTGTCCCCTGGATTGAAAGTATTCGATCGTAGCTTTGGAAGGTGCCTTTCCCGCGCCGATATAACTTTCCACTTTCTGCGTTTTCGAATCGTAAAAGAGTAAGGGAGCAACTCCGGGAAAAGAGGCTTCTTCGCCTTGTGTAACGTTTAACACGAGTAAGGCGGCAATTCCCGCGTCGGCCGCGTTTCCTCCTTTTTCTAAAATTTCCAGCGCTACTTTTGTCGCGAGAGGGTGACCGGATGCTACCATCATTTTTGATCCTTCTGCAAGAGGGCGATCTTGATGATAAGGATCGTTGAATTCTAAGATTTCATTGGGTCTAGAAAAAGTGAAGTAGAGGAAGAAGAGAAGAACGATTAGACTGAAAAGACTTCCAAGAATGTATTTTAGAATCCGGTTCATCAGTATTCTCCTTTTTGAACGTTCGTTTTAAGAACAGTTTGTCCTTTCTTTTTAACGAAGTTTTTTCCGACAAAGTATCGTTCTTTCGACTGGAGAATCTACTGAAAAAAAGAAGCGGGTAATGAATAACAGATTTCAGTTTTGCGGGAGTTCCCACACTGAGAGAAAAAAATTGGGTTTGTTCAAAGTCCAATTCTGTGATAAAGGAAAACTTCCGATTTTTTCCCGCCGTCCCGCCTCCACCACCCAACAAGGGTGGGGCCTTTTTTGTTTCAAAGCGGTCTCCTGTCGGAACTCAAGACGGGGAGAATTCTTTAATAAAGAGGAAATGATAATAAAAATTCTCCCCCCTTTTTTTCCGAAGGGGAGAATCGATCGAATCTAAAAAAAAATTGGAAGAGAAAAAGGTTTAGAACTTAGAATGTCTCAGAGATCTTCTTCAGCTGAGTAAGTCAGAATCAAAGAAGAAATGAGTGTAAGAAGAAATTGCGAGAATACCCAAAGCCAAACGATCATATTCGGAAGAACGTTTATAAAATTCAAAACAGAAATTGCTGGCCCAACGTAAGCCGCCAATGAAAAACAAACCGCCACAATCAATCCGCCAACGATTCCACTTGGCAAAGATTCTTTAGAGAGACGAATCAGAATTCCCAAAAAGAAAACTTGGATCAGGTCTGCAACGATAGGCCCTACCCATAAAATCATTCCCACAGATTGGAAGAAAGATTTATAGGCAGGGTCGTAGTAAAAGCGAGAAAACAAAAGACTGCGAAGAGGTACGGAGATCACTTCCCAAAAACCAAAGGCGATAAAAAGCCTTAAAAGAAATTGATTCCAGTCTTTTGCAGTCTTTAAGCTCATTCTTATTTTCCTACGATGAAAACCACGTTCGTTGTTGCGGATCCACCGATGTTCAACATCAATCCGTTCTTAGCGCCTTCTACCTGATAGTTTCCGGCTGTTCCAGTGACTTGTTTGTAAAGATCGAGCATCATCCGAACTCCGGATGCACCGACTGGGTGTCCAACTCCGATGAGTCCGCCGGACGGGTTGATTGGTTTTTTCCCGTTGATGTCAATCACGCCGTCTTCGATTGCTTCGTGTTCTTTTCCTGGTTGCGTGATACCAAAAGCTGAGATCGCCGCATATTCGGATGAAGTGAAGCAGTCGTGAGTTTCAAAAACATCGATGTCTTTTACTCCGAGTTCGGCTCTATCGTAAGCGTCTTTTACGGTTTGTCTTGTCCAAGGGAGAATGTATTTGTCCCCTTTGGATTCTGCGACCTTCGCGTCAAAAGTGATTGGCGCAACTCTGTGTCCCCAACCTTTCAGTCTTGGGATCGTGTTGATCTTCTTTCCTCTTTTTTTCGCGTATTCTTCCGTATAAGATTTGTTAGCGAGTACTACCATCGCCGCGCCGTCGGTCACTTGAGAACAATCGGTAATGCAGAGTCTTCCTCCCACTGCCATATTGTATTCTCCACCTCTTGCGTTAGCGTGTTCTTTGTTCATAAACCAAGAACGAGTTTGTGCTTTCGGATTTCTCTTCGCGTTGTCGTAGTTGATTCTTGAAATTTCAGCAAGTGCTCCCATGAATCTTTGTTCCGGAAGTTTGTATCTTTCCAAAATTACGTCCGCGAGTTTTCCGAAAAGTTTTGGGAAAGGAAATTGAACTCCTTTCGCTTCTTTTTCGTAATAAGCGGCAGTTCCTAAAAAGTCTCCACCTACGGAAGAACTTACGGTTTTCATGATCTCGATTCCGAGAACGATGGCAACGTCGTAGTCTTTCGCGCGGATTTTTGTGGCCGCCGCATCGAGAGCGATGGAGCCGGAAGCACATGCCGCTTCAAAACGTCCACCTGGAATTCCGTAGAAAGCAGGATCGACTTCGGTTAAAAATGCTCCTAAGTGACCTTGAGTTGCATATTGCTCCGCATCGAAGTTTCCTACGAAAATTCCGATTCGATTTTGTTTATTTAGTTTTTTGAGTTCATCGGGTGTGATTCCCACTGCGGCTAAACCGTCTTGGACGGCCTCGCGCATCAAGGACATGAAGGTCTTTCCTTCCTTGGTCCAGTTTCTTTGAAAATCGGTCTGTTCCCCGCCGAGGATGTAAATTTTCTCGCTCATGGTGATACCTGCCTTACTAATTATCCTTTAAAAAGTGATCGAGCGTCAAGTTTTTCCTTCAGCTCGTAAAACGGTTTCCCCGGTTTCGCTTTTGCCAATACCTCAGGAACCGGAAGTTTTGCTTTTTCGATCAATTGAATCGTATCCTTAGGTCCGCCTAAGAAATCGACGAACGCAGACGCAGGAGCCCAGTTGAATCCGGTTCCCATTGCGAGGTCCGCCATTTCTTTTGTGTCTACGACTTCTCCTACGATAGAAAGAGAATAACTTACGTATCTTGCGATGAAGTATCTCGCGAGGTCCGCTTCAAAACCTTTCGCTTCCTTTACGATATTCATAGCGCCGATGTAATCCGCTTCGGAAATTCTTCTGTTCGCCTGACGAATGAATTCGATATCAAACTTAGGAAGAGGTTCGTAAAGATCAGCGCCTATATTATAGACTAACTTCTCTTTCTTTCCGTCCGGAGTTTTGGACATCTTATAAAGTCCGCCACCTGCTTTTCTTCCTAAATCACCTTTATCGATAAGCTTCTGAAAATAACCCGGCATTTTAAAAGTAGAATGAGCCGCATCTTTTGTCATTTCGTAGAGGTTGTCCACGATCGCTTTGTGAACGTCCAGACCTACGAAATCCGCTGTATCCAAAGGAGCCATCGCTCTTCCGGTATAACCGCTCATGATCGCGTCCATAAGAGCGATCCCGCCTTTATCGGAATATTTCTCCGCAATTTGGGCTACTTCGTTGATGAGCTGAAATCCGATTCTATTTCCTGCAAACGCAGGAGTATCGTTTGTGTAAACGACCGCGCGGCCAAGAACCTTATCCAGATATTCTCCGAGTTGTTTGAGAACTTTTTTATCCGATCCTTTGTGCGAAACGAGTTCACAAAGAATCATTTTATATGGAGGGTTGAAGAAGTGAGTTCCAAAATAGTGCTTTTGTCCGTCTTCATCGAATGCCTTTGAAAGTCTTTCAATAGAAAGTCCGGAAGAAACAGTAGAAACGATAGTGCCAGGTCTTCTGGAGCTCGCGATTCTTTTGTTGATCGGTTCTTTTACTTCATAACTTTCCGCAACGAGTTCAAAGACCCAGTCGGATTCGGCTACTGCTTTTTCAAGATCTGCATCGTAAGAACCGGGAATGAGTCTTGGGCGGATCGTATCTGTCTTCACTGAACCGATTGCTTTCTCAATACCTTCTTTCGCTTTGCTTATGTCCCTTGCAAGCATGTGGACTTTTGCCTTCCCGAAGGAGGCAACGATTGCTGCTGACCCGGCGCCCATAGTACCGTTAGCGCCTAATACTGTTACTGTTTTTATCTCTCTCATGAAACTATACCAATTCTTGGATTTTCAATGGAATAGAACCTGTTTAAAACAGCTATGCGGGGAGGAAAGGTTTTTTTCGAGCGACCGGCAGTAGAATTGTTCTAAAACAGAACGAATGTTCTGTTTAAACTCTCTCGAAAAGGCTGAAATTCGCTAACAAATTGATGATTTCTCTTCAAATTTTATAAAGAATCTAAATTGGTAGCAGTGCTTCGTAAATTCTAAAATTTTCGGAATCAAAACAAACGAAGAATACTTTTTCAAGCGTGGTATCTTTTTTTAAGAAATCGAGAACTGAATGAACCGCAATTTTGCCCGCCCTTTCTTTTGGAAAATTATAAATTCCAGTGCTTATATTCGGGAAGGCGATCGTAAGAATCGAGTTTTCTTTGGCTAAACGAAGGCTATTCGTATAAGCGTTTTCTAATAGTTGATCTTCATTCTTCTTTCCTCCATACCAGATCGGACCTACAGCATGGATCACGAATTTCGCGGGAAGTTTTCCGGCAGTGGTAATTACGGCCTCTCCGGTCTTACATTCTCCTTGTCGGTTTCTGATTTTATAACATTCTTCCAATATTGCCGGACCTCCCGCGCTGTGGATCGCTCCGTCGACTCCTCCACCGCCTAACAAAGAATTGTTGGCCGCGTTTACGATCGCATCCACTTTAAGTTTCGTGATATCATCTTGTATGAGTTGAATTCTATATTTCATTAGTCTTCTCTGATCGGTTTTTTGAAACGGGGTTTAATTCGATAGTTGAGTAAGCAAATTTTTCGATTTGAAATCTCGAAAAAAATATTCTTTTTATGATTTATTTTTTCAAGAACATTCCTCAAAGGCGAATTCGGGAACCGTTCTTAGTATGGGAATATTACTTTTAAACTCCGATCATGAACTTCATACTACCCTCCAGGAAAAGCGAACAGATGTGGTAACCTTACTCGTTCCGAAAAAAACCTTACTCCGATTGAGTGAAAAGGAAAGGAGGAATCTTTCGAAGAGAATTCCTCTTCTTTTGGAAAGATATGCAAAATATCTTACTTCAATAAAACGAATAGGAAATAAAGCGGAGAAAACTTTATACCAACCCAGTCCAAGAAAAGGAGAAATGCAGAGAATCAATGTTCGAGTAAGTAGGAAGAGCTGGGCGCTCCTGGGTTTGTTAGCCCAGGTTCACGGAGTTTCTCGTTGTTTTCTCTTTCATTTTCTTTTGGAACTGGATGAGTTGGGCGTCGGGGATTCGATCGTGAATATTATGAATGCGGGAGGTCCAACATTCCACAGGACTTACAGATATACATTTCATATCGATATCCTGAATCATCGAATAAAACGATCCTTAAAATGCGATCCGATCGATTTTTTTCAGGTTTTGGATTATCGAGATCTTCCTGATTCTTGAAAAATAAATCGAATCAAAAAAAGCCGACCGATTTCAGAAGAATTTAAGATTCTCCGAGCAAAAGAGTTAACTCGGAGAAATGCCTCGTTTTTCTTCACTGAGAATTCTGGTCAAAAATTTCTTTATTGAAGAATGATTTGATCGACTCTGTTTTTTCGATATTTCACAAATGCGTTTCCGTTTTGCGTATATCCTAAGTAGGGGCCGTTTTTTTGGAATTGTTTTCCGAAAACTCTTTCCGCCGCTCCACGATCCGACCCGATCGAAACTCCTTTATCAATTCCAGGGCTATTGTCACCATAAGCGTTGACTTGGAGAACCGATCCGATGCTAAGAAGAAAAGAAGTTTCTTTTTTGTTATAAATATAAAACTCACTTCCCGAACTTTTATCCACTTGGATTCTATCCGGTTTTCCCCAGAGTTTTAATAAGTCCTCCAATTTATCTCCTGGACCGACGCCTCCCACCTTAAAGACATTTTGTTTCGGATTTTGAGAAGGATCTGGAAGAGAAATTCCGTGAAACTCGGCAAGGTGTTTCGCCCATCCGGAAGAAGAATCATAATTCTCCAAATAATACATCGCGAGTTGTTTCGTCTGCGGAGTCTTCGCTTTATAGGATTCTAGAAGAACATAATTGAGAATCGGTGTAAAGTTCTCATAGACGTAATCCGGATCAAGTTGCGTTTTCTGACGAATCGAATTTCCGATTCCCTGTAGATAGGCTTGAATCTCCGGATTGGTCTTTGCTTTTTCTCCGAAAGATTGAACTCGTTTGTCGACCATGGAGGCAACGGATTTAAAAACTTCTAAAGACTTCTCTTGATCGTCCGTCCAGTAAAACACGATCCCAAGATTATTCGCAAGTGGAATCGAATTCTCGGCCCGAACCGTGTTTCCGGCGAGGGACTTTGCAACGTTCATGTCTTTATCCTCGTTGGAATAGGATAAGAGCACTGCGTAGTTTGAAATAAAATACGGGTCATCGGTTTTTAAGATGACCTTTTGATAAGCTTCTTTTGCTTTTTCGTAAGCGGCTTGATTTCCGGGAATCGTTCGCATAACTGCCCTTTTGCGAAGCCCGCCTGGAAAAACCATAGAATCCCGAAAGGAAGGCATGTCGATCACTGGCTTTAGTTTGAGATCGTCATTGCTGGCACTTGCCATCCAAATTTTGTGAAGGCAAACTGCATAAGATTTTTCTAAATGAGTGTTCCCGGGGAATTTGGAAAGCGCCTTTTCAAGGTTTGTTTTTGCCTGATCTAGATTCTTCCCAAATTGAATATCGTCGTACGTTTTCTCCAAAGTTGCGAGCATCGAATAGAGTTCTTGCTTATCTCCGCTAAAACGGGAAAGACGATCGTTAGGTGAAGGATGGCTCGTAAAATAAAGCGAGGTCATCGACTCCGGACTTACCTTGTCTAATTTTTTGCTTACGATATATTCCTTATACTGATTATCGATATCGCTCATTAACTCCAAAGTACGAATCATATACTCGCCACCGTAACCGGCTTTATTTAAAAGCTGAAATCCGGTTTGGTCAGCATCCACTTCCTGTTCTTGGGAGAATTTTAGATTATCCAGAACCGCTTCACCCGTAGGATTTTCCTTGAGTTGATAGAATTTTTTTACGGAATTAAACGTATGTTTATTATAATAATGTGATAGTTCGTGGGATAAGACGCCTGCGATGTATCGTTCGCGATAAAAATTCATCTTTTCCTTTGCATCGGATTCCGAATTCGTAATAACCTGGTCCAGAATGTCGAGCGTTCCCGAATTGATGCAAAACTGTCCACCTGCCATCGCAAAGGCATTGAAGGTATTGTCTTGGATGACGTTATACACGATCGGAAAGGAAGGATTTCCGGAAGAATCCGCAAGCTTTCGAAATGCGGCATCGATCGGTTTTTTCCATTGATTGTGGTCTTTCAAGACTTTTCTGGATTTTAGAATCGCTTTGTATTGGTAACCGCTTTGCCGAACAATTTGCGCATAGAGTTCGGAATCGAAATTGATTGTATTGTTTTTTTGAGCGCTGAGTGAAAAACAACCAAGGACGGATAAGAAAAAAAGAATGTTCTTAAAAGCTCTAAACATATTCTCGCAACCTTTGAAACTATTTGAAAAGGACGGAACCCTAAGATCGCTAAAAAATCTGAAATGTCAAGCCTGAATTGCCGCCAATTTATTTCCGACGATTTCAATTTGTTGAGGCTAACATTTGTAAGAATTTATATCCTTTTTCAAAAAGAACTCAGACTCTAATACGAGTTTTGCGAGTCTTTCAAGGACAAAAATTAATCCGAATAGGAATGGATTCGGACCTTCCTTTACCGCCAAAATTTGTGGAATACCTCTTCCGTTTTCCCTCCTTCTTTTCTACAGTTCGTATTCTTTCCTTAAATTATAATCTCGCAATAATTTTCACTTTAGATCAAAAAATGAAAGCAGCCCCATGAGAAAACGAACCGAACGTTTTGACTAAAAAACTCGTAACGAAATCAATCGGCTCGAAATCGGCAGGAAGATAAGAATTTATTGATAGGTTATTTTTCCATTTAAACCGCCGAAATCTTTAGGAATAAATTCAGAAGAGTAATACATTTTCCCTTTCTTAGAAAATAAACAATGGATTTCGATATCACACCGGTCGTGATCTATCTCTTGTTGGGAATGTAATGTATAAATGAGATTCGAAATTTGTAAGTTTTTTGGACCGAATTCTTGTTTTAGATTTTTGGAAAGAAGTTTTTAATTAATATTTCGGATGAATGCGAATTTATTCAGAAGAGATGTTCCAAAGATCCGATTTGAATTCGTGGAGTGTTTCTCAATCTTCTTCGGGAAGAAGAGGGGAAATAAAATATGCGATGAATTCTAATTTTCCGGTCGTTCCGGATTTTTGATAAATGGAAAACGTTTGATTTTCGATTGTTTTCAGACTTTTTCCGCGAATAGCGGCGATCTGATGATTGGACATTCCTCTCAGAAGCAATACAGCGATTTCCTTTTCCTTATCGGAAAGGTCCCATTCTTCCAATTGCCTTTGTAAGGATTCCCAGAAGGATTGATTCGTGTGTATCAGAAGTTGGTTTTTACTTTTGAGACCTTCGATCGCGACTTTTGCCGATTCTATTTCCGATTGAGTGTGTCTGATTTCTTGAAATAGAAAAAAAACGCCGATGATGGAAAGAATACCTACCGCGATCTCCATCGTCGTAAAAAAAGCTTGGGATCTTTCGATCCAATTTATATCGAAAGCAAAAACTAAAATTTCTTCGAGAATCCAAAGTAAAATTAGAAAAACATAAATTGAAAAAAAGTAGAACCGTTTTTCTTGAGGAAACCAGAGTCTCATTTTTACCTTCTAAAAAGAATCGCTTCCAACTTTACCTTTCCGATCTTAGATTCAAATCCTTTGATTCACTCGAATTCGATCAACAAATTTCAGGAAAGATTTTGAATGTATTGGAAAGTAAGAATTCCTTTGATTTACGAGTCAAGCCGGATAAAAGTTCTCGTATTATTCTTAGGTAAAAACCACTAAAGAGCAAATCACGCATAGGTAATTGCCGTAGTTGCTGTGCCTACCTATTGTTCTAAATTCAAAAACGAGTATTCTTAGAGCACATTTGAGGAAAAAAGTTATGAATCGGTTTCAATGCCTATCTCTACAATTTGGAAGAATCTTATTTTCCAAACAACGATATGTGCTCTTAAGTATTACGTCCGTTTTGCTCGTGTTAGCGGGTTGTATTCTTCCGCAGGAACGGAACGCGCCTTATATCTTAAGTCCTACTGATTATGTTTACAAAGGGGATCTTCAGGGTTTGGAGAATGCTCTTCAAAGCGGACAGGGAATCAATCAGAGAGATCCTTTTTTCAGAAATTTCACACCTTTGATGGTCGCGGCTCGCGAAGGAGAATATTTAATTGCCGAATATTTGATTCGAAACGGAGCCGATGTAAACGCTAGAACAAGGGACGGTCATACCGCTTTGATGATGGCCGCCACGAATCGTTATCCCGAAATCGTCAAACTTCTAATCAAATCGGGCGCCGACGTTCATGCAACGAGCGCCCAAGGACATAACGCTTGGACGGAATCTACATTAGAAGATTCTAAAATAGTTCAGGAGATTCTTTTGCAGGCAGGCGCCGGTAAAAGACCATGAAACGATTACGTTACCTCTTACAGTTCATTTGCCTTCTTTTTTTTGGAGATTGTAATGTCGATACCGCACATTGCGAAAATGGATGTGATCGACAGCTTTCCACGTGCTTACTCATCGCGTTAAACGGTCAAACTCCGTCTCAATCCGTAGCGGTCTCTCTGATTTGTTATGAACTCTGCGACGCCTGTAAAAACAATTGCACTTCTCGATCCTCTTCGGGTACCTCCACCCGATCTCCAAGCACAAGAACGGGGGGAGGGAGTAGTGGAAGAGGAAGTAGTGGTGGCGGGCATGGTGGTGGAAGCGGAGGCGGAGGAGGTCATAGCGGAGGAGGAAGTGGCGGTGGTCACGGAGGAGGTGGGCATGGTGGTGGAGGAATTATATTTTAAAAATTGAATGTATTTTTCGGCTCTCACCGAATTTCATATTCAATCTGAAGCGCAACGAAAGCTGAAGTCGCTCGACCATAAAGGACGGCTATATTTGTGAGCGCCTCGTTCAGGGAAGAAACGGAAGTTTGAGTTTTAGAAATATGAATTGTTTGATCAAACGTGTGTTCTTTTGAGGATATATTTCCGGGAATCAAAGTGAGTCCTCCTCGAGTCTGAATTCTTTTGCCTCCATCCGAAACGGAAACAACATTCGTTTTATAAGTACGAGCGTAAGAATCCGCAACCAAAGCTAACGTGACCTCGTCGATTCCCGCGAATAATTTTATTCCAATCGTTTCATGAGACCAGAAAGATAGAAAGTTCTTTGCCGCAGTCCAATAGTGTTCGTTCTTAAACTTGAAATTCGATGTTTGATGTCCGGTTCCCCAATCATTCACTCCGAATTCTTTTGCAATTTCTTCCGCTTTTTTCTTTCCGGCAATCGCTTCGACGAGTGCGACGGAAATCGGAATCGATGCGGTTACTCCCGTAGTCGTAATGACTTTTTTATCCGCAACATAATGACGGTTTCGAATCCATTTTGTATCGGAAAACTTCTTCTCCAAATTGTTAAGCGAATACCAGTGTCCTGTCGCACGCTTTCCTTTGAGGATGCCGGAATTCGCTACGAGCCAAGCGCCGTCACAAATCCCTACGATGACGGCTCCTTTTGAAGCCTGCGATTGAATCCATTGGATTAGTTGGAGATTTTCGGAATCGTGAACTGCGGGAACAATTACAAAATCCGCACCTTCCGGAAAGGAACGATCAAAGTCGGAAAGGGATGTTTGAATTTCAATCTCCAGAGCGGGAAACATTTGCATCGCACCGGTATTTGTTCCAAGCGCAAATACATCCGCTATCTGCGCTCTTTTGAGAACGCCGTAGGGAACGACAAAATCCGAAAGCTCCGTGTATTTGTTTTCTCCTATGACAGCGATGACCGGACGCGAACGATTAAAACGAGGTTGGAATTTTTCGATTTTTTCTTCAACGAACGTTTCTGAATTAGATACGGCGATTCTTTCCGAAGTATTTTTACATCCGAAAAAGAATGTCTTTACGAATAGTAAAGTAGTGAGAATCAAAAGAATATTTTTTGAATTCGATTTCTTATGGGTTAAAATTTTTGGAATAATTGGTTTCATACTCCTGATTCTGCCATAACTTATCCGAAGAGTCGTCCGTCCGGATACGGAAGGACCGAAAATTTTCCGATCGAAAAAAATATCGACAGAAGATAACGATTCACTTCACTCATTCTATGCTTATCTTCGTAGCATTCGGTTCCGGACTTGCTTTTTTACTCGCCCTCGCAAGTTTTATAAACAATGGAAAAGAATTTTATTTTAGGAATTTAAAAAGCGAAAATCAAACCGTGTCGAAAGGAAGAAAAGAGAACTTCTTGCTTCGTCAGTTACATCAAAATTCCACTTCGATTCTATTTGTTTCCGTCGGAATTGTTCAGTTACATCTATATCTGGAATTATCAGAGGAATTAAAAAACGTTCCTTGGTTTGCCGAAATTCACGTACCTTTTATTTTTTTAATCGGGCCTCTCACATATCTTTATTTTGAAAAGTTGAGCGGAGCAAAAGAAAAGAATATCCAACTCTTACATTTTCTACCTTTTTTCCTTGTGTTCGTTATCCTTTTTCCATTTTATCTTGAGAATAACGAAAGCAAAATATTCTTTTTGGAAAACCAAGCCCCCGATGATCCTTCTCATGGCCTCGTTCCTATTTTGCTAATCTTTGGAACTCTTTCCAATTTTCTTTATCCTGCGACCTTATTTTGGAACGTTTGGAGATGGAGAAAGGAAACGGCAAAAAATCTTCGCGAAGTTTTTTCTCCTTTTTTGTTTCTCTTTGCTTCCACACTTACGGTTCTATTTTTATTTTTAATCGCGCAGATTTTTTATATGCCCTTGTTCGTGATCGCGGCGAATGCGTTGACGATCTTAATTTCGACGATCTTTTTAATGAGTGCGACACAAACTTCCGTAATCGAGAACTTCCAAAAAGAATCTAGGGAAGCCCGTTATAAGGAAAGTAGAGTTTCCGGTTTGGACGTAGACCTAATTCTGAAACGTTTAAACGACCTAATGAAAATCGAAAGGGTGTTCTTAGATGAAAATCTAACCCTCGTAAAACTTTCAAATCTCCTCCAGATTCACACACACCAACTCTCTGAAATTCTCAATACTCGTTTGCAGTTAACGTTTCGAGAATACCTCACGCAGTTTCGTCTTGAAGAGGCGGCGAAACTTCTTAAGGAAGAGCCGGAACGGTCCGTACTTTCGATCCTTTATTCTTCCGGATTTAATTCCAAATCCGCGTTTCATAAACTCTTTCAAGAGAGGTTCGGCTGTTCCCCTTCCTCTTATCGAGCCGATCAATTTTAATTCGTTGAATCGTTCCATTCTTCGATTTGAGTTCTATTCTCCGAATTTAGAGTTTCATCCATTCTATCGATCTTAAAAACGTTTGAATGATACTGTCCATTACCGTTAACGAAGGCGTCTTGAAACCGAATTTCCATCTTTACAATGGAATTTGAAAAAATGCCCGCTTTTCATTCTTAAAGATTGGATCAAGAACTCTCCGATTGGTAAGGGATTTTTTAAACGTAGAGAACTAGTTTTCCTATTGCGCTTTTTTTATTCTCGTAGAATAAAGAGGCTTCATTCTTCGAAATTTTTCGTTTGGTAATAAGGTATGAAAATCTCTTCGTGGATCAGCGGAATTTACAAAGATCGAGATTATCTGACAAGAAGCCGAGCATTTCATTTTTTCGTATTTAATGTTTCCTTCATTCTTTTAAGCATATCCTCCTATTTTTTTCTATGGCTCGCAAAGGGACAGTTTTTACGTTTCGGTTTTTTACTGATGACTGTTGCCTCCGTTTTCTCCTTGATTTTTCTGTTGAGAAAAAAAATCGAAATCGCGATAAGAATCATTTTGATAGCGAGCGTTTTTTCAGTTACCTTTGGATGGTTTTTTCCGCCGCCTACGATCGGTTTAGATACGGTCGGAAAGACTCAGGTGCTGAACATATTCATTATGATTTTCTTATATTTTTCCGATATTAAGAAAACCATTTTGATTTCAATTTACTGTCTATTATTAATCGCCATCGACGAGTTCTACTTAAAAAAAGGTCAGGATGTTCTTCACGTCGCTGACAGAATCGGATTGTTTTTAATGTTCGCCGTGATATCGATCCTAACCGTAAGAACTCTTCACGGATCTTTGCAGGAAAAGAACGAACTGATCCAAGAGATTCATCATCGAGTTAGAAATAATTTACAAGTGATTTCCGGTTTGTTGGAAATGCATAGCAGTTCGGAAAAAGGGAATTTGCAAATCATACTTTCCGATTTTCAAAATAGAATATTAGCAATATCTGAAGTTCATAATTATCTTTATAAATCGGAAAATTATTTCGAGATCGATTTCGCCGAAGTGATCGAAAAGATCACCTTAAACCTATTGAATAAACTCGGTAAAGAATCGATCCAAATCGAGAACGAAACTTCGCAGGTTTTTATAAGAATCGAAAGCGCGATTCCTTGCGCGATTATTTTTAGCGAACTCCTTTCCAATTCCTTAAAACACGCGTTTCCATCCGATAAAGGTTCGATCGGAATCTCATTCAAAAAGGAAGGGAATGCTTATTTCTTAGAGGTAGTGGACAACGGCTCCGGAATTCAAGATTCTCAAGTTTGGCTAAAACCGAAGACGGCGGGATTTACACTGATCCAGATTCTTACGAAACAGATTAGAGGAAAGTTTAGAATTCTTACCGAATCCGGTTCCAAAAGTATTCTCGAGTTCAATTCTTAAACTTTCAAAAAAGCTTTAAGGATTTTGCATGTTTTTCGAACGAAAAAATCTTTCTCAAAGACTAAGTCGATAAGTTTTATTTCGGATCAAAGGCTGTGATCGATTACGATCATAGCGTTGATCAAAAACAGATGAAAGATGGAGAAGAAAAAGAATTTTCTAGCCGCTTGTCTTTCCGGATTCTTCATCAAACGAAAGGAAAGAATTCCCATCCAAACACAAACAAAAACGGAAGAGATCAAATAGAGAAATCCCATCGAAGGTTCGAAAAAGTAAAAACCGATACAGGATGCGGAATAAAGAATCGTATAAAAGAAAATGGACCGAGCTGTTTGTTCGATTCCTTTTACAACTGGTAACATCGGAAAGTCCGCGTCCGAATAATCATCTTTTAGAAAAATGGCAAGAGCCCAAAAGTGCGCCGGTGTCCAAAGAAAGATCATGGAAAAAAGAATCCATGCCTGAATGGGAAGAGAATTGCCGATCGCCGCATAACCGATCAAAGGTCCCACACATCCGGCAACTCCACCGATTACGATGTTTTGCGGCGTCCTTGGTTTCAAAAGAATCGTGTATAAGAAGACGTAGGAAACCAAGGCCGCAAACGCGCAAAGTGCGGTTAAAAGATTCACGTAAACGGTAAGCAGATAAAAGGAAACTCCCATCATCGCAAAGCCGACTAACGTTGCTTGGAGCGTACCGATTCTTCCCGCTGGAATCGGCCGGTTGGAAGTTCGTTTCATCTTCGCGTCTCTGTCCTTTTCAATTACTTGGTTGAAAATAAACGAAGCAGAGGACATAAGGAACGTTCCCAATAGGGTAATTGCGAGTAAGAAACCGGACGGAGATTGGTTTCCTGCAAGATACAAGCCGGGAATGATGGTTGCCAAAACGAGAGTCGTCACCCTCGGTTTGATCATTTGATTCCAATCGGAAAAGAAAGTAGAGCTTGCCATGATTTTAATTCCTGAAATTATCTTTCAGGCCTCCGTTCTGTCTCCGCGGATAATACGATCGCTCTGGAGATTAAAGAAAGATACGAGAAAGTGAGCAATAACACCGCAAACCCAGTGTGAAGAGCGGTCACCAATTTTGGAAGTCCGAAAAATACATTCAAAATTCCTAAAATAATCTGTGCGAGGAGAAGATACATGGATATCTGAAGAAATCGTTTGCTCGTCGTCGGGAATCTCTTCCAAATCGAAAAGCCGAGCGCGATTGCAAGAAGAATTGCAACGGAATACGCTCCGAATCGGTGGACGATTTGTATTTTAACGATCTCTAAAGGATGATCCGGGATCCACTGTCCCCAGCAAGTCGGAAAATCCGGACAAGCCAAGCCGGCGTAATGAGAACTAACGCGTCCGCCGAGGATAATTTGAACCACGATTCCGATCAAAAGAAGAAAAAGAAAAACATTATCTTTTCTGAATAAAGTATTCGCTTTAAGAAAAGAATCTTTTTGACTTTGTGATTTGCTTCTTGCGTCGATCGACACGGTGAGAATCACAAGAAAGAATGCGATCGCATTGAGAAGATGCAAGTTGACCGAGGTCGGATCCAACTTCAAGGTAACGGTTAGTCTTCCCAGGTTGATCTGCGAGATCAAAAGGAGGACTGCAAGTCCTAAATAAATTCCAAATTCTTTCCTGAGAACTTTATCCGCAAACGTCCAGATCGTAAGGCCAAGAAGAATCAAACCCAAAAATCCGGAATAATAACGATGAGAAACTTCCATAAAGATTTGAAAGTCGAAAGTAGGAAAAATTTTTCCAAAACAAAACGGCCAATCGGGACACGCCAGCCCGGATCCGGTCGCTCTCACCAAGGGCCCGTAGAGCAAATTTAAAAAAATGAGAATGCTCAGGAACAGTGAGATTTTATAGAATAGGCGAAATTTAGAAGAAAGGTCCAAGTTAGAGTTCATTCTTTCCTTAAGACCTCGAAAGAGGTTCTGAATTTACCATACTCGAAAAATGGTTCTTAAGGGCAATGTGAAAGTAAAATTTAAATATTACTTCCAAAAAAACAGATTCATCCGATCTTGTCCTAGAATCTTCCGATTTTCTTCTTTTAAGAGAATGAGAATCAAATACAGGAGCCTTTTCTATGGCACAAAAAGATGGATATAATAAACCAGGATTCTGGACTTTCGTAATCGTTCTCGTAGGAAATTTAGTTTTCTTTACCTATATTTCTTTTTTCCATCCGGGAGTCAAAGAACACTCTCTCAATCTTCCTGGAACTTCACAGGCGAAATAATATCTGGGAAAATCCCAGGAGCTAAACCTTGGTTTTTAAAACTTCCTCGATACTGGGGATTTTACTTTTCCTTTCAACGGCTTCTCTTTATTCTTACGATCCTTCCGCACGGTTCGACAAAAATGAAAAACCGAAAGAGCTGGAGGGAGTCGGAGTTACGGAGAAGTTAGGAAACCAACTGGATCTTTCCTTAACGTTTCGCGATGAAACCGGTAAGTCCGTCCTACTGAGTTCCTTCTTCAAAAAAGACAAACCCGTTCTTCTTTCCCTTGTTTACTACAAATGTCCTACGCTCTGTAATTTTCATCTCAACGGAATTACGGACACTCTCAAAAAACTTTCCTGGCAAGTCGGAAATGAATTCGAATACGTTGCCGTATCTTTTGATCCCAAAGAAACTCCCGAGTTAGCGGCGGCGAAGAAGAATTCTTATTTGAAAGAATACGCTCGCGGCAACGGAAGCGGTTGGCATTTTCTTACGGGAGATCAAAAAGAGATTACTGCGCTTTCTCAGTCGGTGGGATTCACTTACAAATGGAATCCTGAGAATGAACAATGGATTCATTCTTCCGTTGCTTATGTCATTACTCCTTCCGGAAAGATTTCTCGTTATCTTCACGGAATCACTTTTGATGAAAGAACGTTGAAACTTTCTCTTTTAGAAGCTTCCGACGGTAAAATAGGGGATTTCACCGATCAATTCGCCCTTTTTTGCTTTCAATTTGACCCAGGAAAAAATACATATACTTTGTACGCTTATAATATGATGAAGTTGGGTGGTTTCTTCACTCTTCTTATTTTGGCGGCGTTCTTGATCCCATTCTGGATCAGGCATAACAGAAATTCCGAACTCATTAGGAAGGAGTAACTTCAAACAAATGACCTGGTTGAACCTCATTACGGCAACAAGTTTCATGCCGGTTCAGGCTTCCGAAGTAGCAAAGAATGTAGATAACCTCTATCTCTTTCTACTCGTGTCCAGTCTGATCTCCTTTGTCATTCTCATCGGGGGAATGACATGGTTTATTTTTAAATACAGGAGAAAGACCGACACTGATAAGACTGCCTATATTACACATAATACATTGGCAGAATTTCTTTGGTCCTTCATCCCCTTAGTAATCATGATTGTGATTTTCTGGTGGGGTTGGGTGATTTTCGCGGACCTCAGAAAAGTGCATGATAAAGGTGATATTGAAATTCACGTTACTGCAAGACAGTGGCAGTGGACTTTCAAGTATCCGAACGGAGTAACCGTTGTTTCTCCGAATGCCACTGAAAAACTAAACACGCTCTTTCAACCGAACGGAATCTATGTTCCCGTTGGAAAAACGGTTCGTCTCGTAATGACTTCTCAGGATGTTCTTCACTCCTTTTATGTTCCAGCCTTCCGGAACAAAATGGATGCGATTCCTGGACGTTATACGACCTTTACGTTTACACCGACTGAAAAGGGAGACTTTGTAGTTTATTGTACCGAGTTCTGCGGAACTTCTCACTCGAATATGCTTTCCGCAATTCGTGTAGTAGATTCCGAAACGTATGATAAATGGTATGCCGCCGCAGGGAACGTGGATCTTTCTAAGGTTCCACCTGCCGAACTCGGTAAAAAACTCTACGCAGAAAAGGCTTGTGCGGGATGTCACTCGATCGACGGTTCTCGTCTGGTCGGACCCTCTTACAAAGGTCTTTTCGGAAGCGCGAGAGAATTCGAGGCGGGTCCTGGAGCGAACGCGGATGAGAATTACCTCCGTAAATCGATTCTACAGCCGACAGCTCAGGTCGTAAAAGGGTATCCGCCTGCGATGCCTTCTTACCAAGGACAGCTTTCCGACGACGAAATCAACGCTCTGATCGAGTATATTAAAACCCTTAAATAGGAGAGGAATATGTCTACAGCAACTGCAAGTCATACTGACAACTACCTCAACCACGAAAAGGGAATCTGGTCCTGGCTCACGACAATCGATCACAAGCGGATCGGGATCATGTATTTCTTTGCGATTATGTCATTCTTCCTTTTGGGAGGGATTTTCGCTCTTCTGGTTCGTATCGAACTTTTTACTCCGGGCCAAACTCTCGGATTCGTAACTCCTGATATCTACAACAGAATGATGACCTATCACGGCGCCATCATGGTGTTCATGGTAATCGTTCCTGGGATTCCTGCGATCTTCGGAAACTTCATTCTTCCCATCCAGTTGGGAGCAAAGGACGTCGCGTTTCCAAGACTGAACCTCGCAAGCTGGTATATCTTTATGTGCGGGGCCGCAATCGCCGCATTCTCCCTTTTTACCCAAAAAGTGGATACCGGTTGGACCTTTTATACGCCCTATTCCATCTCTAACTCCGTTTCGAACGGGGTGATTATGTTGGTTATGGGTGCGTTCGTAATGGGTTTTTCTTCGATTTTGACAGGTTTGAATTTCATCGTAACCACTCACAAATTGAGAGCTCCTGGAATGACGATGAACCGAATTCCTTTGATGGTTTGGGCGCTGTACGCGACTTCTATCATTCAGGTTTTGGCGACTCCGGTTCTTGCGATTACTCTTCTTCTTCTCGTTGCGGAAAGAACCCTCGGCGTGGGAATTTTTGATCCTACTCTCGGAGGAGATCCGGTTCTGTTCCAACACTTCTTCTGGTTCTATTCTCACCCTGCGGTTTATATTATGATTCTTCCGGCGATGGGTGTGATCTCCGAACTCGTGGCGACCTTCTCCAGAAAGATCATTTTTGGATACACAGCGATTGCGTATTCTTCTCTCGCGATTGCCGCGGTTTCCTTCTTGGTTTGGGGACACCACATGTTCGTATCCGGTCAGTCCGAGTTTGCGGGAGTTCTATTTTCCTTCATCACAATGCTCGTGGGAGTTCCTACAGCGATCAAACTCTTCAACTGGATTTCAACAATGTATAAAGGATCCGTTCGTCTGGACGCTCCTATGTTGTTCGCAATCGGATTTATGTTTCTCTTTACGATCGGTGGTTTGACCGGGGTGTTCCTGGCTTCCACCGGTATGGACGTTCACTTCCACGATACGTATTTCGTGGTCGCCCACTTCCATTATGTAATGGTTGGTGGAACTCTGATGGCGGTCATGGGAGGATTGCTTTATTGGTTTCCAAAAGTTACCGGTAAAATGACATCCGATCTTTTAGGAAGAATTTCCTGGGTCTTTATTTTCACAGGATTTAACGTTACTTTCTTTCCACAGTTCATCCTTGGATCGATGGGAATGCCAAGAAGATATTACGACTACTTGCCTGAATTCACAAGCTTGAATCAGATATCTACCGTCGGATCTTGGTTGATCGCAGTCGGATTTTTAGTAGGTCTTGCGGCCGTGATTCACGGTTTAATCGCAGGGAAAGAAGCGGGAGACAATCCTTGGGGTGGAAAAACTCTCGAGTGGACCATTCCATCTCCTCCAACTCACGAAAATTTTGAAAAAACTCCAGTCGTCTCAGGAGGACCTTATGAGTACCGCTAAGCACGCGGAATTCCATCATGCTCATCACTTTGATAGTGCTGAGCATCAGTATGAAGCTTCAAAACAAGGAATCTGGTTATTCCTTGTTACGGAAATTCTAATGTTTGGTGCCCTCTTCGTAGGTTATACCATTTATCATTCTTTGTATCCTGAGGTTTTCCACGCGGGAAGTCATCACTTGTCCGTTCCGATGGGAGCGTTTAACACCGTGGTTCTTCTTTTTAGCTCCTTTACGATGGCGCTTGGAATTCATTACGTTCAAGTAGATAAGAAAAAAGAAGCTGTGATTGCTTTGATTATCACGGTTCTTTGTGCTCTTACGTTTATGGTAGTGAAGTATTTCGAATATACTTCGAAGATTCATCACGGACTCCTTCCGGGTAAATTTTTCACCAACACCGAGACGCCTGATATTAAGAACTTAGCGATGTTTTTCGGTTTCTATTTCGTAATGACAGGAATTCACGGGTCGCACGTTTTGATCGGAGCCGGACTTATCATCTGGGTGATGATCAAAGTAATCAAAGGAGAATTGAATTCTTCTTATTACACTCCGTTAGAAGGTGTGGGTCTTTTCTGGCACGTAGTCGACTTGATCTGGATCTATCTTTTTCCTCTCCTCTATTTGGTGGGTTAAAGTCCGATCTTAGAATTAAAGTAGGGAGAAATCCCGGATTCAAAAAACCTCGGTCGTAAAACGCCGGGGTTTTTTGTTTTAAGGGAATCGATCGAAAATTTTACCGATTTGTTTTCGGGTTCGTTTGGTTTTATATGAGCGTGATTTCGATGCACGATTCTGCATTTTAGACTTTCTTTATGAAGCGTTTCTCTTTTTGATCTTTATCTTTCTTTGAAGCAAATAAATCCTCCGCAATTGTTGAATAAGTGCGACTAACGTAACGAAAAACCCGATGAAGCGCTTTTCGCAAAGGTTTCGATTTTTGTCGGCGTAAATTAAAACCGATAACGGATCCGAAAAATAACCGTTTAGGAAAGGAGTAGTTTGAACGAAAAAAATCTGGATATTAGGAACGATTCTCGCATTGTTCTTCGTAGGATGCAAACCTTGTTCCAATTTGGAACACGCATTTGTGCAGATTTAGGGGAAAAGTGCGAGAAGTGGAAGAGTTTAGGAAAACCCGGACTTTCGAACGACAGTCACGATGAAAATCGCCGCAAGAAAATTTTTACCGTTTTGGCAGAAACCATAGGGTTGATTGAAGAGAACGCTCAGATGTCTCAAGGATTGACCGCGAACTACGACAAACTTATCGAATCTTTGAAAGGTTCAGTAAAGTAAAAAATCGAAAGTGTTATAACCGCGTATTTCTTTTTAGGAAAGGAGTATGAGGAATCGATTTCAGGAAAAAACAGTATTTATTATATTCCAATTATATTATGAAGTTTCGTTGGTCGATCGATACAAGTTATTTGCCGAAAACCTTTCCGGGATGGATTCGTTTTTGTTTCCGTTATCCGATTTCTTTTCTTTTGATCGCGGTCGTTTTTTTTATTGGCGCAACAGTTTATATCGATCGATCGTTTGTCATTTCTTCCATTCCGTTTCCCTGGAACGAACCGATTCCTTTTTTGCAATTTATTTCCAATCGTTTGGGTTCTTTGCTCTTTTTCAGTCTTCTAATCGCTATTGGTTGCGGGTTTCTCTGGTTCTTCTGGCTTTTGTCGCTTAGCGCTCCAAGCGGAGTTCTTCGTTCCGACGAGGAAATTCAACTTTTACGACCCAGAGATCCAAACGTAAAAAACGAAGAAGAGACTCGTTTGTCGGACGGAAAGAAGCGTTTGTTTCGAATTCGATGGAGAAATGACTCGGTATTGCCGTTACAGGGTTCTCCACGCTGGATCGTTTTTGTAAGTCGTTATCCCGTTTTCTATTTATTGCCTAACTTCATTTTGTTTCCTTACGCTTATTTTTGGTATCGGTGGATTGCGGATTGGGAAACCGGAAAAATGGAAAGTCTTCATCTTGGTCGTCTGAACCTTTTGTATGACGCGTTCGGAATTTGGGGAGTCGTAGGTTTTTATCTCTTCTTGGGAGGGCTTTTCTTATGGCTCTTCTGGTATTACGCAATTCGAGAGCCGAAATGATTTCGATTCTTTCTTAGCATTTTCAATTTTTTTCGACGGAATTTGGGCATTTAGGCCGATTTTAAAGATAGAATTTAGGATTCCTAAATGCAAAATATCGACTATTCCAGAAGACTCAAACAATCCTCGATCCGAACTCCGGTTCGGGAACCCGCTGATTTCGACAGAACGATTCAGATGGTCCAACATAGTAAGAAATCGGGATCACCAATACAGATTTTTTCCTCCACACGTTCCGTCTTCATTCTATTATTAGGTTCGATTTCTCTATTTACGGCCGGTCTTGTCGTTGGCCTAAAATTGGATCAAAAAGAGGAAACGTTCGCACAAAACGAACTACAGACTTTCCGAAACGTTTCTTCTCAAGAAAAGAAGAACGAGTCAGGCGGAATCAAATCTTTATTTTCTTCTTCCGAAACCGATTCTACGGACTCATTGAAGAATCCGGAATCGTTGTCTCTGATGAAAAAGCAGGAATCCACTTCTACGAATGATTCTAAAATTCTTTTCCCTCCGCAAGCAGGCGAAACGAACTATTTGGTCGTGATTGGCACTTCGGATTCCTTGAAAGCAGTGGAATTAGGTAAGAGACTTTTGATGGCTCGAAACGAATTCAAAGGTAGAATCTTTCGTTCCTCCAAGGGCGAACTCTACCTAGGGTATTTTTACTCCGAAGAAGAGGCGAAAGAGGCCTTGGAAAAAATACAACCCCTCAACGATCCTGCGTTTCACTCTGCGAAAGTTCGCTCAATCAAACTTTAGTTACCTTTTGGGATTATTTTGTTGACTTTCGCCAAATTTGTGCTATTTTCTTAAGCAGAGTTTTAACGGAAGTTATCATACTTACTTGGCTGCCAAAAAGAAAAATTCCGAAATCGAACACAAGGTAGGCGACTACGTAGTCTATCCCATCCATGGAGTTGGAGAGATACTGGAAATCTCCAAGAAAAATATCCTTGGTAAGAAGAAGGATTGCTACGTTCTCGAAATCCAGGGTAGTAAGATGAAGGTTATGATACCTGTTGACAAAGCAGAACAGGTTCGAATCCGCCCTATCATCGATAAAAAAGAGATCAAGAAAGTCATCGCGCTCCTGAAAAAGGACGAAGTCGATACAGAAGAAGACTGGAAGATCCGCTACCAAAATAACCTCAACAAGATCAAATCCGGATCGATATATGAGGTCGGAGAAGTCTGCAGAAACCTATTTCGTAGAGCAAATGGAAAAGAGCTCTCCATTATGGAGAGAAAGCTGTACGAAAGCGCCTATAATCTTGTGAAAATGGAAGTTGCTTTAAGCAAAGGTGTTACCCAGGAAGAAGCCGGAAATTTAGTTTCCGACGTGCTCGCTAGCACTCTTTCTCCCGGTGAAAAAAAGTCAGACGAAGAAGAATAAATTCCGCCAAAACTCAAATACAATTAAGGATTTGAGTTATGATTCATCTCTATAAAGTACTCACTTCTCTATTCCTCTCTGGAATTACATTTGCAGTTACTCAAAAGCAATCCGCTGACATTTACTTATCCGGCCCTATCGCCGGAGTCGTTCTGGTAATTTCTTTAATTCTTCTCTATGGAGAATCCAACCTTTTTCCTAAGCTCAAAGCCGACGTACTTTTTTGTGCCGGACTTGGGGCTTTACTCGGGCTTGCAATCGCATGGTTTGTAGGAGCAGTCGTTCATTTTGAAGAATTGAATACCGCACTTTACTTCCTTTTCGCACTCTTTGGAATTCTTTCCGGAATTTCTTTTGCGAAAGAACCAGGTCTTGGAATTTTCGGGGGCGGCGGTGGAGCCGGCGCCGGATTCGGAGTAGGAATTGAAAAAGAAGAAGTTCGAGACAAAATTCTTGATACGTCCGTCGTAATCGACGGAAGAATTTTAGACATTGCGGATACGCATTTCTTAGACGGTCCTCTGATTCTTCCTAACTTCGTGTTGAGAGAAATTCAGTTGATCAGCGATTCTTCCGATCCGATCAAAAGAGCCAGAGGAAGAAGAGGTCTCGAGATGTTGAACAAACTTCAACGCAAAGGATCCATCGAAGTAAAAATTACTTATAAAGACTATTCTGATACTCGAGAAGTGGATGCAAAGCTGATCAAATTAGCGCGCGATACCGGCGGGAAGATCGTGACGAACGACTTCAATTTGAACAAAGTTGCCGAACTTCAAGGTGTTAAAGTTCTCAACCTTAACACCCTCGCGAATGCCCTTAAACCGGTTGTTTTACCGGGAGAAGAACTTGGAATCCAAGTAATCAAAGAAGGAAAGGATGAGAATCAAGGCATTGGTTATCTGGAAGACGGAACCATGGTCGTGATCGAAAACGGCGGTCATCTGGTAGGGAAAGAGGTCAAAGTGACAGTAACTTCTATCATCCAAACTGCCGCTGGAAAAATGATTTTCACAAAAGCCAACCCGAACGGGGCTGGAGAGAAGGGAAATCGTCAGCCGCATTCCTCTTGAATCGGTTGACTTTCCACTTTATCGTAAAATAATTGAAATAGAATTCCCAAGGAGCAATCAAATGCAGGCCCAGACTCAGGTAAAAGGCTTGAAGGAACTCGGACTCGAACCTTCTGAAATTTTCCATAACCTTTCCTATGACGAAATTTATGAGCATGAGAAAAAGAACGGAGAAACCGTAGTATCCAGCAATGGAACCATGATGGTAGATACCGGAATTTTTACCGGTAGATCCCCAAAAGATAAGTATTTCGTAGATGAACCTTCTTCTAACGGAAATATTTGGTGGAGTCACATCAACTTTAAAGTATCCGAATCTATCTTTGACGAACTCTATAAAAAATGCGTCAATTACCTGAGCCAGAAAAAGCTCTATGTTTTTGACGGTTTCGCCGGCGCTAACCCAGAGACAAGAATGAGCTTGCGCGTAGTTTCTGAAAAAGCGTGGCAACATCACTTTTGCACGAATATGTTTCTTCGTCCTTCAAAAGAAGAATTGGTCGGCTTAGATCCAGAATTTACGATCATCAATGCCTGCGGCGTTAAGAATGAAGATTTTAAAAAACACGGAATGAATTCCGAAGTTTTTGTGATCTTTCACCTTGCTAAAAAACTCTGTATCATCGGCGGGACCGAATACGGTGGAGAGATGAAAAAAGGTATTTTCTCCGTAATGAATTATAAACTTCCGTTACAGGGAATTCTTAGCATGCACTGTTCTGCGAACGTTGGTAAGGATAGAGATACGGCTCTCTTTTTCGGACTTTCCGGAACTGGAAAGACTACGCTTTCTACGGATCCAAATCGCAAATTGATCGGTGACGACGAGCACGGTTGGGATAACAACGGGATCTTCAACATTGAAGGCGGTTGCTATGCGAAAGTGATCAACTTAGATCCAAAGACCGAACCGGACATCTACGAAGCGATTCGGAAAGATGCTCTTTTAGAGAACGTGGTTTATGATCCTCAGACAAAAGTTGTGGATTATTCTTCTGCGGCTAAAACTGAGAACACTCGTGTTTCCTATCCGATTTTCCACATCAATAATATCCAAGTTCCTTCCAAGGGAGATCATCCTAAGACGATCATTTTCTTAACGTATGATGCGTTCGGAGTTCTTCCACCTGTTTCCAAGCTGAGCATCGAACAAGCGATGTATCACTTCCTTTCCGGTTATACTGCAAAGGTTGCAGGAACTGAAAGAGGAATCAAAGAACCTACCGCGACATTCTCCGCATGTTTTGGGGCGGCGTTTATGACTCTTCACCCAACTTCTTATGCTAAGCTTTTAGGCGAGAAGATGAAGAAGCACAACGTGAGAGCTTATCTCATGAACACAGGCTTAGTGGGCGGTTCTTACGGCGTCGGAAAACGTATGAATCTTCCTTCAACTCGTAAGATCATCGATGAAATTCTTAACGGAAACATCGAGAAGTCCGAGTTTGTAACGCACCCTGTTTTCCAAGTTCAGTATCCAAAAACGATCAATGGCGTGGATACCGCAATCTTGGACCCAAGAGAAGCTTGGACGGACAAAGCCACTTATGATGAAACTGCCAAGAAATTGGGAGAAATGTTCATTAAGAACTTTAAGCAGTATGCGGAAGGTTCTAAAGATTACGACTTTACCGCTTTCGGACCAAAGGTTTAAGAAGATTCGTATCCAATCGGTCTTAAAAAAGAGGAGATCATTTTGATCTCCTCTTTTTTTGTCTAATGTCTTTTTTTTATTTTATTACTTCTGCAATAGGCGGAGGATTTTCATTTTCAAAAGGAATGGATCCATCGTTGTAGATCGTTTCTAGGAAATGTTCGAAGATTAGATCTGTGTTAGAATATTTCGGTATAGCTGAAAATGGGATTAAGAACAAATGAATATATGTTCTTCTCTTATTTTCATAATGAAAGGTCTTAATAATCTTCCCACTGGAAGAATCTAATACCTCAGCCGAATAACTTACGGTATCATTTACCCAGACGGGGATTAATCCTAAAGATAGGCCAGATATTATCCCTAAAAATCCCCCTAATAATCCATCTTTATAGCTTATTTTTTTTGGAGTTCTGACATCGAAACGAATTAGGAAAGGATATTTATCAAGGGGGTCGGGTTCAGAATTAAGATAAATATTAAAGTCCGAAAACATTTTTTTCTTTCCGATAGCATTATTGTATTCCGCCCACTTTCCGGCTAGATACCATTGCTCATAGTGACCATCCATAAGAATTACAAACGTAGATTTAGTTAATTGTTTAGTTGAATCTGGTTTGAATTCTTTGAACGTTTTAGGTTTTTCGAATGTTGCGCAGTTTGAAAGTAAAAATAGAAAAAAAACAATTCGTACTATCTTATTCATAGTGTTTACTCATCGTTAAATCATTTGATTGAGTCCAGTCTACTTCTGGATGTTCTACGTTAAATTGTTTAATGCAAAAATCTTTATCTTCTTTTTCAGATTCTACAATTAAATCACCAAACTTCGTTCTTATAGTTCCCAAATAATAAATTCCGTTGCCCTTTATACTAAATTTCTTTGGTGTTACCCTTTTAAGAAAAGCCGTTGTTCGAATAGATCCATAAACTGAAGTTTGAGTATAATCTGTTAAAATATATTCCCCAGGTTCAACTAAGAGAGCTGCACATGCTTTTGAAGTTTGCGATAGGTAGACATTAGCTGTATCCCAAGGATATCCTGAAACTCGCTTGAATTCTACCATAGGTAGAGAATCTTTAGAATCAATTAGCTTTGGCAGAGTAAATGCCGCAAATACAAGGGATTTTCGTTTTAATGTTGAATCTGGATTTGAAAACTTATATAGTTCGAAACTTGCTTCAGCAGATTTTAGTTCTCTTAAATCTCGAATTGAACTGCAATTAAAAAGAAAGAATAGTAGAACAAAGCCTATCGAAGAAAGAGGATACGAACGATTCAAAATTTTACCTCAATATTTATTAAACCGAAAATTGGTTTTGGAAAGGGTCTTCTGAATCATCAATCGGGTAAAGTGAAAAATTAACGTTATCTTTTACAGATCCCCGTTGTTTGTTATACGATTTATATTTCTAAATAAAATGGAGAGGACTCCATTTCGAAAAAGTGAATGGATCGAATAGAAATTTCATGATGAGTTTTTAGAAGAAAAAATCAGGGTCTTCTAGTTTGCGAAAATTATTGTAGAAAACTGAATATTAGTAAATAGCCTTTTTCGCAAAAGTTCAGCTTTTTATGTCTCTTTAATGCCTCTCTTCAAAACTGATTAAATTTTATACTCTTTTTCACGAAATCGAAAAGTTTTACTCGAGTAAATCACTCCCGGAAAACCCACTTGACAAGTTATTGTGCAGTGCATAAAATTGGTCTATTCTCAGTGAAGAAAACAGAGGAAAGAATTATGGAAAAAGAAATAAAGGAAGCGCTTAACTTTGCGATTGGAGCGGCAAAATCACTCCGCGAGCAAGCTGACAGCATTCTCCTAAAAGTTGAAAAAGAATTCAAAGAACTTGCATCGAAAGGAGCTCAAGATCAGTCCGAGGTTGCGAATAATCTCAGAAAATATATCGAAGAAGCTCTCCACTCCGTTGAGGGCGTTGCGGGTCAAGTCAACTCTAAGGTAGAGGAAGTTAAATCTAAAGTAGGTCAAGGCGTTTCATCTGCAAAAGCAACTTTGAACGGCGCTTCAAAGTCTAAAGCAGACTCTACTACCCCTAAAAACTAAACGTTTTCCTTCCTGTATTTTTAAGATGCAGGAAGGATTTTAATTCTTTTTTCTCTCGATCTTCTTCGATTCATACTCAAAAAAAATCGCTTCTTTTGAATCAACTTCGTAGAACACAAAGATAAGGAAGAATCATTCTTGGCTAACTTCACATTCCCAAATAGAAATTGGGGAGGAATCGGAAATTCTCTCGGAAGCCTTCCAGGATTGTACTATAATCCGACCATCTTGTGAATGAGTTCTGTCATAGAATTTGTCCCAAAACCGTATAAGAAAATTCGTCTTGATCACTTTAGTAATTTTCTTAGACGTTCTATCTGACTTTTCAAAGCATGGTTCCGTCGATTGAAAAACGAAGAGTTTTCACAACTTTACGTTTTTTGAATGATTTGTTGTATTCTTAAAGTCTTATTGAAATTTTTTACAAGGCCGGGTTTTGAGATAAACACTCGTTGAATTCTTACGAGACACTTTCTTCAATTTCTTCTATCAACTCCGGAATGGAATGTAGATCCAGTCGTTCGATCAATCTTTCCATCGGGGTTCGACGTTCCTCTTCCATTGGGATTTCAAAGGAGGTATTCATCATCGCAACTTTTTGCTCGATTTTTCTTTGAATTATTTTTTTCAAAGTTTCTTTTTTATTAAGAAAGATTTTCTCTTTCGAAATTCCTAAATCCAAAAAAGTACCTTCAATGAGGTCGATCGTTATGTAATCGGATGCGATTGCGGAATAGGTAAAAGAATCCAGATCCATCTCTCCAAGAAGTGATTCCCAGTTTTTTTCCGTCTTTCGTTCCATGTTTCTGCAT
Organism: Leptospira stimsonii; assembly: GCF_003545885.1. Classification (NCBI taxonomy): domain Bacteria; kingdom Pseudomonadati; phylum Spirochaetota; class Leptospiria; order Leptospirales; family Leptospiraceae; genus Leptospira; species Leptospira stimsonii. The sequence goes on from NZ_QHCT01000001.1 coordinate 813,603, forward strand.
TCATAACCTTGGCAGATGGAGGTTCCATAAAAAGAATAATTCTGGCTTAAAGGATCTCCGCTAAAAATCGGATGAATCATACAACCGATTTTTTTTTCAAAAGAACCGAGGAATGGGCAATTATAAGTATGTTCGTCTTTTCGTTTTATGCTTTCTTCTTTTTTTTCCCGCGCTTTGCGGTACTCCGCCATCGTCCACGGTTTTCGGAAGTCGACGGAATCTTTGAATTCTTTTGTTCTTTCCGAAATGAGATTTCGTATTTCATCCGGACTTTGGTCCAGATTGAATATCCCGCAACAAGAGCCGCAGGAAAAATTACCTTTATCGGGTTGGCAGAGACTCAAGGATTAGTGATTCTGAATCGGATTTTTTTCAGTTTTGAATCCGGGGAAGCTTAATTCTAATTCTTTCGTTTCCGGATTTTCAATGACGCTACAGAGCATAGGAATGATCGTCATTCTATTTTCATTGAATACGATTACCTTTCCACGAAACTTTTCTATCTGTTCTCCGATATAATCCTGTTTTACGACTGGAGCTACAACGAGGGAAGTTTCCGGTTTGATTCCTCGAAAAAAGAGATGGTTATTCGAATTCGTCGAGACTAGAAAGATACTGGTCTTTTCCAATTCTTCTAACTCCATTAGCAAATTCTCATAATAATACTGAAAAGATATCAAGTATCCGTCGGCCGAGTCTTTCAAAATTTGGCCGCGTCTGTAAAGTTCGATCCATTGAATCATTTTCTGGATCGTGTCTTTGTTGATCTGAAGAACTTCCTGGATATTGCTTATCAAAGGACTGATTTCCAATTTTTTAAAATCGCTCAAACATTGATAAATAAGATCCCACCATTTTTTGATTTCAACGGCGTCGTCCGGATTGTTCGGAATGTATTTTCCCAAGGAATGATGCTGGTGATCGCTGAAAATGATTCCTCCCACGATTTTGGAAAATTCTTCAAAAGAATAAATCAGAGATTGTATCAGTTCGAAAGAGGATTCGGTTTCTTCTTTTTGCTTTTGAGTAAAACTGGAGTAGGAAGCCGCGATGTTAGTAGGATAGAATTTCGCAATCAGCGAAGGGTTGATGATTTTCTGAATCGGTTTTCCCTTCGTTGGGTCGGTCATAACCTGCTGATTCGGAATTCCATGGAGTGAATAGTTGGTCCACGTCAAGTCGTTAGTATCAAAAATTCTTCGCGCGTATTCTTTTGCTAAGAACAGAGATTCTCCGATACTTCTATCGCTGAATAAATAAGAATAGAATTGAATCGTAAAATCGATCGTATTCTGATTGTCGATGATTTCCCAGTTGGTTCCGATAAAACTTTTGATTCCTGACATGAGAAAGGCGCCGGCAAAGTTGTTCATCAAATCGGAATTCAGAGTTCTCGATGCGTTCGAATTCGACTGACAAGAATTGCTGAACACCAAATCCGTGTTAAATCCGGAGTTTTTGATTTCTCTTGCTTTTAGAATTTTACCTTCGGAGATTTGCCATCCGTTTTCCAAAGGATCGTCGGAGAAAAAGAGATGGCCGGAGTAGTGGATGATATTCTTTCCCTTGATCAAAGAAAGCAGTTTTAGCTTTGTAACTTGCTTTCCTCCGATAAATTCGATTTCAAGTCGGGAAGGGGAGACTTTCTCGCTCAACACTTTAAAGAGTTGTTCCCCTTCTTTTTGCGCCCATTCCAAATCTTCCGTAGGATCTGCGATGATGAGCATTCTTAGTTTTTCTTTTTCTTTATAGGAGCCTTGGCTGGATTCTCCCCTGACAGTTTTTCCGATGAAGAATTTATCGGATAAAAAACAAGTTCCGTCGTGTAATAGTTCCCAGGGAATCACTCCGAGTTTGGGATCTATATTCAAGTGAAGATATTTTTCGGTAGTGAGGCGGAGCTTTTCCTGTATCGGCGCCGGAAAAAATTGATCGTAAAAGGTTTCTCCAAGAATCTTTAGCTCGTGAAGTATTTCGGTCTCGAGAGTTTTTTGGCTCATTCCTTTCGAGTTTACGGCATTGGAAACTCTTACTAAATTTTCAATTTCCTTAATATATTCTAAGATGAGATCTTCGTCAATCGTAGACTGAAGGTGAGATTCGGAACCGCTTCCGGACGTATCTAAAATGTTAAATACATTTACGGTTCCGACTCTGTCTATGATCAAGTTTAACATAAATATAAATCCAGGATCAGATTATAGCAACGGATTGATTTTTCCAGAAATTCTTTTTTTTAATCCGAAATAAAAAAGCAAAAAACCTTCACCGCGAATTTTCGAATTCTTCGCAGTGGAGGTTTGTTTTCGGGATTTTCTTTTTAAAAATTTTATGCTTCGAGAAGGATGAACAAATCCAAAGATTTGGAATGGTCTTTTCCTTGAAATTCTACGGTATATTTTCCTTCCCTCAGTCCGGAGAAGTTTGCGATTCCTTCGTTGTTGAACTGATTCGAAAGGATAAATCTCGTATCTTTGTAAAGATTCACTCTTTGAAAAGAATCTGCGTCCGGAGATTCTATCTTTACACTTAAGAATGCTGTTTCCGGAGTTTCCTGAACCAGTTGATAAGTGAACTTTGAGTTATCGAGAACCTTTTCTTCAAAAACTACGAATTCAGAAGGATCTTTCGTAACTGCAGATCTCATAGAAGGAGCGTAGTCAACTCTCGTATTGATTTGGAGAGATTCCACAAGACTTTCAAAGATACGAGCGCCGGACTTCCCCAACTTTACTACGATAGACTCCTTGGATGGAGATTTTCTCGCCAATTCCAGAGTGACATAACGTTTTAAATATTCTGGTACGTCTTTTGTAAGATATCCGCCTAAGTCTGCTTTTTGCAGATCGAGCGCTTCTTGAAACTCCGAATACTTTCCTTGCTGAGCGGCTTGGCTCAGATACGATACGGTGGCAGAATTGATCCCTGCTTGAATCGATTCTTCCATTTGAATGAGCTGATTTTGCAGATTTTTATCTTTTTCCGCACCGCTCGCCTCTCCGTTTAAGAGTGAGAGCAGAAGCTCGTTATTTTGATTGATTTCAGATCCCGAATCCATGTTGGTTCTCCAATAGCTTAAAAAGACGGAATTTTTTAAAAATCCAAATCACTAAAATCTAGCTTTTTCTGAATTTTTTCAATTAAACGCAGAAGTGTGACACTTACGTTCCCTTCCGAAATCCCAATTAGATCGGCAACTTCTCTATAGGGAGTCCTGGCGAGGAAATGTCCCTTTTTCTTCTTATCCAGAAGCTTTTTCCGCTGTTCGTATTTCTTTTTCAAAGCGTGCGAAGTTTTGTCTACTTCCATCGGGAGAATCGGGGCGATCTTCGCAGTATTCTGTTGTTTTTCTTTGAGATCGAGAATATTCAAATAAAGAGACGTAATCTTGTCCTCCATTCGAATATTCTCCTCCTCGCGATTGGAAAGTTCCGATCGGAGATTGAGAATTTTGTCTTTGAGCGATTGGGCGGTTAGGCCGGTTTTATCAATGAGATATTGAACTTCGTCATCATTGAGATTGAGATAATATATATACGAAAGTTTGAAAATTACCCTCTTATCTACACCGATTTCTTCCAAAGCCTGGTTGAATCGATCGGAGAGTTCAACGGCTTCTTCGTGCAGTTCGGGGCGAGTGTCGGGCTCGTCCTCGATCGTAGCGTATTCTTTCCCTTCTTTGCTGATCTTACCGAGATTGGTAACTTTTAGTTCTCGTTTGGTTCTTTGCCAATCGATGAGCATATTCCGTAAAACGGAATAAAACCAGGTTCTAAAACTGGATTTTCCCCGGAAACTTCCGAATCGGGACCCCGTTTTCAGCCTTTCGAATGCATAGATGAAAAAATCTCCGGCATCGTCTTCACTCAAATGGAAGATCTTCATCGGAAAATTGTAAATGTCTTCCGAATAGATTTCGAAAAACTGCTTGAGTGCTTCCTCATCTCCTTCTCCACAACGGGTGACAAGGTCTATGGTTTTATCTTTTGACAAATTCATTTTATATGAGTTACTTGCACTAGGTTTAAGTCCGAATGAAAAGAATTCTCTTTATCGTAATCTGGACCGCGTTCCATCTGAGCATGGAAGCGGAAAATAATAAAGTAATAAATTATCTTGTCCCAGTCAAAACCGATCAACTGGAAAACAAAATTACGTCCACGTTTGGAGAATCTCGGGGAGACCATTTTCACAATGGAATGGACATTTCTTCTTTGAACGAGTCCGTTCTTGCGATGGCCGATGGGAAAGTCCTCTATAGTCGTTATGCGGAAGATCATCCGTTTGAAGACGAACTCGGAACGGGGAATTCGGTGTGGCTGGATCACGGGGCGGGTAATTTTACCGCCTATTACCATCTTAAGGATGGAAGAATCTCTAAATTACTAAAACCTGATTTGATCAAAGCGGGCGAAAAAATCGGCGTAACCGGGAATTCCGGTCACTCAAGCGGAGCCCATCTCCATTTTGTTGTACTTAAGAAATACGGATTGGAGATTTTGGATCCACTCAAATTCCTTTCCCCGATTCCGGACGGTTCTGTTCCGGAAATTTCGAGTCTCCTCGTCCACGTGAACGGAAAATTTACGAATATCAACGACGGGGACAATATTAACCTTTCGAAAGAATTTCCCTTCACGGTTTCGATCGTCGACGCCGGAGAAAAAAAATCGCAGAGAAGGGGAATTACGAAAGTTCAATACTTTTTAAACGGAGAGGCACTTCGCTCCGCAGATTTCGGTTCGCTCCAGTATTCCGGATCGGAATGGAAGAATCCGGACGGCTTTGCTTTTACGAATCTCTATCACAAAGATCAGTATTTAGTCGGGAACCTCAATTTGAAATCAGGTGAGAATACGATCAAAGTAGTCGCTTGGGATTTTAAAGGAAACGTGAACGAAAGAAGTTTTACTTTTTACGTGAGCAGACTTTAGATTCTTCTTTCTAAAATCGAATCGAAAAACATTACTAACTTTTGTTATGCGATATTTTCAGAAGAAGATTTTATGAGAACAATTCCATATTTAAAAAATACAGTAATTCTACAGTACATTATAAATACACCCTTTAAGGTCGATAAAGTATTTGATTTTTTTATCGATGACAATTTTTCAAAATATTATTCAAAAATAGCAAAAGGGCATGATTACTTTTTTTTACGCGCGGGGAAAAGAATAGAAGTAGGTTCGATCATTGATTGTGAAGAATCCGCTGGAAATCAATCGATTAGACATGAATACCATGTTTCAGATATTATCAGAAATGAAAGAATAGCGTATTTCTCGAAACCATCTTATATGAAAATCAAATTACCTTGGAAAGTTATCGATACTATTAGTAACACCTATGTTTATTACGATTTTGAAAGCATTCATTCTGAAAGTTCCAATATTCGCTTAACGATCGGAATACAATTTTCGAGTAAATATGAGAAGATTTTTTCAGTTTTTTTTGGCGGCATGATTCCCTGGAAGAATCATTGCAAAGAAGAAATGGAAGGATTAAAAAGAGTATTAGTCGATACTTTATAATTACTTTCCAAATACTTCGCGCGCAGTGTGATCGGTGACCTTCGTTCGGACAATTCCCTTACGCCTTTCAAAGACAAACGGATTCTATACAATCCGGCAAAACGTTCGTTGCGATATCTTCAGAGATATGAAAAAATTAGCCGTAATTCCCCTTTAATAGTCTCAAAAAGTTCTTCATTCTTCAAATTTCATTTTTCATCTATTATTCTATTTTTTCGAGCTTTGCGTCTAACGTTGGATTTACAAGACGTAAGGTGACGCTTCGTTCAACTTTGTGCCTGTAAAGCCGTCTCGCCTCACTTTATATGCCGAGGGCGAGCAAGCTTGCCAACGGAGTGCGAGCGCGTAGCTTGTAAATCTTGTTGTGCGAAGTAGCCTTCAGGAAAATGATTTGCCCGTGACTAAAAATCAACAAGCTTCAATATAATATGGAGATGGTATTTTTCTTTGTAAATTCAATATTTTTAAACTTGTGGTTGCGATCTCTTACCTGGCGAACCTCTCTTAAGCGAATCAAGTCAATGATGGAATATTCATCATTTGCCATGGACCAGATTACAAGAAGCTTTCGATTTGGTGAAATCAGATACCCACCAAACGTATCCGAGATCGATACTTTGGGAAGTTCAGTTACCTTCAACGCAGGATCATAGAATTTTATGTTATAGCAGTTCGTTCCGCAACCCCAATCATGCATTATCATATTATTGGGTAACCATCGGAACTGGCCGCCAAAGCCTGGGACAATGGTAGCTATCTCCCGTCGATGTTTTAAATCATATGTGGTAAGCTTTCGACTTGCAGATGTGGCGGGTCGATGCCATACATATGCAAGGTTCTTATCATCGGATAAGTCAATCTTCTCAATGGTCTCCCAAGGTTCAAAATTAGTTAATCTATAAGTATTCTTTCCTTGAACTAAATATACATTTTGGCGATCTGCGCTGGAAAATCGGGCTTCGAGATATACGTGCGCGAAGACCGCCTTTATTTCGAACAAAAGGAAAATCACAAATAGAAACGAGAATCGCATGTTAATCCCCCAGGCTATTTCGTACAACAAAAGAGACTTCTCGACGTTCACGCTTCCTGAGCTCCTGTGCGCGAAGGGGTTGCGAACTTCTACTTCTGAAAATCTCTTCTTTTACTACTTAGTCAAGTTGATAGTGCCTGCATAGTTTCGCACAATTTAAATTTCAAGTAAAGCTCAGAATACCGGTCAAGCCGTGAGCTTTGAAATTTTTAACTCTTTAAACTTCTCCATGTCAACATACTTTTTAGTTCCCCATTTTGTAGAGGCGACATGCGTAAGGTGTGCAGTTGCGAGCATGAGAGCAAAATTACCATCCGGGAATGCTCCTACTACTTTTGTTCTTCTCTTGATTTCTCTAATTATCCTTTCTAAAGGATTCTTCTTACGGATCTTTCTCCAATGTTCGGAAGGAAAGTCCATGTAAGCTAAAGTTTCTTCGATTCCATCGGAGATGACTTTAGCCGCTTCCTTAAATTTCATTTCGATTAATCGCTCAACAACGAAGTTAGACTTCTTCAATGACTTCTCTCTGTTTTCTTGAGCATGAATTGCTTTCAACATTTGAGAAATAACTTTGAAAGACCCTCTCGGGGATTTTCCAAAAACGTTCCTGTAGAAATGCACGGCACATCCCTGCCATTTGGATTCAAGAAAGAAGTAAGGAAGTGATTCCACTAAACCGAGGCATTTGTCTGAGATAATGAGATTTACCCCTTTGAGACCTCGATCTTTTAGATGCTTCAAGAAAGCCTGCCAACTTTCCTTATCTTCTCTAGCTCCTTCCATTGAGCCCAAAATCTCTCCGTAGCCTTCTGAATTGACACCTATCGCAACTAGAATCGCTACGTTACGGACTTTCACCACCCCAAGACTTCTTGAGATAAGACCATTCAAATATACGTAAGGATATTTCATCGGTAAGCTGACGGATTCTCCATTCATCGATCTGGACAAAGACTTTCTGATTTAGTTTACTAATCGTTGAAGGAGAGTCCTTGGTTCCCTAAAGAGTTTCCGTAAGGTCTTCTGCTCTCCGGACTGACACCCCGGTTCGATACATTTCCATGAGAGCTTCTTCGACAGAACTCTCCCGGCGTTTGTAACTTTCGACGATTGCCGATTCGAAAGGAATTGTTCTCAGTTTCGGAACTATTAACTTTACTTTTCCGGCTTTTGTTTCGAAGTTTCTATTATAAAAACCTGCTCGAGTATCTACTCGATCCGGGTTTCTTTCATACTTCGAGGCTTGGCAGAGTTTGTCTGCTTCTTCATCTAAAAGAGCATTCAGTGTTTCTTCCACTTGAACCTCTTACGAGCTCGCTCAAGTCCTTCCCCGACCTGGTTCTCATCCACTTGGATCACTTTCAGGTGGCTTTTATCTTCTTCTGCCCTCATGGGGGGTTCTCTTTTTTTTGAATTTGCTTGTTACAAACTCAATCGGTAAGGAGAGCCTTCTCTTTAAATTGTAAATGTGCGAAATATTTAGGACGTTATCCCCGCTATCTTGAAAGAATCAATGATCTTTCGAGAAAAAGTCCTTTTGAAAAATGCTTGAATACGGACTTTAAGTCCGTTTGAGATAGAATCAAGGCGTGTCATAGATCGCAAAAAAATCTTAGCCTACGTTTCCCGCGATCTTATTCTTATTAATCGCTTTGAGTTGTTCTCCGATGGAATAAAAAACGGAGCGATCTCCCAAGAGATCCGCGAGTCTTAAAAAAAGTTCCTGAACCGGTTGTATCGAATACGTGTCGTGCGCTCGGATCACTCTTTTTTCCTCGGAATTTTCAACGATATGAAAGAAGACGGGAGATTCTCCTTTGTAACAAGCGAGGAGCGCGTAAAGTTTAGGAATGAGTTCCGGATCTTCCGTATGTCTTTCTTCCAAACGAAGATGAAGGGATTTTTCCAATCGTTCTTCGATCGTTGCATCGTCTAAAATTTCGATGCTGTTTACTTTGATCTGGCCGCGAAGTTCAGCGTCTCCGATTTCAATCTTATCCAGATCGCCTTTGATGAAGATCGCCTGGTCTTCCTTTATAAAATCCTTATACTTCTGATAGGTTCTTGCGAAAGCGACACATTCGATTTCACCCGTTCTATCTTCGAGTTTGAAGTTGGCGAATTCTTCATTCCGTTTGCTGAGTTTTACGTTTTTGGAAGAGATGACTCCTGCCACTTCTACTTTGGTTCCCGATTTGAGATCATCGAACTTCTCGATCGGAATCGTTCTTAAACTTTGGAGTTGTTTTTCATATTTATCCAAAGGATGGCCGGAAAGATAAAGACCTGCGACCGCCTTTTCTCTTTTTAACTTATCGTCGATTTCCCATTCGAGTGCGTCTTTTGGAAGGTTTAGGGTAAACGATCCTTCGTTTCCACCGAAAAGGGAAAACTGACCCTCGCTTGCTCTTTCCTGTTCCTTTTGTGCGAAGGTAAGAATCGAATCTACCGATTCAAAAAGACATTTTCTCGTGTAACCGAAAGAATCCAACGCGCCGGCTTGAATCAAGGCTTCGAATACTTTTTTGTTGATCAGCCTTGTATCGATGTTCAGAGCGAAATCCTGGATCGATTTGAAACCGCCCGCTTTTTCTCTGGCTTGAATAATACTATCTCCCGCAGATTCGCCGACGCCTTTCATCGCGGAAAGACCGAATCGGATCGTAGTATCGTCGATGACGCTGAAAGAAGTCTGAGATTCGGAAACGTCCGGGTTGAGAATTCGAACTCCCATCTCCCTGGCATTATTGATGTATTTTACGATATCGGTCGTCTTTCCGTGATCGGAGGCGAGCAAAGCCGTCAGATACTCGATCGTATAATTTGCTTTTAAATAAGCGGTTTGATACGTGATCATTGCGTACGCAACGGAATGTGATTTGTTGAATCCGTAACCACCGAATCTTTCCAATTGTTCGAAAAGATCCTTCGCAACTTTTTCTTGAATTCCTTGTTTTACCGCGCCTTCTACGAACTGGACTTTAAGCTTCTCCATGAGATCGGCCTTTTTTTTCGCCATGGCCTTTCGAAGCATGTCTGAATCTCCAACGGAGAATCCTCCTACAACGCGGGAGATGCTCATCACCTGTTCTTGATAAACGGGAACACCAAAGGTTTCTTTTAGAATCGGTTCGCAAGAAGGATGGGGATAAGTGACTTGTTTTTTTCCGGACTTACGATCCAAATATTCGTCCAACATCCCTTCTCCCATCGGACCGGGACGATACAAGGCGATTAAGGCTACGATTTCGTCGAAGTTGCTTACTTGGCTTTTGGCGACGAGATCCGTAATACCTGTGGATTCTAACTGGAAGATCCCGAGTGTGTTTGCCTTTCGAAGAAGAGCGTATGTATTCTGATCTTCGTAAGAAATCTGATCGAGGTCGATTCGATTTCCTCTTCTTTTTTCGATCAGTTTGATCGCGTGATCCAAGGTCGTTAAGTTTTTCAGACCCAAGATATCCATCTTAATCAATCCGATACTTTCCAGGTTGTTCTTATCGTATTGAGTGACGATGGATCGAAAACCGGGTCTTTCTTTTTCAGCGACCGTGGAAAGCGGAACAACTTCTTCCAAAGGATACGGTGAGATTACGACCCCTGCCGCGTGTCGACCTGGCTGGCGGTAGTTTCCTTCCAACCTTTGTGCGATCGCAAAAATTTTATGATTGATGTCGTCCTTTTCGGAAAAGTTTTTGAGTTCGGATGAAGTGTTGAGCGCTTCCGCGATGGACATTCCCAATTTGTTCGGGAACGCCTTAGTCATATCGTTGGCTTCTCCGAAAGGAAGATTCAAAACTCGCGCGACGTCCTTGAGAGCCGCTTTGGCGGCGAGGGAATTGAAGGTAATGATTTGTCCGACCCTTTCTTCCCCGTAGCGTCTGCGGATATAGTTGATCACTTCTTCCCTTCGTTCCACGCAAAAGTCGGTATCGATGTCCGGCATATCCTTACGATCAGGATTTAAGAATCTCTCGAAGAGGAGATTGTGTTGTAAAGGCTCTACGTTTGTGATTCCGAGTGCGAATGCGACGATAGAACCAGCCGCGGATCCTCTTCCGGGACCTACCGGAATTCCGTTTCTCTTTGCATAATTGATATAATCTTGAACAATTAAGAAGTAACCCGCGAACTTCATATTCTTGATCGTGTTGAGTTCGAAGACGACTCGATCTTTGATTTCCTGAGTTAAGCTCGGGTATTTTCTTTCGATTCCTTCCCAGATTAATTTTTCAAGATAAGAATCGGCGTCGAAACCTTCGGGAACCTCGAATTCAGGAAGAAGGTAGTTTCCGAATGTCAGTTTTAGATTTACTTTATTACTAATTTCTAATGTATTGTGGAAGGCTTCCGGAATTTCGGGAAAAATTCTCGCCATTTCGTCCGGACTTTTTACGTAGAATTCGCCGTTGAATCCGAACTCCATCGGATCGGTGATCCTTTTTTGCATTCCGATTCTAAGTAAAATATCCTGAGCTTCTTGGTCCGTCTTTTTTAGAAAGTGAGAATCGTTCGTGACTACCAAAGGAATGCCGGTCTTTTTGCCGAATTCGTAGATCTGTTTTGCGACGACCATCTGTTCGGGAATTCCGTGATTTTGAATCTCCAAGTAAAAATCTTCTTTGCGAAAGATTTCATGAAGTTTGCCTGCGAGCTGAAAGGATTCGTCGATCTTGCCTTCTAGGATTTTTCGATTCACTTCTCCGGCGAGACAAGCGGTCAAACAAACAAGGCCTTCGCTGTGTCGATCTAAAAGATCGTAGTCGATTCTCGCCTTCTTATAAAAACCTTCCGTATATGATTTGCTGGAAAGACGTATTAGATTTTTATAACCTTCTTCGTTCTTTGCAAGGAGAATCAGGTGATACGCGTTTCCATCCGCGATCTTCACCATTTCGGTTTCTTGTTTTCGGTTAGGGGAAACGTAGAATTCGCTTCCTATGATCGGTTTTACACCTTGTTTTGTGGCTTCGTTATAAAATTCGACGGCCCCGAACATGTTTCCGTGATCGGTCATTGCAACCGAGGTCATGCCGAGTTCCTTGACGTGTTGCATGAGCTCTTTGATACGGATCGCTCCGTCGAGCATGGAATAGTTTGTGTGCAGATGAAGGTGGGCGAAATCCTGCATTGTAAGGGACATAATAGAATTTCGGCGAACTCGACGTCAAGAGTCTAATCATCCAAAATTTATAAGTTAGACCGAATTCCGATCCTTTTCGAGAAGAAGAAATTTCGAGGAGTTCCTAGAAAATGGAAGCCTAGATTTTAAGGGAAAATGAAGCGGTCAAATAGGTCTTGAAACGGATTCTCTTCGATTCATAAAATGGGGTCATTTTTTTCAAAGGGATACTTCCGAAGAGAACTTTGAATGGTGTGAATTTGTTTCCGAAACCGGATTTTTTCGATTCTACCTGAAATCAGATCGGAGTTCCGTCCCAAGTAGAATCGAAAATGCAAGGAATCGCGTTTTGTAATAAAGATTCTCAGCCCTTCGGTGGCAATGGTCCCAGCTTGTCCAAGAGGAGTTGGTTGACCAATTCAGGATCCGCCTTCCCTTTGGAAATCTTCATCACATACCCTACAATGGCGCCTAACGCGCGATCTTTGCCGCTTTTGTATTTTGCGACCGCGTCCTGATTGTTTGCGATCGCCTCATCGACGATTCTTTCGATTTCCTTGTCGTCTCGAACGACGAGAAGATTTTTTTCGGTTACGATCGTCTCCGCATCCTTGGAAGAATTTAGCATTTCTTCGAAGACCGTTTTCCCGATCTTACCGGAAATTTTTCCGTCTGCGATCAACTTAACAAGGCCGCCGATCCTTTCCGCAGAAACAGAAAATTCTGATATTGTAATGCTTTCTTTGTTTACGATTCCGAGAATTTCGTCTTTGACCCAGTTTGAAGTTCTTTTCGCATCTCCTGAAACTTTCAACGCGTCTTCAAAATAATCCGCGATTTCTCTTTCCGCAGTGAGAACTTCCGCGTCGTATTTTGGGAGTCCTAATTTTTCGATAAAACGGGTTTTTCTTTCGTTCGGAAGTTCGGGTAGTTTTGTGCGAACGTGTTCGACCGTTTCTTTTTGAAGAATGATCACGGGGAGATCCGGATCCGGAAAATAACGGTAGTCATGACTCATCTCTTTAGTTCTCATCGTTACGGTTTTGTTTGCAACGCTGTCCCAAAGTTTGGTCTGCTGTTGAAAGGTCTTTCCTTCCAAGGCCATTTCTTTTTGCCATTCCACTTCGTAGTCGATCGCGGCTTTGACTGCCTTGAAAGAGTTGAGGTTCTTAATCTCCACTCTTGTCCCGAATTTATCGGAACCTTTCGGACGAATGGAAACATTCGCATCGCAACGAAGGGAACCTTCTTCCATGTTGCAATCGGAAACTCGGATGTATTTCAGAACCGACTTTAAAGAATTCAGATAATAGTATGCTTCGTCAGAGGATCTCATGTCCGGCTCTGAGACGATCTCGATCAGAGGAGTTCCGGCTCTGTTTAAGTCAACGTACGATTGTGGAACGTTCGGGTCCGCGGAGTGTATTAACTTTCCTGCGTCTTCTTCCATGTGGATTCTCGTCAAACGCACATAACGCGAAGATTCTTCTCCCTTGATCGTAAACGTGACACCTCCACCGGTACAGATCGGTTTATCAAATTGGGAGATCTGATACCCTTTCGGTAGATCGGGATAAAAGTAATTCTTTCGGTCGAATTTCGTAAAAAGAGTGATATCGCAACCGAACGCGAGTCCCGCCATGATTGCCTTTTCCAGAGCCAGTTCGTTTAGGACCGGAAGAGCGCCGGGAAGACCCAAACAAACTGGATTTGTCTGAGAGTTCGGAGGAGCGCCGAACTTGGTAGCGCTGGTCGAAAATATCTTCGATTCCGTATTGAGTTGTGCGTGCACTTCCAGTCCAATGACCGTTTCAAATTCTGCCAACTGTATCTCCTTTTCCGGATTGTCATCCCAAACCGATTGGGGATTCTATCCCTAATCCTTGAAAGACGATCTCTAAATGTAGTCTCGGAAAAGCGGAATCTACGGGCAACGGATTTTTTATGAAACAGATCCTCTGTATAGCAAACCAGAAAGGCGGCGTAGGAAAGACAACTACGGCGGTTCACCTCGCCTTCGGACTCGCTTTAAAAGGAGAACGAGTTCTTCTTTTGGATTTGGATGCTCAGGGAAATGCAACCTCCGTTTTTCCGGAGAAAAAACCGTCTTCTTCTTCGCCCGATGAGGGAAGAGAAAAAAGTATCTATAGAATTTTCCGAGACGGCGGAAATCCAACGGACGTTTTGATTTCTACAAGAATGGAAACGTTGAAACTCGCTCCTTCTCATCCGTCGCTCGCGGAAGTGGACGTGATGCTTTCGGGAAAGATCGACGGATTCTTCCAACTTCGGGACGCTTTAGAAACGATCAAAGATGATTTCGATTACGTCATCATCGATTGTCCTCCGAGTCTTTCCATGATCACCTTGAATGCGTTTGTCGCATCCACCGGACTTCTGGTTCCTCTTCAGGTTTCCAAATTCTCCTTGGATGGAATCGAAGCGATCTTAGAGGCTCATAAGAATACGGTAAAACGATTCAATCCTTCTTTGAAAGTTTTGGGCGCGGTTTTAACGATGTTCAATCCTAGGACGACGCTCTCTCAAACTTTGGAACCGATGATCGAACCTTATTTAAAATTATTCTCTTCGAGAATTCCTCCTTCGGTGAGTGTGGAAGAAGCCCACATGCTCAAACAGACCCTTTTCGAATACCAACCGAAAGGAAAGGCTTCCAAATGTTATCAAGGTTTGGTGGAAGAGGTCCTCGCTCTTGGCTAAAAAGGATCTTTTAAAACAAGCCGCCGGTGCGCACGTTCGTAAGACTTTAGGAGGAGAGAATCCTGCTGAAGAAACTGCATCTCCCGAAGCGACGCCGATCGTTCGGGAAAAATCGGTTCCGGTGGATTCTTCTCAAAACGTTCATCCGACTTCTCCCGAGGTTCGTATGGAACAAACCAGCTCCAGTCCGGATCAGCAGAAAACCGAAAATCTTTCGGTTCAGAATTCATCCTCTTCCGAGGCAAGAGAGGAAAAACATTTGCCCAAAAAGAACCACCTCCACAGGATAAGCAGTGTCATGAGATTGGAAGATTATACCAGACCGGAATCCGCTGAAAGAGAAGGATCCTCACGTTTTTTAAAGATTGCGGGAGTGATTTTACTCGCACTTGCGATTTGGTTTTTCTGGCCCGCAAAACACGAGATCTATATGGACATCGACAAGATGACTCCGGAAAAGGTTTCGAGCATGAGCCCTCAAAAAGAATATCATTTCTCTCATGGTCAGGACTTTTTTATCTATTATAAGAAAGGTTGGTCCACTCCGAAACGAGTTCGTCTTTCGATCTACAAGACGGACGGAGGAAAGGAAGAATTTTCGGTTCAAGAAAAAGATTTCCGGAAGAGTTTTGAAAAATTTCAGACTTACTACGACGATACGTTCTTCGATCAGCAAGGTTCTTACGAAGTCGAGATTCGAGATGAAGACGGGGAACTCCTCGTGAACAAGAAGTTTACGATCGATTGAGTTTCCGAGAAGAATCTCCATATAATATAAATTGAATGAACTTAGAATCTAAATCCCCTCTGAATGGAAAATTTTCCTTTTCTGGGAAGTCGTTCCTATTCTTATCCGTACTCTTTGTTTTGGGAAGCTGTGCAAAAGAACCGATTCCCGCGAATATTCCTGCCGGAGCCAAGTTCGAAAAACAATACAACGCCTACGTATTTACAGAACCGGGAAGAAGAAGAATCTACTACGACAACGGAAAAATCTATCAAGATTGTGAAATCAACGACCTGGGTTTGGAAAACGGAATTTGTAAATTCTATTCCAAATACGACGATCGATTGCTTTCCATCGGACGTTTTGAGAATTCGGTACGTCGGGGAGAATGGATTTGGAATTTCGACAACGGGAATCTTTACATTCGACAGAACTTCGGAAAAGGGGAACGTAAACCGGAAGTTTTTATGAACGGAGCGGAAGGAAATGAAGAAGGCTCCTATGAAAGATTTTACGTCAACGGCCAAGTTGAATTGAAGGGAACATATTCGGAAGGTTATAAGAGCAACCTTTGGCAAAAATTTTTCCCGGATGGAGAATTGGAATATACCGGCTATTATAAGAACGGAAAAAAAATCCGAACTTGGTTTTACTATTACCCAACTCACAAAACAGAAGCGATCGAAGTTTTCGACGAGAATGGCGGTTTTCTTTCTAGAACAACGTTTCTTCCGGACGGAACGAAGAATTGTGAGATGCAAAAAGGATCGAAAACGGTTTGTGCGACCTTAGCTTCCGCTAAAAAGTAAAATCGTGAAGTTTACTTTCGTTATTTTATTTCTTCTCGTCGTTTATCTGAGTGTTTATTTCTCGCTGACCATCGCAAATCTTTGGATTCTTCTTTCCACTTTCTCCGTCGTTCATATCGGTCTCTTTCAAGCGTACCGGGAAAAGTTGAACTTGAAATTTTATCTGCTCTGCTCGGGCCTTCATCTTTTTAGTATTCTTCTGATGAATTTTTATTTTCGACAAACATAAAGGATTTTGAAAATAAAACTACGTTTGCACAAAATGTTTTCGGAATCGATTTGTGAGCGGAAAACAATTTGATTTTCGGTATTCAAAAAAAATTCTGAAATTTAAACCTTTGGGTCTTTGGAACGTTAAAAGTGGAAAAAAGCTGGTCCTTGCTCAACGGTCTTCAGATCGAAAATCCTTTTCTAAAATTCCTAAAAAAGAATGGGAAAATTTTTTTGAGATATCGGCCATCCTTTGATCTCGCGCTGTGCAATCGCTCCCACAAATTTCGATTCTAAAAAACCCGAAAACAGGTAAAAAACCGGACAACGCTTTAACATAAATCCAGCGGAGGATTTTTTTCTACTTCTTCAGAGTTTGGTAATACCCCAAAAGAAAATTTGTAATAGTTCCTACACGTTTTCATGTCTGTCGTTTGCCTTTCCTGTTCGGAAGAGAGGGCAATCGGTGAAAGTAGAGGAGTTCCCACATTTTCTTGTTTTAGAATCTGCTCTTGCTTTTTTCCATTTCTGATGGAGTTCCTACATTCACAGTTTTTAAGAGAAATTGTGAGGTTCACATTGCCTTTTTTCTCAGGGTCGTTTTTCCTCGTGACGATTCCAGAAATTCGAACTAAGGCGAATTCTTCCTTCGAGGTTGTTGGAGCGATCGTAAGATAAAACTTGTCGTAGAAACGACAATCTGCCGTAAAATGAAAGCCCCACCCAAATTTCGGGTGGAGGGGTGGGTGGCGGAAAACTTCGGGAAACTTTGCTCTATCAGAAAAAAAGCTCTCTTTCAAGAAGAAAGTTTCAAATGTAGGAACTCCTACAAAAGATTCTTTTGGAGAAATCTGTTGATCCTATATAGGGTCCTCTGATTGCGCGGTTAAAATTCCGGTTTAGATATTGGAGTGGATTTCGTTTTCAAAGCCGAAACAACTTGAGAAAAATCAAAAAAGAAATTCCAAAATATCAAGGGTCCTGAATATTCAAAAAATATAATATTTTAAAAATCTATTTTCTGCTAAACCGACTTTCCGGAAGTGAAATCTAAGATCCACGTATTCATCGAAAGCACAGTAAATAAAAGCACGACAAAAAGGATAATCCCGATGATCGAAAAGCCGATAAAAATCGTATTTCTGATGATTCTAAACTGAAGATAACTGATGGAAAGAGTAATGTTTCCTGTGGGAGAAAGTTCTTCGCTTTTCCCCATTCTAAAATAATTGCGAATGTAGAAGAGCATCAGAAAGAAAATCAGAACCAACAATAAGATTCCGAATTCAAAAGAGTAGTGTTTTTGAAGAAGAAAAATCGGGATATAAACGAGATTTCCCAAGACGATCCCGGCAACCATGATGATCACAAAGTGGAATAAAATTGGAATCCAAGAAATTTTAGAACCGGAGTTCGATTGAAACTCCCCTTCTTCTCCGTTTTGAGCCGTTTCCAGAACTCCGAAACGATCTGCGAACTTTTTTCCGTAGACTTTCGAAATTGCAAAACACATATAAATAAGAAAACCAGCGAGCGTGAATAACGCTAAGGAAGAGAACGTTCCGATAATCGGGGTTTGCGGAATACTCCGAATCGGATGTTGAAGGGACATCAAGACCGGAAGTATCGAAATCAGGTAAAGACTTCGATTTAAAAAGGTGTAGAACCAAGCTCGGTAGTAAAGACTCAGGAAAGAAGTGACGGAAAGGAATATTAGGAATCCATAAATAAATAACATAATCTTCTGCCCGAGAAGTATTCTGTTCAATCGGTCGACAGTAGCGTCTAACTGTGCATCGGCGGGGATCGATTTTTCGTTCAATTCTTCCATTACTTTGGAAGTGAGTCTGATTTTGGAAATCAATCCTCGTTCAATTCCCCATTGCGGAGCCAGCTCTCTTCCTGAGCCTTCCAGAAGCGCTTCCATCGAATCCATATCTCTCGGATCATAAAAGACGGGCTCAAAGGAGATATTGATTAAACAGAATAATAGAACGATAAAGGGGAGTATCTTAGCGAGTAATGTTTTCATAGTTAAGTTAGAGGAGGAATACAAAAATTGCGGTCATTGCAATTCCTAAGACGCCAAATGCGACAAGGATCGTTATCAACAATCCTGAATCTTCGTTGTTTGCAGAATTTTGCGACGCTGTCTTGGAAGTTTGTCTTCCCGCTGGAATTGTTTTTTCTCCAGTGTAAGGTTTTACTTTGATTGAGTTTTCTTCTTCGTAGATTTTTCCAAATATATCTGCGGCGATTTGAACCACCGTTTCGTTTTCGACTCCGTTGTTTTTCGAAGTGATCACCGTCCCGGGCACCGGACGAATTTGACCTTCCGGAGTTTCTAATTTCATAGATTCGATGATGGCTTGAGAAGAAGTATCCGCTTTTAAAAGCTGGATCATTACTTTATCACCCGATTTTAACGAATTGATCTGAACGCCGGAAACCGGTGAAAGAACAAATTTCATCGGAACAACTCTTGCACCGGAAGGAATAAATTGGTCAACAGTTTCCGACGGTTTCCCAAATTCGATAGAAGATGAAGAATCCAACGAAGGAAGATCTTCATCCGTTGTGTTCGGATTTTCAATCGAAGAATCCGTTGCGGAAGAATTTTGATTTTCATCTTCAAGTCTTGCGCGATCGACGATCATATAAAAGATTTGAATGTCGGGTTTAGAGTTTCCCGCGGCCTGATTGATGATTTGGTTAAGAAGATAGGAAATCTTCTCGTTGTCTTTGCCTTTGAAGTAATGAATGAGCTGTTCCATGAAATCATCCGATCTTCCGTTGGCCTGAAAGAGCTCGCTCAATTTGTTCGTTAGATTCTTAAGTTGTTTCCCTTCATACTTCAACTTTTGGCAAAGATTTACTACGTCTTTGTGTGTTGAAACGGAAAGTTGTATGGAAGCTATGTTATCGGACTGTCCAACGGCAACTACTTCCAGTTTATCGATCTTTGCGTTCTCAATGTCGATGACGCCCGTGAAGAGAATGTGTATGGAAGAAACGCCGTCACGAGAGATGAATTGAAACGAATAGACCTGATTGGAGCTCATGTATTTTTAACTTAAGAAGGCTCCGTTTTGGAAACTTTCTTCTTTATTTTTGACATTCTGGTTCGGATTCAGAGAATTGTCAAACTAAGGAAGGTTTAAACCTTCTAAATTTAAGAGTTTTTTGATGAAGTCAAATTTGTTCCGGGGTTCTTTGATATTTCTGGTAACCTCCCGCTATATACGGGGGTCCCGGGTCGCAGGTCTCCTCTCTTTAAAGTCTAGACTTTCGTTTATCGTGATGGCAGTGGGTGTCTCTCTGTTGATCGTCGTCCTATCCATATTCAACGGATTTCAAAGACAGGTAAAAGAATCGCTCTGGCAAGGCGGCCCTCACATTACCATCGAAAATAATTTTGATTCAGGCGATATCAAGAACTATGAAAAGGTAGTCGCTTGGCTGAGTAAGAATCCTTACTTAAAAGATAGAATCGTTTCTATCGGTGGAAGCATTACCAGTCACGGTCTCATTCAGAACAGCAATTCTTTTATTCCCATCATGGTTCGTGCGCTTCCCGTCGAGAACATCCAGGATTTAATCGGAAATCGCCTTCCGAACTTTCCAAGGATCGTTCATCACAATCGTGAAGAGATCATGAATTATAATTCAGAAAACCAAGTCCTGATAGGAAAAGAGATGGCGGGACTTTATAACTTCGATCTTGGAGCAAATCTTACGATGGCTGTACCAGGAGGAAGATTCTCACTGGGGAAGGGTGTGGACGTATCGATCAAAACGTTTCGCACCGTCGGTTTTTTTAAGACCGGCTATTATAACTACGATACACACTATGTTTTTCTTTCTCTTCCGGTCGCACAAAGATTCTTCAGCTTAAAAGATTCGGTGAATCAGATTGCAATCAAAGTGAAGTCTTTGGATGATCTTCAAAATTGTAAGAGAGAAATTCTAAAAGAATTCAGAGATCCTGAATTCGAAAACGAGATCGGTTATTCCGCTTCTTTCGGAGTGAGAACGATCGCGGAAGAACAGGAAAACTTTTTCACAGCTCTGAAGTTGGAAAAAACGATCATCTCTATTATCGTTTTCTTATTTATCATTCTTGCCGCGCTCGGAATGGTAGCGAGCGTTTATAGTTTAGTAAGGGCGAAACGAAAATCGATCGGAGTCTTAAAGGCTCTCGGATTGCCTTCTTCCGGCATTCTACTTATCTTTACCTTAAATGCGATGGTGGTTGGAATTCTTGCGTCTATCGTCGGCGGCGTATCCGGGATTTTTATCGCGAGCAATTTGGAGACGATCGTAAACGCACTTTCCGAACTCATCAACATGGTCGGATTTTATTTTTATCATTCCGAATGGACGAACGTAGAATTGGTTCCGAAGGACGTCTACTACTTCGATCATATCCCGGTCGACATCGACATTTCATTTATCTTTATGGTGACGACTGCCGCTACGATTCTTTCGGGGATCGCAGGTTACTTCCCGGCAAGATGGGCCGCCGGACTCAACCCTGTGGACACAATAAGGAACGACTAACGTGAGTCTCATACAAGTAAGAAATTTAGTAAAAAATTATCATATCCTGGATAAGGAATTTAAGATTCTGGATCATTTGGATCTGGACGTTGAGGAAGGAGAAATCGTTTCCGTGGAAGGAAAATCCGGAATCGGAAAATCCACTCTTCTCAACATTCTTGGTTCGATGGATACGTATGATTCGGGAGAAGTGAGTGTTTGCGGAGTTTCCTTGGATCAAATCTCCGAAATTGGAAAGGAAAAATTTCGAGCTGAGAAAGTTTCTTTTATCTTTCAACACCATCTTCTTCTTCCGGACTTTACGGCACTGGAAAACGTAAGTATTCCTCTTTTGATCAACGGAGTTCAACCTGGAAAGGCAAGACAACTTTCGATCGAGATGTTGGATCGGGTCGGATTAAAAGACCGTCATGATAACTTTCCTTCTCAATTATCGGGAGGGGAAAGTGCGAGAGTCGGCGTTGCAAGAGCGTTAGTCGCGGGAAAGAAACTTGTTCTAGCGGATGAGCCGACCGGGAATTTGGATCGTGAGAATTCTCGGAATCTGATGGCGTTGATCTTAGAACTTCAGAAAGAATTCCGTTTTTCCATGGTGATCGTGACGCATGATATGGAGCTCGCGGCTCTGGCTCATCGAAGAAACACGATGGCCGGTGGAAAATTACAACCGATCTCTTAGGAAGTAAATTTGAAAGAAACGAAGAATTTACTGTTCTTCGTTCCGAAATACTGATTCCAATGGAAAAAGACTGGAAGGAGACTTTTGGTCGGATCTCAAGTAAAACCGGAAGCAAAGGATCGCTTCGTCTTTCGTATCTGATTCTCCATTTTTTCCCTTTAAAAGAATTGGAATCGAAAAACGTCGAGAAGATCGGTTATTTCTTCGAGAAGACATTATGGAGAAACCTCGACAGATGTTGTCGGAAACCTGTCTACACTGCGGAACCAATCGTTTGATCTGGAACGAACGAGGGAAGATTGGTTGTATTCATTGTCTAAAGATTTTTCGAAAGGAATATCGCGCCCATCTTCGAGAGGAGAAAATCGATTTTTCTTCTCGATACCTCAAAGGCGCCGAAGCAGAGAAAATCGCCGGCTTTGAGTCACTTTCCGAGAATGAAAAGATTCGAACTCTCGATCGAATCGCTCCCCCGTTTACCTTTCGTTTTAGAATCAGCCGAAACCTTTCAGGCAGAATTTACCCTGCGACCTCCGGAGTTCCGACTCAATTCCTAAAAACATTCTTAAAGGAAAGAATGGAAGTCGATCCGGCATTTCTCCAATCCAAGGATCTCCCGAAGAGGATTCCCTGGGGAGAGGGAAATCTGTTTTCCGGAGATGAAGATCATATTCGTTGGGAAATTCTCTCTCATTCTGTAGGAGATTTGTTCAAGAGAATCGAAAGTTCTCCTCTGGAAAAAATGGAGAATCAAAACTTTTTTGATTTCGATGAAGAATTGGGTTATGTCACATCTTGTCCCACGAACGCGGGTTTGGGAACCAAGATGAGCCTAAAATTCTCCACAAAACTCTGGGAAAAAGATGGAGTTCCTACTTTTAAGGTCCCCGGTTTTTTGGAGTTTTACCTTGAAAATTCTTCAGAATTCGCCGTTTTTTATCTGAAAAATTTTGCTTATTCTCAAAAAAATTCCTTTTTAAATTTAGTTTATTATTTAGCCTTACAGGTGGAACCGGGGTTTTAGCCCGGAATTTTTACTCTAACTTCCGTTCCTTTTTTGAAAACGTTCCGATATTGAAATTAAAAGCAGAACCTCACTCTCGGGTGGGAAATTGGATGCGAATTCAGTCTAATCATTACAAATAAAACACAAAGGCGCTGTTATGCTGGAATTTACAAAAAGAGCCAAAAGAGTCATCAACGAGATTGCTCAGGATGAGGCGAAGCGTCTTGGTAGCGATTATATCGGGCCGGAGCACATCCTTCTCGGTCTCCTCAAGGAAGAGGATTCGGTCGCTATCAAAATCCTGAACAACCTCAATATTAACCTCAACGAGTTGCGTAAAGAGGTAGAAAGAAGAACGCGTGAAGCATCCGGGGCCTTGCTCATGGACGTCGCAGGTGGTCAGGATCGATATCAAAAAATTATCGAACTCTCCAAAGAGGAAGCAAAGCGTCTCAAACACAACTACGTAGGGACGGAGCACATCTTGCTCGCACTTTTGAGAGATAACAATAATATCGCTGGCGGCGCTCTCTATTCTTTCAGCGTAAATTATAATGTTATAAAGAGCGAAATTCTTCGTTTGCTCGGAGCTCCTCCTACGAGTTCCGTCGGAGTTAGCTCGGCCGCTCAATCCGGGCCGCAAGGAACACAACCACGTCAGGAGAAAACAAAAACTCCGATCTTGGATGAATTCGCACGCGACCTCACTCAACTTGCAAAGGATAAGAAGTTGGATCCAGTTGTGGGAAGAGCGATTGAAATTCAAAGAGTCATTCAAATTCTATCTCGGAAAACAAAAAACAACCCGGTTCTTGTAGGAGAATCCGGTGTGGGTAAAACCGCAATCGTTGAAGGGTTGGCCCTTGCGATCGTTGAAAAAAGTGTTCCGGATCTTTTATTCGAAAAAAGAGTTCTCTCTTTGGATCTTGCTTCTTTGATCGCAGGAACCAAATACAGAGGAGAATTTGAAGAACGTCTGAAAAAGATCATGAAGGAAATTACAACTTCCACAAACATCATCATCTTTATCGACGAGCTTCACACTTTGATCGGAGCTGGAGCGGCCGAAGGCGCCGTTGACGCCGCGAACATTCTCAAACCTGCATTAGCGAGAGGAGAACTCCAGTGCATCGGTGCGACTACGAGCGCGGAATATCGGAAATACATCGAAAAAGATTCCGCATTGGAAAGAAGATTCCAAGTCGTAAAAGTTGCGGAACCTTCCGTGGACGATGCGATTCAGATTCTCCAAGGTTTGAAAAAGGCTTACGAAGCTCACCACAAAGTGAGATATTCGGATAAGGCTCTGGAACAATCCGTAAAGCTTTCCCACAGATATATCAACGATCGTTATCTACCAGATAAAGCGATCGATATCATCGACGAGGCCGGAGCAAAAGCCCGTTTGGCGAACTGCGCGCGTCCTCAATCGATCAAGGATCTGGAAGAGGAAATCAAATCTCTCGCGACCAAAAAAGAAGAATTGGTTCGTGCACAAGAATACGAGAAAGCCGCCGGCGTTCGCGATGAAGTGAACCGCAAAAAACAGGCGATGGAAGAAAAGATCCGTTCTTGGCAAGAGAAGATGGAAGACTTCGCAGTCAATATCGAGGAAGACGATATTCTTTCCGTGATCTCGTTGTGGACCGGAATCCCATTGGAAAAAATGGAAGAATCCGAATCCGATAAACTTCTCAGACTCGAAGACGAGTTGAAGAAGCGGATCGTTGGTCAGACGGATGCGATCGAGAAAATCGCGAAAGCGGTGCGTCGTGCGAGAACAGGATTCAAGAGCGAAAGACGTCCTACGGGATCTTTTATCTTTCTCGGACCGACTGGGGTTGGTAAGACCGAACTTGCAAAAGCACTTGCGAACTTCCTCTTTGGAAACGACGACGCGATGCTTCGTGTGGATATGTCCGAGTACATGGAACCGCACGCGGTGAGCCGTTTGATCGGAGCTCCTCCCGGTTATGTTGGTTATGATGACGGAGGTCAGTTGACCGAGTTCGTCAGAAAAAAACCTTATTCTATCATTCTTCTGGATGAGATTGAAAAAGCGCATCACGACATTTTCAATATTCTTCTTCAGATCATGGAAGAAGGAAACTTGACCGATACGAAAGGACGAAAAGTCAATTTCAGAGACACGATTATCATCATGACTTCCAATATCGGAGCGAAAGAAATTCAATCCGGTGGAAGACTTGGTTTCGAAGATCGTAAGGACGAAGCGGCAAAATACAAGTCCGATCAAACTCGCGATCAGTTAAAAAAATACTTCAATCCTGAGTTTTTAAACCGCGTGGACGAAGTCATTTACTTCGGATCTCTCACCAAAGAAAATATCATGTCCATCATCGATATTATGGTGATTGAAACGAACAAAAGATTCCGCGAAAAGGCGATTCAAGTTTCGATTACTCCTGCGGCCAAAGATCATATCATGGATATCGGTTATGATGAGAAGTTCGGAGCCCGACCTCTTCGGAGAGTTTTCCAAAGAGAACTTGAAGATCATATGGCGGTTCAAACTCTCAAAGGCGCTTACAAGGAACCTACTAAAATCGAAATCGATTTCAAAGAAGGGAAACTTGATTTTGTGGAAACTCCATGGACCGACTACAAACCGGCTGACGCGAAAGCCGGAGGAGACGACAATTCTTCCGGTAATCCCGAAAGGTCGGAAGAAATTGCCTTAGTCTAAAGGATGCCTATTCTTATCCCTGTATTGATTCTGGTTTCCTATCTTCTGATTCGGAGGATTTGGTTTCACCTGAGGAAAATCAGAACCATTGCAGGGATTGAGAAAATCTCTCTCTGCGTTTTTCACCCCGATTTATTTCTTCCCGAGGTACGGGTCTTCTATAAGTATTACTTTCAGGGCGGAGTTTACTACGGCTCGGGATATATGCTCTTGACCGACTTCCTCGGTCAGGAAGAATACTCAATCTATCGAAATGCGGACGGCCTTCCTGTCCTTGAAATGGAAGACCAAGTCGTTCTTTCCGAAGAACAGATTGAGCATTTTCTGATGCAAAAGTATCCGAGTATCATCGTTTATATCGATCCGGTAGAGCCGTTTCATTCTCTCATTGATTGTATCAATGCAAAGTCGATGAGAATGACCGCCTAAAGATTCAAGAGAGTATCAATATGCTGATTCGAAAATTTCGTTCCACTTTTCTCATCCTAAGCGCACTTTTAGTATTTCATTCTTCTTTAATATTAGCGCAACCCAGCCAAGATTATTCTTCCGCTCTGAAAGAATTCGAAGGGAAGAATTACGAAAAATGTCTGGAGATCATCCGTGCCCTTCATGAAAAGGGTGCAAGATCCTACGAATCGCATTATCTCGCAGGTCATTGTCATTTCGCGGCGGGAAGAACGAAGTCCGCGGGCACTCATTGGTCCGAAGCGCTTTCTATCAAACCGGGAGATCCTGCCGTCAGTCTAGACTTTGCAAGATATCTTTTGAATAACGGAAGGGAAGACGACGGTCTTGAAATCATCGCCCGCGCTTACGAACTCAATCCTCGAAACAAAGACGTTCGACTTCTTTTTGGAACGGCGCTTTTATACAACGGAAAGGCAAAGGATGCACTGAGTATTACCGAAAAATTAAAGGCTGAAGATTCCAACGATTACCGTCCTCTTGTTTTGGAAGGTCAGATCTATTATTATCTCGGAAGTATCGAAAAAGCGGAAGTGAGTTTAAAGTGGGCGAATTCCCTCGTTCCGAATAACGCGAATGTTCTAAATAACCTCGCACTCGTCTATGAAAAGGCGTCCAACCAAGAAAACAAAAAGGGAAAATTTTCGAACGCAAAGAATTATCTCAATTCCGCGAAAGAACAAATCGAATCCGCTTTGAAGATCGAACCGGAAAATGTTCATTTCAAAGGTAACCTCAGAAGAATCGAAGCAAAACTCAATGCCCTCTCCAATAGCTGAACAAACCGTCCTTTTCAATACACTTGGATGCAGGCTCAATTTTTTTGAGTCCGATGGTTTGTTTTCGTCCCTCACAAAACACGGATATCGTTCCGCGGAAGCGGAGGAACATCCCGAAGTTGTCATCATCAATACATGTACGGTAACGAATAAAGCCGATTCTCGAAATCGGAATACGATTCGAAATGCGATCAAAAAATTTCCCGGTTCGCAGATCTGGGTTACAGGTTGTTATGCGGAAACGGATCGTGAGTCGATCGAGGCGATTCCAGGTGTGGCGGGTGTAGTCGGCAATACGGAAAAATCTAAACTTCCCTCGATGATACTGGAAAAGAAGGGACTTATAGGCGCGGAAGATATGCTTGGCGTCGCGTATGATCGCTTTTCTTATTCCGACGTTTTGCCGAACGGACATACCCGTGCGTATTTGAAGATTCAAGACGGATGTAATCGAAAATGTTCTTATTGCAAAATTCCGCAAGCGCGCGGTTTGGGAGTCAGTCGGAAATACGAAGACGTCCTCGATCAGGTTCGATTCTTACAAGATCATGGGGTTGGAGAGATCACTCTTACGGGAGTGAACCTCGGTTGGTATCGGGATTCCGAAAATAAAAAGGCGTTCAACCGCGTTTTGAAAGATATCTTAAGTATATTAGAATATTCTAGACTTCGAATTTCCTCGATCGAACCGCCCGACGTGGGAAGCGAACTCGCGGAACTGATGTCTCATCCAAGGTTTACTCCGTTTCTTCACATTCCCCTCCAAAGCGGAAGCGCTGAAATCTTGAAAAGGATGAAACGAACTTATACTCCGGAGACCTTCCGCAAAAGGGTGGAGATCGCAAAGGAAAAAATTCCCGGCATCTTTTTAGGAACCGACGTGATCGTCGGTTTTCCCGGAGAAACGGAAGAGATGTTTCATGAAAGCGTAAGAATGGTTGAAGAACTCGGATTCGCGAAAATCCATGCCTTTCCTTTTTCCGTCCGGAGAAACACGTTAGCCGAAACCTTCACCGATTCCGTAAGTAAGGAAATCAAAAAAGAAAGGGTTCATATTCTGAATTCCCTTTCAAGAAACTTGCATAAGAATTACGCGATTGCTGAAACGGGAAAAGTTCGTGAGGCGATTCTCGAACAAGGTGGAACAGCGGTCACGGACAATTATCTCAAGGTGAGAATTTCCGAAGAAGAGTTAAAGAATTTGAAGACGGGTCAATTTTTAAACGTGAAACTTCTTGAATACCAAACGGAAGAGGACAAGGAAGGAACGTTCTCCGGTAAAGTTTTTAGATAGGGATTTTCTCACCTTTCTTTGCAGAGTTTCCGTTCCTTGCTTGATTCCAATGGGCGCGACTCCTATTTTTCGAATCCGATCACTCTTAACGATCGCTTTAAATTCCTGACAAAAATCGGAAATTGGATTCAAATCCTTTGTCCAAGGACTTGAAAGCTCGCCCCAATATAAAAAAGAAAACTCAAGTTTTTAGCAAAGATCGAAAAAATAAAATCCAAAATTTCTTCGTTTGAACAAGCAATTTGCTGAAAAGGATAAAGTCTCCTGCTCCGTACAGGAGGTGTGGGAACTCCCATCCAAAAATGCGCCTCAGAAACGAGATGCTTTATAGTTGGAATCTGCAGGAACTCCGGAGTCTTGTTTGCAGATGGGTTGCGGTCATACGTTCTCCCTTATTCGAATTTTCGAAAAAGGAAGATCAAAATTCTGAAAGCAAAGTGAGACGAACGATTTCACTCAGGTCTTTTCGCCCGAAAAATATTGTCGGAAATCCCTATTTTTGAAGAGGAAGAAATATCTCGATTACGGCATCCGTTGTATTCAAAAATTCTAATGTAAGATAACCTCCGAAAACTTTTAAAAGGGCGCTGTGGATTCGAAGTCCTTGTCCCGCTGATTCAAGAAGGCTTGCTTCCTTTTTTAAAATTTTGTTTCGGATTTGAATCAGAATTCCTTCCCTCTTTTGAAAAGAGATCGAAACCTTCTTATCGTTTGCTTCACCCGAATAACGAACGGCATTTCGAATCGCTTCTCTACCCGCGTAAAAAAGAATTTCTAGGATTTCAGGTTTTTTTATCGGAAAATTCTTTTTGAGTATGGGATCGTATTCCCACTCAAACCAAGAAGTCTCAAATTCTGAACCCGTTAGTCGAATAAGAGCATCAATCAAACCGAGTCTTTGAATTTCCAAACTTGTGTCGGGTAATTCCCTTAAAAAACCGGAAACCTTTTTATGAAGATCCGTTAAGAGTTGAATTTGTTCCGATATCACTTGAATACTCGATATTTTCGATAATTCTAATATAGAAGAATGGATGTCTGGAAGAATTTCGTCGTGGAGGATCTGTCTCGTTCTGTAATCGGCGATTCTTTGTTCTTCCATATGCTTTCTTTGTAACGAGCTTAAGGTTTGAGAGTTGCTTTCTACAAAAAGGGAATTTAACATCCAGGCGACGGCGGCTTTGGCGATTTCGATTTCTTCCTCTGCGTAGAGGCCACCGTCCACTTTTTGTCCTAAAAATAAAAAACCGTTTCCTGAGTGATCGTTTTCTACTTTAATACAGAGAACGTAGCCGAAAATATTTTCATCGCTTAGATAAGCGATATCGTTCTTTTCGAAGATAATATTAGAATATTTGAATTCAACATTATTTGCAGAATCAGTTTGATTCGGGAATTGCAAAAAAAGGTCTGGTATAAACGGAATTCTGTTCTCGTTTACGAAAAATGCCTTCGAGGTTTCTAAAATTTTTGAACATAAGATTTCGAAGGATTTTTGGAATCGTACCTGAATGTTTCCTTCCTCTTCTGTCGGAATTTTTGAAACTTCGTCCGGAACCATTATCGATCTTAGAATAGAATTCTCCGTCAATCGAAGATCCTTATTCCTTTTGAGAAGATAGGTTCGTGAAACGATGTAAACATAAGATGTGCAGAGAAAGAGTTCGATTTTTTGAATTTTTAGGAACGCTAAGAATGTGTAAATTCCGGAAAGCCCGAGAAATCCTAAAGTTGCATTTCTCCATTCTCGTTTTAAACTCATCTTAGGAAGAATTCTTCCCGTAAATACCTCGTATGAAATCAAAGCCTTCCCTAAGACCAAAATCGCGGCCGTGATAAATAGTTGAATTCCTATTAGAAAACCGTAAAATAGAACGGGCCGTTTTTGCATTTCTAAAACTGGATCTTCGGAAATCCCAAGTCCTTTCCCTAAAAACAAAAAGAAGACTAAAATCAAGACTCCAAAGAGCAAAAAAGAGATGGAACTCAAATACGGAACCGCTTTTTTTCTTGCGATTTCAGGTAATATCTGCTTTGAAATCCGAAAGGTTTTTAGGGCGACGATCGGAATCAAAATACAAACCAGAATGTAAAAAATATACGATAAACGGAACTCGAACGGAACTGCATTCCAAAAATTGAATAAAGATAGGTTCGAATCGAATCTTCTTGCCCAATAAATAAAGAATATATAAGCGATAACTTGTATGAGTATCAGGATTTGGAAAATAAATCGATAGATTCTTTTTTGTTTTAGAAAACCTACGAACCAGAGGATGATAAAAAACCATCCAAAGGGGATGAGAATCAAGCCGAAGATTCCCGGAAAAAAGAAAACGGCCGGATATTCAGAAACTTGTAATAAGCCGAATTCTCCAATCCATGAAAAAAATCCGAATAGAGCCGAAGCGGAAATCAAAATACAAATGGTGAAGGTCGCCGCTCGGTCCCTTTTTTCCAAATTTACGTAGGTCGTAGATGAAAGCCAAAGTAAAAGAGAAGAGAGAAAGAGGAAAATGGAACAGATAAAAATTTCAGGGTTAAGATTCAATGTTGGTTTCCCATCGGATCCATTCTCCCGACCCGTTTTTGTAATACGCACTTCCGTCTTCTTCCCATTGGAGAAAACGATTTTCCCGTACGATTAGCGCCGCTCTCGTTCTTGCTACTTTTTCATCCGAGTTTGATTCGTTTAGGTCCCAAGCCGCATAGATTTGTCCGTTGATTCTGCTGATCGTACGTTTATCCTTGAAGCCGAGACGAGCGGCGATTTGTTCGTTGCTTTGTCCGGCGGCTAACATCCTTGCTACGGTTCTTTCGTTCGGCTCTAAAATCGCCATCGGAGAATTATCGTCTCGATCCTTGACTTCTACGATTCGAGATTCTATTTCTGGATCGATAAAGCTCTTACCTTCGTAAGCGAGTTGAATGAGAGGAACGATCATCTGTGGCAGAAGATAATTCGATTTACGGACATAGGCATAATGGCTCAAAATTCCAGACTTGCGGAAAGTACGGAAGTATTCGTCGCTGTCTTGAATGGAATAGATAACGACCGGCTTTCTCGGAAATTCCTTTCGGATTGCGACTACGGTTTCGATACCGTTTAACGTTCCTGCTAATCGTACGTCGATCAGGATCACGTCGAAATCCTTTTTTAAAGCGACATCGATCGCTTCTTCTCCGGTTGCTCCTTCGTGAACGATTTTAAATTTGCCAGTCTCTTTTAAACCGGCAATGATCGCTTTTCTTAACTTCTCGTTGTCCTCGACAATAAATAGCTGTAGCGGGTTTGAATTCATAACTGACGACCAGATTTTAAGTTTTTTTACTCGTCTCTGTCAAGCACTTGAGTGTGTCGATTCGCGCACTCAAAGGGATGAAACGAAATTAGATTCCTGTATTATTTCCGTTATGAAAAGAAT
The DNA here is from genome assembly GCF_003545885.1 of Leptospira stimsonii. Taxonomy (NCBI): domain Bacteria; kingdom Pseudomonadati; phylum Spirochaetota; class Leptospiria; order Leptospirales; family Leptospiraceae; genus Leptospira; species Leptospira stimsonii. Next base: position 844,677 of record NZ_QHCT01000001.1, read on the forward strand.
CATTGAAGTCACACTTTCCTCCTTTGCTCTCGCGATTTTTTTGCCCGTTCTTGTCGCTGTGAGTTTAATCATCTTAATTTTCGATGGTCGACCGATTTTCTTCGCGCAAGAGCGAATCGGAATCGGAAGAAGGCCGTTTCGAATTCTCAAATTCAGAACGATGAAAGACGGAGAGGTTACAAATCTCGGAAATCTACTCCGAATCACGGGCATAGACGAATTACCGCAGATCTGGAATATTCTCAAAGGCGATATGGGAATCGTTGGTCCGAGACCTTTGACTCAATTCGATATTGATCGTTTAGGTTGGAATCGGAAATTCTACGATCGACGTTGGTCGGTTCTTCCCGGTATCACTGGGTTATCACAATTGTATGCAGGAATGGGATCTCGAGTCTCCTTTTGTTTAGATCGTTCTTACTTGAATAACGGAAGCTTCGGGGTGGATGTTCGAATTGTCCTTTTAACGTTTGTGATAAACGTATTCGGAAAAAAAAGAATTCGGGAAAAACTCAAATTATCTCTTCAGAGGCGAAAAGGGATCGTTCGTTGGAAACCATGGAGAGAACATTTTTTACGGAATGAAAGTCGCCCGTTGCCGAAAATCGATTCGCAAATTTTAGAGTTGAATCCGAATGAAATGAGGTCGATCGCCTATTCTCTCGCAATATTCCAATTAGGTGAAGCAGGGGAGGGAAAAATCGCAAAACAAATCGATAAAACAATATTGTTCGGAATCGACGACTTTTATCGGGAAGCGTTAAAACTTTTCGTAAAAGAAGAAGGAAGACATGCAAGAATTTTGGGAGAATGCGTTCGCGCTCTCAAAGGAGAATTGATCGAATCCAATTGGACGGAACGCTTGTTCCATTTCGGGAGAAGGCTTCTTGGAGTCCGTCTGAAACTCATGGTCTTGCTGGCCGCTGAGGTGATTGGAATCTGTTTCTATAAAAAGCTTGCGGATAAGATTCCAAACGGATTTGTGAAGTCGGCCTTATTGGAAGTAGTGAAGGACGAAGAAAAGCATTTAAAATTTCATAGCGACTTTTTCAGGATTCGAGTTCGAAATTATTTCACAAAAATTCTCTTTCGAGTCCTCTGGAGATTGATCTCGTTCGCGGCCTGCGTAACGGTGATTTTGGATCACAGAAAGACTTTTAAAGTTTTAGGAATCTCGAACTGGAACACGTTCCAGAAATTTCACGGGATAGCAAGGTCAACGGAAGATTTTATACTCGATGGTCTCCACTGGAAGTTATCTGGAGGCCGTTTTCCACTCTTAGATCCATAGAGATTCGATTTCATAGAATCAATTTATTTCTTATCGAGTTATCGATTGAAAAATAAAATCGACGCTACGGGTTCGCCGAAAGTTTCCTTTTTTCGATTGCTGTCAGAGAGAGTTCTCTGGGAGGATCCTGTGAAATAAGAAAAAGGAGAACCTGTTATGGAACAGTGGATTGCGCTTTTTAAAAAACATTGGCTCAAAGGAGTCGGTCTGATTTTACTTCTGATCGTAAATCCGATCGTTTGTATCGGACCAGGTCACAGAGGTGTTGTAACCAATCTAGGGTCTGTTTCGGATCGAATTCTCGGAGAGGGAATTAACTTTGTCGCTCCGATTCTCCAATCGGTAAAAAGTATCGACGTAAGAATTCAGAAGGTGGAGGCGAATTCAACTGCCCCATCCAGCGATTTGCAGGAGATTCATACGATGATCACACTCACGTATCATCTTTCTCCGAACCAAGTGAATAAACTATATCAGGAAATTGGAATGGATTACGAAGAAACGATTATCGTCCCCGCGATTCTCGAAACGATGAAACACGTAACAGCTCAGTTTACGGCTTCGGATCTTGTGATCAAAAGAGAAACGGTTTCGCAGAAGATTCACGATCTTCTTCACACAAAATTAGGTAAATTTTATATTCTTGTTGATGAAGTATCCATGAAGGATTTTGAATTTTCTAAAACGTTTTCGGAATCGATCGAATTAAAACAAAAAGCGGAACAAGATGCGCTTCGCGCGAAGAACGAATTGGAAAGGGTGAAGATCGAAGCGGAACAACAAATCGTAAACGCAAGAGCCGAAGCGGAAACCTTAAGACTGAAGTCGCAACAGATCACGCCGATGATGGTCGAAATGGAAAGAATCAAAAAATGGGACGGTAAATATCCGGACACATATCTGGGTAGTGGTGCGAATACCTTATTTCAAATTAAGTAGATGCGTTCAAGTTTGATATGCTTGTTTATCTTTCTTCCGAATGACTCCCATTCTTGATTCTTTGAAACCATTCGTTTTGTTGCAGATCGATTTGAAAATGGGAGCGGACTTCTTCTTCGAATTTCAAAGGTGTAGTCCTTTTCCAACTGTGAATGCATTGTTTTGCATTTTCCGATTTGTATTTTAGAAGAGGGCCTTTTCCGAAAATGCCGCCGATATAACTATCCCACTTCTGACATCCCTAAAATTCTACAGTAATCTGGGCAAAATGGAGTAGGGCCCTCGATCATAGATCGAGTTGCGTTCGATGGAAAACGAGGCAGTAAGAAGGAACGTTATCTTTCGTTTAAAACTGAAAAGACCCGATTTTAATTTCATAGAAGTTTACGACACTCGATATATCGGGAACAATAAATCCAAAGAGTAATCTACTTTAGAGAATTCTGTTATTCTTAATAATTTTTGGTTCTGAATTTTATTGAAATTCCGAAATGCGCGGTTTTGAATTCAATTCCGCACGAAAAATTCGGATTTGGAATTTAAGACCGGATAAATTCGTCCGTTGTGTCTTCTTCTTCCTTTAGATCGTAAAAGCCGTATTCAAAATCTTTTCCCGCTATTACTTCTAAACCGTAGACGTGTTCGGAAATTCTTACATTCTTAACGATATCAAGATGATATAGCTCTGCTAAGAATTTCATCTTGTCCAAAGAAATTTTATCGTTTATCTTCGGACCGATCGTAAATTCATTTTTTACCCAATCTAAGACGATGAGTTTTCCGCCCTTTCTCATCGAACGAATGAGTCCATCCATTGCGAGACCGGGATCGGGAAACGTGGATAAAACCAGGGAGGCGAACACTGCGTCGGGCGTTGGTATCCATTCCGGCAAAAGCGGATGGTCCGATTTTTCGATAAAGAACGGTGTGAAGTTTGATATCTCGTCTCGATTCTTCCAATGAAGAATTTCATCGATGAGTTCCTGCTGACACTCCCCGCCCCAAATCCAAGCTTCTTTCGGAAGTTGTTTTTTCAGTTCTAAAGTAAAAAAACCAAGACCCATTCCGAAATCGACGAGATGATTCACTTCCTTAAAAGTAAAATGTTTGAAGACGACTTCGGGCGGAGTAAGTTCCCGTCGTTTACTCGAAATCAGAAAGTTCTGATACTCGGGGTTTTCATAGTAATCCAGGTCGTTCATCCGTTTCTTTCTCTGAATTATGTCTAATGGAATCGATAAGAAAAGTCAAACCCGAAATCTACTTTGGTTCGGCGTCGCTTTCTCTCAAAACGGGTTCAAATGGGATTCTTTATTAAATTACGCCGTTTGAGCTGACGATATAAGTAGCAAGACATTCCTTTTATGAAAATTATAACTCGGATCATACTATTATTTTCATTCTTGGTTTTGGTTTCCTTTCCGGGAGCTCAGGATTCGGTTTTAAATAATACGCAGGTAGAAAATTACAGCGTTGCGAATCTAATTCATGCAGAAATTCTAAAGAAGGATGAGAACTCGATTCGTATTTCTTGGGAAGCTCCGAGAGAAACGGGAGAAATCATCATCGCCCGTTCTTCCAGTATGATAGATACTCCCGAGAAATGTATGGTCGCCGATTCTTTAGGAAAGTATCCGAGTGGAATCGCCGGTGGAGTCACGCAGATTTTCGATTATAATCTAAAACCTGGTACTTATTATTACGCGGTCATCTTAGCACATCACGTTAAGAAGAATACGATCAAACTTATACCCGGAAGAAACTTTACCACGATCCCGGTGATCGTGGAACAAGCGCTTATTCCGGGAAATACCAGCACGGAGAATAAAACTCCCGAACTTCCGGACGATGCGAGAATCACGGATCTGACCGTTAAGAAAGAAGGGAAGTATTTGAGATTAAATTGGTCTCCGTATGATAAAGCGATTCCGAACGCGACCGTTTATACCGTATATCGGTCCTTAGAACCTATGTCTTCATTATCATTGATGAGAAAAGCGGAGAAACTTACGGAGTTGAGTCATCCTGAGACGACGTTCTTGGATCAGGATCTTGGTAAGTCACAGACCTGGTATTACGGAGTGAGCGTGCGTTCCGGAGCGAAGGAAATTCTTCCATTGATCAACGGGCAGTCGTTTACCCGTTTTTTTTATATCGGAACTCCAAACAAAGACAATAAGGAAACTCCGGAAAACATTACAAATTCGGAATATTCTTATGAGGATATGCATGTTAAGGATCTGACCGCGGCAGTGGAAGATTTGAACGTGAAGTTGGAATGGAAAGCGCCTGAAAAGGCGGATGAAAATACGATTTACACGATCTACCAAGCCCTCAAACCTCTCAGCGGTGGGACGGCCACGTTCCTAGGCGGAAATGTTCGGAAGTTGGGGGAAGTAAAACATCCGGATACGGCCGCGCAGATTCGTTTGAAATCGCTGAGCACGCAGATTTATTTCGGAGTTACCGTAAAACGTCAGAATCAAGAAGAATTCAATCTTGTTGAGAACGAGTCCTTTGTCGCGATAGCCGCGGATCCGAATGCGATAGCGACTAACGATAATCTGGAAAATGATAAAAAGGAAGAGAATCCTCAAGTTCAGGACGAAAATAAGGAAAAGCCCGAAAAACAAGAAGAAGATTTTTCGGGGACGGACGACGAAGTGGACACTGTTCTACGAAGAACATACTGGAAACGGGCGTATGCGGACGCGGTTCACGATTTGAAACCGTTTACAGGAAGCGGAAATTCGGCTCAGGTTAGAGGGAAGGCGAAATTTTTCACTGGACTCTCTCACTATAGAAAAGGCAATTATAAGGAAGCGTTAAAGTTTTTGATCAACAAAGATAGTAAATTTTACAACGCAGAACGCTCTGAATTTTGGTCGAAGCGTTGTCTGTCTCGGATCTCCGGAGGAAATCCATGAATCGTTCTATTATATTAATTACGGGATTCTTATTTATTTGCGCCGGGCTTCTGACCGGGGTGTATCAGACCACCATCCAAGACGAAGATTCCAAACGTAAGAACGTATTGGAAAGAATCAAAGAAGGCGAAGAATACTTAAAACAGACAAACGCGAAGTCCGCGGAAAAAGCAGTGGATATCTTTTCCGAACTCTCTGCTCGAGAAATTCCGGACGAACATTCGTTTCGAGTAAAATACGATATGGGAAGAGCCTTGGAAAGAAACCAAGATAGTCTTCTCGCACTCGGGATTTATCGGGAACTGAATCAGAAAGAAGGTTTGTCTCGGGACGAAAGATCCAAGGTTGCGTATTCCATGGGAAATCTACTTCTTCAACTCAATCGCGACGAAGAAGGGAAAGGTCATCTCGAAGAAGTGCTTCGAATTTCAGCGGACGCCAAACTTCGTTCCAACGCGTTATCCGCCATCGCAGATTACTATATGAAGAAGGGAAATTACGATCTTTCCCGAAAAAACTACGTTCTCGCATTACAAGAAGATCCTGAAAACGTAAAGGCGCGTGTCCGTTGGGGAAAATCCCTGCGTAGAATGGGAAAGGATTGGTCCGCCTACGACGTGTATGACGATTATGCTCAAGCCGGATTTTACTTTGATCCTGAAAAAGAAAAAGTGAGTTCCGAATTCAGAAGCGGCATTTTGGAAAAGGCGAGACAACTCTACGTGCGCAAACAATATTACGGCGCGATTGATACTTTTAAAAAAGCTCTGGAAATGGGAATCAGTCCAAAGGCTGAAGAACAAGCGTTATTCTACATCGCAGAAAGTTACGAAGCAGTTGGCAAATCCGATTCTGCGCTCCAATATTTAAACCGAGTTCTTGGAAACCAAGACGGTTCTTTGGATCAAACCGCGCTCTTCCGAAAAGGCACCGTTTATTTTAAGAATGGAAAGTATGAAAAAGCCGCGGCTCTTTTCCAAGAAGCGACGGATAAATATCCCGATTCTCCCGTTGGAAGAAAAGCAAGCGCTTGGAAAAAAGAATCTTTAGATCAAGTGGAAGACAATCTTCACTATAAAGAATCGGACAAGGCAAAGAGCAAAGAAGACTTAGAGACGGAAAGGTTCGACTAGGGAGCTTCCGTTTTGATAAACTCTTCTTCCTTGAGTTCCATTTTAATTCCTAAAATATCATAAATCGCATTCGGAATATTTACGATCGCCTTTATTTTATCCTTTAATACGGACGTATATTTTCCGTAGAGAATAGTCGGGACCTGGTTGACGGTATGCACGTCCACCGAAAGATCTTCTAAGTTTCCGTGATCGGAAGTCACGATCAATTGATCCGTTTCCGGATCCAACGCTTCCGTAACCCCTTTTAAAAAAGATTCCAATTCTCCGATATATTTTTCAGCCGCTTCCCAATTCATTTTATGTCCGACCTTGTCGGTCAGAAAAAATTCATAAATACAAAGAGTATAATCGTCTTCTTTACAATTTTGAACGATGGACTTACCGGTTTCATAGGGATCTCTAACTCGAAAGAGATCGTCCGATTCTTCTAGAAATCCTTGCGAGAATTCTCTTAAGTATTCGTGAGTTATGTCCATATAAAGACCTTTGCCGTTCCTAAGGTCTTCCATGGTTTTTAAAGGTCGGTCACTCGCCATTTGAATCAGAGTCGAAGCCGAAACGTGACGCGGATTCTTTTTGATATGTTCCGCAAATGCCGGAGAATAACAGTTGAGAAGGTCCGCTTTAAATCCGTGTTCGTCTAAAACGCGAATGATGGAATATTTACTGATGATCTTTTTAAGAGTAAAGGTCGGAAATCCGCTCAAATGTCTTTGAAGCACCTTGCACGCGTTGATCCCGGTCCAAAGAGAAGTCTGCCCTGTAGCGCTCTGAGGAAGACCTTTGATTCCTAACGAAGCGTCCGTCCTGAGAAAAACGGTATTCTTGAGGATTTCAGAGGATTCTCCGGAAATCGGTTTATCCGCGAGGGGTAAAAAGAAGGATTTTGCATACCGAGCAAAGGGGTTGGTTTTCGGATCATTGGGCCCGAAGCCGATCCCGTCGATGAACATATAAAAGATCATAGTTTTCTGTCTGGTTTTCTTCTTTCAGGTTAGACCAAAAGGGCCGATACTAAGAACAGTGACGTCCAACTTTTACAGAAAAATCGTCTTTGCCCTAACACTCATTCTATTAGGGCTGATCCCCGTTTCCATCCCTTTTTTGAGGGAAGAATGGAAAGAGTCCGCTATGTCGTTTCCGCTGAATCCGGCGGGAAATGAGAATTTTCTAAGACGACAAAATTTTCTAAAAGTCTGGATGGAAGCGAGAAAGGCTCCTCTTTTTGAAGCAGGTTCGAAGATAGAATATGCGCTAAGAAACGATCCTCTACCCAAAAGTGCAAAGGAACTCGGCGAAAGTCTTTTGAAGAATTTAGAACTTAAGTCGATCAAAATCTATGATTCTTCCTATCGTCTGATTTATTCCAGCGAGGAGACAAAGGAAATCTTTAACGGTGATCTGAGGTTAGGCGATTTAAGAATAGAACCTTCCGGAATCAATTTCGACGGCTCCGGAGTTCCGATTTACAGAAGCAAGGATGGAGAATGGTTTCTCTGGATGAAAGGTTTCGCATTGGGAAAACATATGTCCTTACCTTTTAATATTCGAGAAAAACAAGCTTACTGGATTTTCGAAGCAGGCAAAAACGGAACCGATTCTTTAATCGGATCAAACGACCTTAGGTCCCTGGATTATCCTGAGAATATCGAAGAAATATTAGCTGAATTTAATAAACCGACAGCGGAATGGAAGGATCGTCCGCTTTGGGAAAAGAATAAGATCGGAAATAATACGATCTTTCTTTCCTATGACAAGGGTTCGAGACTGAGACAACTTTTTCAAATTTTCGTTTTTCTTTTCTTTTTGTTAGGATTGTGCGGTTTGGGAATCATTACTTCCACCTTGCTACATTCCATCGTTGTTGAAAAAGAATTCGATAATAAGGAAAAAATTCTCAGACTCAGGGACGTCTTTTTAAGAATTTTGTTACTTTTGCGGAGGGAAAACTGATGACCGGATTGAAACTTAGAATTTCCCTATTAATCATATCCGTAATTTCCTTTTTTTATTACTTGTTCATCCCTTATTTTCCGGAGGGAGTATATTATAAAAATAGAATTAACTCTATATTCATAAACTTTAACGAAGAACTTCATCGATTGGAATCGGGTTTAAACGAGGTGAAATCCGTTTCCGAATTGGAAAATCTACAATTAGAGTTTCCGATGGTTTCCGGTATTAAATTGATCTCGGAAACGGAACTCGCCGTTCGCACGGATGCGGAAGGAAAACTTTTGGCGGAAACTCTGAAAGAAGGCGCGAGTCGTTTATTTTATCTGAAACCGTATCTCGTTCTTTGTCTTCCGGTTGCCGAAGAAAAAAGGCTGATTCTTGCCGAATTGAGAGAAGACAGTTTGCGAGTTTCCTTTGCCGGCACGGATTCTATTCTGATTCCGGATCTAAAATTCGGCGGCTATGTCGAGCCCGGGAAAAAATATCACGGCTTGAGCGGAGATCAGATTTCTTCCTTGTTGATCGGCGGATGGAATCATTCCGGCGACGCTGTGAACCGTATTCAAATTGGAACTGCGCCTTTTATCGGATATTACTATGCTACTCCGGAAAACTCATACGGTTTTCTAAAAGGAATTCTGATCTTAAAACCGGGAAACGAAGGCCTTCCCTTTTTATTCTTATCGGGCTTTCTTATTCTTCTTTTTCTGATCGATCTTATGATTCGTGTTTTGAGAATGAAGAAGGATCTTTTCTCGGATAAGGAAGGAAAAGAGATTCAAGACTTAGTTGGACAAATTTCGAAAGGAGTCAACGGTCTTCAACTCGCGAAACAAAAAGCGATGGAACTGGTCGATAAGGATCAGCAAGAGGGAATCAGAACCTTGACCTCGGAAGAAGTGGATTCGGATTTAAGAACTCTTCCGATCAGTTTACAAGAAGTGAAAAAGGAAGGCGGCGCTTCCATCTTCGTCCTTCCGTTTGAACTGAAGGGAGAAGGTTATATTTCGCCGGCGTATCTTCGCGATCCCGAAAAATTCAGAGTTCACCCCGTTGTTTCTCCGGAGATTGAAAAGAAACGATCCGAAATCTTTAATTCCGAATTACAAACCTTGATTTCAAAGGTAAGCGAACCATCCGGGGAAAAGCCGCAACCCGAGGACATTCAGAAAAAAACTTCGCAACCCGCGCAGATCGAAGAACCGGTCCATGGCAAACATTTGGATTTGGGACCGGGTTATATGAAATGGTTGGCGTCACTTCCGATTCGGGACCGAAGAAAAATTCTCGAAGTTTTGGACGAGCTCGGTTACGGATTAGAATCAGAATATTCTTTTATTCTAAAATACTATATCTCCGTTTTTTCTTCGCTTAAGTTGAGCGGCTTTGCCATCAATTACTATGACAGAAGGAACGGAAGTTATACTCCTTTTGTGACATACAGTTTGAAGGAAAAAACCGCAGAGAATATGATCTTTCTCTATGACGATCAATACATAGGAAAAGAATCCGGAACTTATTCTCTGATCGGAATCACCGAAGAAAGAAAGAATGATCGATTCTTTCGAAAAAAATTCGATCTCGCTGATTTGGAATCCTGCATTTCCATTCTAACGATTCCTCTTTCCAATTTCGGAATTCCCTTTCGTTTTTTCCTTTTTTACAAGGACCCGCCGACGGAAGAGAATGCTCAGGAAATTGAGAATTTGATCTTTCATTCCTTGGAGCCAGTGGTCAAAGCCTTTGAAGAATATGATCGTAAAGTTTTAGGAGAACTTTTCCGGGATAAGAGGGACATTGTTTCTTCTCGAATTCACATGATGAGAATCGCAACGGACGGAGAAAGGGGAGTAACAAAATCCTTCAAAGTCGAATTTCACGGAAAGGATTTTCATAAGCTTGAATCGGATCGAAAAAAAGTCATGTCTCAGATTTCGGAAATACTCGGACCCGAAGATATGTGTTTTGGAATCGGAGTAGGCGCCTTCGGAATGTATACTCGAAAAGATTTGGAAGAGAAGGTCCGTTCTTTCTTGGATCAAACCGGACATACTTATGATTTTACGGTCGATGTTTATCCTGAGAGCGGAAAAAATCTTTTCACTTATCTCTAAAATCCGTTCGTACCCGATGAACTTTTCGAACCTTGCGCTTCTTTTGATCTTAATCTTTTTATCCTTTCAAAGTCTGATTCCCAACGAGGAAAATCGAAAAGAATGGAATCGGGCCGCGAAAGAAAAAATTCTCAAGATGAATGAGAAGGAAGAAGAAACCGAATCGATTCCGTATCTTGAAAAATATGTGGAAAAAAATCCATCGGATCTAACGTTCAAACTTTGGTATGCGAGGGCCTTGTTTTATCGTAAGGATTTGGAATTGCCTGGACACGCTGAGGATGTTTTTTCGAGAATGGAAAAGCTGAAAAAGATTCGTGAAAACTATCTTCAGTCCGCCAAAATTTTTGAAGAAGTCTTAGAGTATCTCGCCCAAGCGACACCGCGAGATCCCGATCTCGGAAAATGGCATTTTTTATGGGCAATGGCGGAGTGGTATGCCGGACGCGACGACAGAGCGATACAGATTTTTAGAAAATCTTTTAAATATGATTTTCGATTGAACGAGGCCAATTACAATATCGCAAGCATCTATCAAGCGATGGGTCAATTGAAGGACGCTGATATTTATTTTAGAATGTATCTCAAAAACGACAAAGAAATGAGAGAGGAAAACTGATGGCGAGAGTCGACAAACGGTTTCAACTTCTCATGACGGAAGAAGAACTCGAACTCCTTAAGAACGAAGCGGATAAAAGAAATCTTTCCGCGGGGGAAATGTTGAGGCTTTCTTTGAGAAATGAAGTCTATCGTTCCGATTCTTATGAACGTCTGGAAGCTCTCAAGATACTTGCGAGTATGGAAGAATGAAATACTATCTTTCCAAGTCCTTACTCGAATCTCTGATCGAAGGGACTTCAGATCAAAAAGCGATTCTAATGGAATCACTCGGGAATCTCATCAAAGAACAACATTTATTTTATACGGGGACGATTTCGATTCTGCCAATTTTGGAAAAACAAAAAGATCCGGTGCAGAAGGATATTATCTGGACTCAGGTGAAACGTCTTTGTTTGGAAATTTTAGATTTTAAATCGGAAAATCTTTCTCTGGCTCAAAAGTTGTCGAAGGAATTCGGTAACTCAGAATGGATTTGGAATGAGATGGCGATCGCGATCGAGAAAGATTTAGACGGATTTATCACGATCGATAAGAATCTTCCGAATCAGAAGATGATCAAGATATTACTCGCTCAGGAAATAAACTTCGACGGGGTCGCTTAGCGGCGATACTTGATCCTTTCCTGTTTGGAAATGATAAGCCTTATTAAAGGCGCTGATTCTAAAATAATAAGTGGTTCCTTTTTTTAGGAAGAGCTGGTTCTTTTCCAAAAGTATTTCCGCATTGAGCGAAATGATACGATTGTCCACGCAGGTATTCAGCTTATTATAATATTCTTGAATATTGTTTGCGCTTTTTCCATCCGGTAATCCGGTGATCGGATCCAAATAATCGGAAGCGGGATGTTTCGGTCTCGTCTTTTTGTTCGGAGCTTCGTTTGTGAGTGGATACGTTCCTCGAATGATTCCCACCATTCGATCCGGGTGAATCCCATAGTGAATAAAATATCCGCCGCCGTGGATCACTTCTCTTTCCGGATTGGATTTCCAAGTCAAACAAACGCTCGGTCCGGAATCATCGATCGAATTCTCAACCACCTTTAAACCCAGAGGGCGAACCGGTGGAATCGTCTCTCGATAAGTTAGAGTGAGATTCTTCAACTCCGGCGTGAGATTTCCGTTCGGATCGGATTTGAATTTGATTCTCCATTGATAATAACGAAACGGAAGAAGGTCTTCTTTATTTTCCGTGATTCCCAAAAACTTTCTCAGAGAATTTTTGAGAGAGATTCGATATACGTCCGGATCCATAGAATCTAGTTTAAAAGATTCTAATTTTCTTAAGTCTACGGCGATCCACGCCGGTCCTTCCGAAGTCGGGTGAAAGACCGTGGGAGAAACTCGGAAATAAAGTTCTATCGCCGATGATTTTGGAATGTTTGCTTTTAGTTCGATTTCTTCTAAAAAGGCGCTGGAATACTTGCTCTTGTAAACCGGAGAAAGCGCGGTTCCGAATTTCGATTGAGTCGTATGTGTATCCGGATCGAAGTCTTGTCCTGGAAAAGAAACGTCCTCGGCATTCGGATTCGGTTTTCCTCGGAAGACGGCGAAGTTTTCCATCCATCCATAATACGAACTCGCGATCCGAAACGAAGTCGTGTCTTCCGGATGAAATCCCATTCTTATCAAATTTTTATTGGCAGGAATCGATCCTCTTGCGGATTCTTTTCCATTCAGATACAATACGATTTCTCTTTCTGAAGGATTGAAATGGAGAATGATTCGGTTCCATTGATTCTTTTTAAGGGTCGTGTTCGAAACGAGCTGAAGGGAAAGAAATCTTTTCTCCTCGGTTTCGAAAAAAGAATAAAATCCCGCTTTGAGTTTATCGTCCGCGATTTTAAGATCCCAGCCGAATGTGTTTCCCGAAGTTTCGTATAATTTTGAAATCAACGTCGCGTCTTTTTCCACCGTTCCCGGAAAAATGCTGAACGCGATGAAAAATTCTTCGGTTAAATCTTTAGAAGTGAGAACGCCCGAGTTTGAATGTGCGATTCTAATTCCGGTTCTTTTTCCGGAAAATCGTGCGCTTCTTTTTGCATGAAGAACGTTTTCCGAATCGGGAAGAAAGGATGAGGAAAGAACTTTATAATTTCCTGATATATCTTTTAGAATTGATGGTTCACCGGAATCGAAGTTCAAATACAAATCGGAACCGAGACTTCGATCCCGCGTTTGCAGTTTCAGCGTTTTTTGTTCCCCGTTCTTACCCGAAAGTTCCAGCCCGTTTCTTTGAAGATCGGTGAGAGAAAGGACTTTGGTTTCGGAAAAAAGAGAGGAAAACGATAGGATAACGAATGCCGGAAGGGCGACTAACGAGACTTTAGAGTTTGTAATCCATCCCATCCGGTTTTTGATTATGAGTTTAAGGTTTCGAGTTGATTGACTCTTCTCTCGTGGCGTCCGCCTTCGAAAGGAGTTGCGATCCAGGTTCGAACGATATTGAGAGCCAACTCTTTGCCCAGAATTCTTCCACCCAAGACAAGAACGTTTGCGTTGTTGTGACGTTTCGATAATTCCGCAGTCAATTGATCGTGGCAGAGAGCGGCTCTGATTCCTCCGAGGCGATTGGCCGCGATGGATGCGCCGATTCCGGTTCCGCAAAGGGCGATCAGTCCTTCCACTTCTTTGGAAAGAACTTTTTTACAAGCTTCGGCTATGACGATCGGATAATCGACGGACGTTTCGTCTTTCGTTCCATAGTCTACGATTTCCAATTCTCCTGCAAGAGCGGTGCGAAGAAATTCCTTGAGCTCAAAGCCTCCGTGATCCGAGGCGATTCCGATTTTTTTCATGATCTATATTTGTTTATGTCCCGACCGAACTCAGGATTCAAGCAAATAATTCTTTGTTTTACCCTCAAAAAGGGAATCGAAGAATTCTACAAAACGGAGTCTTTGTATGTCTTGGGCATCGCATCCCAAAACTCCACTTGGAGTAGAAAGAGGGAAAGATAAATCATCGAAAAATTCTCTTCGGAAACCTTTTCTCCTTTGAGAGAAAAGGACGTCGCGTCGTTCAATCGTGTGAGAAGTTCACGTTTTTGTTTGAGATGGGTCGTGAGGAGTTCCCATTCTATAGAATTGAGAGATCTCGTTTTTTCATCCGAGAGAACATAGTTTTCGTAATAAGAATTCAACTCCGTAAACGTTGCGAGATAACGGTCCCAATCCAAAAAAAGAATGGTATATTCTTCCTCCGTTAACTTCTTATTTTGAACGCAGTTTACCGATTGAAAACGGGCGCGTCCTTCTTTGTAGGCGATCGTTTCCGCGATCCTTTTTTTTTCCTCTAGAGAAATCGTGGATTTGAATAGATTGGCGAGTTCGGTAGAAGACGCCTCGTTCGTAAAACAATCCTGAATCGGAAGTTGTGTGAGAAAGTTCAAACCGGAAGCCGAAAGACTCCCGGAAGCGATTCCCAAAAAGAAAATGCCGATCAAAAATCTTTTGAAACGGAGAATTTTCATTTCGCCTTGGATTCAAATTCTTTCATAAAGGAAACGAGCTTTTGAACGCCGGCCATTGGCATAGAATTGTAAATCGAAGCTCGAAAGCCGCCGACCAACCGATGCCCGCCCAATCCGTGAAGTCCGTTCTTTTCCGCTTCGTCTAAAAACTTCGCGTCCAAGTTCTTATCCTTTAGTAGAAAAACCGCATTCATTTTGGATCGGGCGTTCTTTTGAACAGGACAAGTATATAAAGAAGAAGAATCTATGAAGTCGTATAACAATTGCGCCTTTTGTTCGTTCGTCTTCTGAACGACTTCGACTCCGCCGTGTTTTAATAACCACTCGAAGACCAACTTCGCGATATAAATAGAATACGTCGCGGGTGTGTTGTAGAGGGATTTGTTTTTGGTCATCACTTCGTAGTCCAAGAGAACCGGAATTTTTCTTCCTGAGATCCCGATCAGATCGTTTCGAATGATCAAAACGCTCAAACCGGAAGGACCGATATTCTTCTGCGCTCCGGCGAAGATGACTCCAAAATCACTTACTTCGATCTTGCGAGAGAGAAGTTCACTCGTCATATCAGCGACGAGAGGAACTTGTTTGATTTTTGGGAGAGTCGGATATTGTGTCCCGTAAATCGTGTTGTTCGATGTAATATGAAGATACTTTCCTTTGCCGGAAAGTTTTGTATCATCGAGGAATGGAACATCCGTGAATTTGTTTTCTGTCGCATCAGAAATCACGTTGACTCCGTTGAACTTGAGTCCTTCTTCCCAGGCTCTTTTTGTCCAGATGCCCGTGTGAGCGATATCGAAACTTTCTCCTTCTTTTAGGAGATTGAGCGGAAGAGCGGAAAAATGTAGGGTGGCTCCTCCGGAAAAGAATGCGATGGAATAGTCGTCTCCGATATTCAAGAGCGTGCGTAAGAGCGATTCCGCTTCTTTGAGGACGTCTTCAAAGAGAGGTTCTCTGTGACTCACTTCCATAATGGACATTCCGGAGCCCTTATAATTTAAGAACTCTGCCGCCGCGATTTCCATCACTTCGTTGGGAAGCATCGCCGGTCCCGCGCCGAAATTGTAAATTCTTTCCTGGAATTGATACATAATAGGATAAGGTTGCAAAGGGGAGTTTGGGGATCAACTTTCTTCTCGGAAAGAAGTCTCCGGATCGGGAAAAATCCTTGTCTCCATTGAATACCTGATGATAGCATATCCCCTGGTCAAAACGACTGCTTTCTCTTCCGGAGATGAAAAGGAGTATTTTAGAATGTTCAGAATCTTGATAGCACTTGTATGCGTTGGTTTTTCTTTTCCGTTATTTTCCCAGGATAATTCTAAACTTGGAGAAAAAGAAATCCGTTCTTCCGGAAGAGTCCAGTTTATCAATCGTTCTTCCGCGCGAGCCGGAGAAGATGTGAGAGGCACGAATGAAAAGGTCGGAGTCGGTTTGGCGGAGAATCTAAAAAAAGAGCCGAATAAAAGCCATAGTCAAGGTGGAATCAGTGTAACTAGAATCGCGCCTGAAGATAAAAAATTCGGAGCGGATATTTTTTCTCTCTCCGAAGATTCCGATTACGGACATATCAACTCGATTCAGAGAATTTTAGCGGGCTTCGTAAAATCGAATTTCGGTTATGACGATAAGAATTCCGAAATTCTCGCGACCTATATTCTTTATTACAACGCGATTCATAGAAAGGGTAAGGCGTATGTTGCAAAGAAATATTCCAATTCCGTAATTAAGGTTTTGAAACCAGAGTCGATTGGTATTTCGAAACGTTATTCGGAATGGCCCGGTAAAACGGAAATTATCGTTCCCTTGGTGGAGGACGTTCTCGGAAAAGACGTTCACACGGACGAATTGGAAGACGAAGTCAATAAAGACCTCGATAAAAAGAAGGAAGGACAATCCGAAAAGGATAAGTTCGACGATCTTCAGAGAGAAAAGAACAAGAAAGAATTAGAAGAGATCAAAAGAAGAAAAGAAGAAAATCAAAACAAACAGAAAGAGCTGAACGACAAAGAAGTAAAGACGGACAAGGAACTCCAAGAGCTCAACAAAGATCCTGTTAAAAATAAGCAAGAAATCGTAGAAAAGAAAAAAGCAAAAGAACAAGTACAGAAAGAAAAAGAAGTCGTTAAAAAAGAAGAACAGAAACTCAAAGAGAAAGAAAAGGAAGTAGTTAAAAAAGACGAAGAGAGAAAGAGCAATAACAGTTCCAGTTCCTCGAGCTCGTCCAGTTCTTCCAAATCCAGCGATTCTAAAAGTGATTCCGGAAGTAAATCGGGAAGTGATAACAAGTCTACTTCCGATGACAAGAAGACCGAAGCCGAACTAAAAAAAGAATTGGCTGAAACCAAAAAGGAATTAGAGACCAAGAAAGAAGAAGAAAAGAAAAAAGAAGAATTCGACAAGAACGTAGTCGGAGGTAAAATTCTTTTCTTAAAAACGTTGAAATACTTGGACAAAGGTCATTATAACAACGAACTTCAGGTATTAGATCCGACCAAAGACGATACGATTTTCAGAGGTGATTTTAATAAGATCTGCGGAAGAACCTTCGAGATCGTAGACGGAAAAGCGCTCGTGATCGGTTTTGAAGACGGTCACTCTTCCAATCACAAACTGATCTTGATCGATCAGGAAACTCTGAAGCCGACGATCTCCGCGGAAGACAATATTTTCTGGCGTTCTCCGATGATCGTAAAGGGGGACGAGATTTACGCGTTCGAAGAAGTTCAGGAGAAATACTACCTCTCTCGTTTTGGAAAGGATTTGAAGAAACAGGCAAAATCTTCCGAAGAGATTAGTCCAAACTCGAACGTAACCTTTTACGGAGAAAAGATTTATGTTACCGGAAAGGAAGAAGGTTCGGGAAGCATTCAGATCACGGTCTTTAACAAAGCGGACTTGAAGCTGATCAAGAAGATCAAGCCGTAGTTCCGACTCATCGAGCTCCAATGAGCCTTGCGAAAAGATGCTCAGAAGCGAGACCTTGAGTTTTGAATACTTTTATCGTAAAACGCCGGGATAAGTAGTCTCGGCGTTTTTGTTTTGTAGAAAAGCAAACTTCCTGGATTCTCATAAGAAAAAAAGAATATTACAGAGTATCGTATTGGCAAAAAGGACCGATTGCAATAGACAAAACGCCTTTTCTATTTTTGACTTGCATTGCGGACATTTTGTCTCTGATTCTATATTGATTCTTCTTATCCGAGAAAGAATAGAACCGACATGAGTTTTAAAAAAGATCGTATTTATCTGATCGAACATCTTGCACTCTACAGTCCTCTTACTCTAAAAAAATTCTGCAACCGATTCCAAAATTCGCTGAGCCTATCACAATTTGAATTTGATTTCGAAAACGAGACGGAATGGGCTTGGATCGAAATGGACGGAGTAGAATAGAACGTTTCTCGTCCTTATAAAAAAGAAACGCTTCATCAGTGGGACAATACAATTCCTAAAACTTGTAACATAGGGATTTTATTATCCGTATTTAAAGAAAATCCGAACTTTCTAAATTCGGAACTTAGATAGAGCGAACTCGTCGTTCTGGTTGCACAAACGATTTCAAATGAATTTCAGACATCGGTTTATTACCATCGGACGTTATTAGAATCGGGTAAGAATGCGAAACGCGAAATGGTTTTTGATTTCAAAAGGTCTTAAAAGAATGGAAATTGATTTTGAAGTTCTTTTCATACAACTTGTATAGAAAGAATTCTTAGAAAGGAACGGTGGTTTCTTTCAAAACGGCCCGTAAAAGACCGTTTTATAATATTAAAAAAAATCTTATCTTAGGGAAGTGAGTTCTCTGTAGGCCCGAACGACTCCATCAGCGATCGTCTTTGTGAACGTAAGAGCAACTCTCGCTTTTTCAGATGCGATCATTACTTCGTGAGCGTCTACTG
This sequence comes from Leptospira stimsonii, assembly GCF_003545885.1. Lineage (NCBI taxonomy): Bacteria > Pseudomonadati > Spirochaetota > Leptospiria > Leptospirales > Leptospiraceae > Leptospira > Leptospira stimsonii. Next base: position 863,031 of record NZ_QHCT01000001.1, read on the forward strand.
AGTTCGGATCAAAGACCATTTTCTGGGTCAACTCGTCCGCTTCCACTTGAAGATCGTTTACCGACGTCATCGCATTCTTCATCGCTTCTGAAAAACTTTCGGCAACGTAATCAGGCGAGACCGGTTGCTTTACGTCTTTGTAATGTCGATCTTCCGTAGTAAATACATCCACTTTGTCACCTTTTGGAGTTAATGGATGTGCTTTGCCGCCGTTATAACCGGAATTATAAGTATACCAGAGTGAAGAATTTGAATTGATTTCCATGATTATGCCCTACCTATTTCCAAGGCTTTGTTAAACATCGCTTTGGATCCGTTGATCATTTGTACGTTTGCTTCATAGGATCTGGAAGCCGAAATCATATCCGTCATTTCGGTGACGATATTCACGTTCGGCATTTCCACGTATCCTTTTTTCGGTCCGATCTGAATCGAGTCCGGGTGAGTCGGGTCGTAAACCAAACGAAGAGGGGTCATATCCTTTTCGATCTTCATCACCTTTACACCTTTTCCTTCTCCGGGAGAAACTCCGAACGGATACACAGGACTATTCCATCTGGTTCTTAGATTGACCGGAGTCATGACAACTCTGTCCCTTCGGAACGGTCCGTCTCCATTCGTATTTCTCGTGGTTGTCGAGTTTGCGATGTTGTTGGAAATCACATCCATTCGCAATCTCTGCGCGGATAAGCCTGTTGCGGATATGTTGATCGAAGAAAAAAGTCCCATGGCTACTTCCTAAACGGTTAAATTATGTCTCATTACTATAAATTCAAGAAATTAAATCAGATTCTTAAGCCATTCTCATCACTTGTTTGAGATCCCTGTAATTCTGATTGATTCGTTCGGACATCATCATGTATTGCATCTGGGAATTGGATGCTTCCACGACTTCTTTCTCAACGTCCACGTTGTTTCCATCGGCCCTCATGGTAGTCAAGTAGTCAATATTGGCTTTTGGTTGAACTTCTCGATAATCCAAAGGTTTGAAGAATGATATATGACGGTCGTCGGAAATCTGAGTTGGAACTTCTTTGACCGCCTCGATTTTTTCGGATTCGATCGCTCTTTTGATCATCGATTCGAATATCACTTCGGATCTCTTAAAATGAGGAACGTCCGCGTTTGCAATATTGTCTGAAATTACTTTTCTCTTCAAAACGGAACTATTCATTCCTCTTTCCAGTAAATCCTGGGTTTTCATGAAATGGGTTTTCTCAAACATTATTTCTCTCCCATCAAAAAAATCGGTTGAATTTGCGTTTTCCACGAGAGATTTTTTTTACTCAGGAAAGTTTTTTCGTCCGAAAATATATGAGGACGCCGAAGAACTTGAAAGCGAATCTTAAAATGTCAGATAATTCAGAAATAGTAGAAATTACTCCGGATCTAACCATTCTTTTTAACGACTACTATGCGTTCCGAACCATGCTCATGGACGCCATCGCGAAAAAGCCGAAATCCATTATTCTGAATCTCGGTGATATTCCCGTGATGAATTCGATTTCTATCAGCTCCCTTGTTTGGTTTCTAAAAAACGCAAAATCCGAAGGAATTCAATGCACGATCAGCGCCATCCATCCGGACCTTTTAAACACGTTTGAGGTTCTGAACTTAAAAGAATACATCGATCATCAGTGATTCTCCCGCTTTCGTCCCCTGATTCTTCTCACAAACTGCGATCTCTTCCGGTCCTTTAACCCCGATTTTCATTGGACAAGCAAGGAAGGCTCTCTATGTTTGAATCTATGAAAAAAATTGCTCTCATTCTAACTCTCGCTCTTCTTCTCTTCTCTTCTTGTAAAAAGAAGGAAGAGATGATTTTGGGGGATTGGGTAAAAGTTAAGAATTGTCCTGAAAAGGGCGAATGCAAAGATCCGGATAAAGGGAAAGGAAGTCATCTTCTCATTCTTCCGGACGGCTTGGCAAAATATGATACCTTTCACCTTACGTATAAAATGAAAGATGACGACATTCATTTTAATCTCGCGGATCTTGCATTTGATTTGGAATATAGAATTCTCAAAGTCAACGAAAAGGAGCTTCAGCTTCTAAACAAGAAGGAAGATAGCGTAGAATTCTTCGAGAAGAACTGATCGTCGTTCTTTTCTTGGAAAAAATGAAAAGTATGAAACGTTCTTTGATTCTTCTCATCTTAATCCTTTTTTCTTTTGAAATTCTTATTGCGGATGATGAAGACGAGAATCTTCCCGGGAACGTTTCTCCTTCTCAGAATTTAGACGGCGGGTCACCCGCAGACGCGGCCAGAAGAAGGGTTCAAATCGCCGCTTTGAATACCGAAACGGTAAACCTGATTCGAGCGAACAATCTTGCAAGAGCTTCTGTGAATATCGAAAAAATCAAGAAGTTGGACGAGAATGCGGTCGAATACCACTATCTAAAAGGTTCTTTTCTTTACGCGCAAGGTCGCTATCCGCAAGCGAAGAATTCTCTTTTGAGGGCGATTCAAATTCAACCGGGGCATGATCCGTCCTATTATCAACTCGGGATGATCTTTGTTCAGAGAAACAAATGGCCAAGATCCTTGGAATACTTTCAGAAAGCGGTAGAATTATCCAATTACAATCCATTCTATAGAATCAATCTCGCTCTCGCTTACTTTGAAACTGGAAATTATCTCCGCGCGAAAGCGGAAGCCGAGAGGGCGATCGAGCTAAAGCCGAATTTTAGAGCGGCGAAACTTCTTCTCTTAAAGTCGAACTTTCTTTTGGGCAATAAAGCGGATGCCTATGCGCAGTGTGTGGAATTCGTAAAGGACGGATTTCAATCCAGGGAATATATGCTGATCCATGCAAGACTTGTAATAGACATTCACCAGAATTATAGAAAAGCGATTAAGATCTACAATCTCTATGGAGAACTTCCCTTTCAGGAAAAAAGATTTTTAGCACACGCTTATTATAACACCGGGAATTACCGTGCGGCCGCCGCGACTTATCAGCAAGTGATTCAATTTAGGATCGCCGAGGAAGAAGAAAAGATCGAATATATTCGCTCTCTTTCTTTTATTAAGGATTACAGAAGACTGGAATCTTTTGTGACTGCTTGGTTGCAGGAAGAACCGGATAAGAGAAGAAAGATTCAGGAAGCATTGGACATCGCGGAGCTTCTCAAAGAGAATGATTCGAAAGTTTTTCACATGTTTCCTTCCCGATCTCCGTATTGAAAAGACGAATTCCCGTTCGTCGGAACAACGACAATTCTTCCGTAAAAGTCGCGCGCCCCACCCTATACTTGGGTGGAGGGGAGCGGTGGCGGGAAAATTCGGGAGATTTTCCTATATCACAGATTTGTAATTTACGCAACAAAAAATAAGAACTATTTCTTGTAGGAACTCCGACAGGAAATTTTCTTTCATTTCAAATTTCACGTTTGGTCGGAATTCGAATCAAATAAAGTACAACCAAAACCCCGATCAAGGAAACAAGAATCTTTACCGCCAAAATGGGAATGAAAAAGAAAACGGTCGTTCCAATCGTAATAAAGATCATCGAAATCGCTATGACCTTGGCACGGAGAGGAATCATTTTGTGAATTCTCCAATCTCGAATGTAAGATCCGAAATATCGATTGTTCATCAGCCAATTGTAAAAACGATGCGAGGCTCTTGCGTAACAAGCCGCCGATAAAAGTAAAAACGGAGTCGTCGGCAATATGGGAGTAAAAATTCCTATGATTCCTAAGGCCAAGGAAATAGAACCTGCGACAAATAGTAAAAAACGAATGAATCTGGATCTATGAAGTCGAACCTCGTCGCTATAATCTTTTTGTTCCATATTCTATAGAATGGAAAGATTACTCAACAATTCAATACTTTTCTGATCTATTGTTCTTTTGTCTCCGGTTCGGATCACATTCAATTTCTAAATCAATTCGAATGGAATTCGGGATATTTTTATTGTTCCGTCCACACTCGATTTGATTCGAGCCAATCGTTTAAAAGTTGCGCGTCCTTTTTCTTTGCAAAATCTTTGAGCGGAGCAAGCTCGATCGGAGAATATAGTTTTGCAAGCTGGAACAACACGTCCACTTGAGCGACCGTATGATCCAAATCCAGTGAATTCAAATATTGAATATAAAGACTTAGATACTTTAGATTCTTTTTGAGGAGCCAAAGAATTCCGTATGTTCCCGTTTCTAATTCTTCGTGAGTTGCAAGACCATCATCACCGTTTTCCTCGTTAAACTGAATCAACGCTTCTATATATTCCGAAACGGAAATCTCAATCAAAGGATCGGAACTTGGGATCCGAGAGAAAAGCGCCTGTTCGTCCAATGTCTGATCTTCGAGTATGACTCCGAAACCAAACCATGGATCCGAATCCTCAAAAATCGGATCGGAAAAAACAAGATCGTCGGCATTTTTTAGAATTCTCGTCCAGGTATCGATCGCGTCTCTTACGGAAAGAGGAGCCAAGTTTTCCAAAGGAACTAGAACAAGATGTCCGGCAAAACCGGCTTCGGGATCCATTTCTACGATACGAATTGAAAATTCAGTTTTCATAATATATTCCTGCTCAACGGAAATTTTAGAATTTTAAAAAAGCATTTTCCTCTTTAGTTTTTCCCTTTTTAACTTTTCCAAAGAAACCTTTGAAAGAAGAATAGGAGTTCGTTCTAAGTAGAATTCAAATCGGATCTTTTTTGGCCTCAAACTTATTAGAGTTGATTTTTTAATTAAAAGGAAAATCGAAAATTGAAACCGACTTTCTAAAAAAGGAAGAATCAAAATTCGAACCTCTCTTGAAAATACTAAACACCGAAGTCAAAACCGAACCCGAATAAAAAACTCTAAATAAACCTCGGAGAAAAATTCAACGTCTAGAATTCTCTGTGCAAAGATTCTCAACAAAATTTGTCCGAAAACAAACTGATTTGTCTCTTTGATCGGCACGAGCGCGCAGTCTTCGTGAGAAACGAACAGGTAAGAGGGTTCTTTGTGAATCGTCTTTTTGAGAGGATTGCTTAAAATCCAGTTCTGGCCGAATTCTATGATGCACGGGACGTCTTTCAAAGAGAGTTCCTTGTTTTCTAAAGCGTCTAAGAATTCGTCATTGTATCCTCCTTCGATTAATTCCGGCTCCCAAGTCCCCCAGTAAGAGCTTTCCATTTTCATCCAATCCAAAGAATCCAATCGATCCGCCGCCCAGGTCTTCAAAATAAATTCCATTGTGTACCTTCGCGACTTTGATGAAACTTTTCAGACACTTTTCTTCCGAGTCGAAGTTTTTAGTCTATGTTGTTCCGGTCGTTCCCGTTTTTCCGACGGTTACCGTATAAGAGAGCAGGAAGTTTCCAAGTTCCAGAATTTATTGGATGTCCCTTCTTGAAAAAAAATTCTCGTTTAATATATAAAATATCTCTTTTGATGTAAGTACATTAAAAATAATGAATATAATATTCTTGTTTTAACTTCAAAAATATTTTTAATCATTTCCACTTATTTAATCAATTTAGGATTGTACAATTGGAAGAATTCAATTGCTTCCTGGTCTGCCAGTGGCTTTGCATTCACATCGTTGGCATCGAACTGATCATTGACGACCTTTGCTTGATCGAAGCTGTGGTGCGTGTTCGGATATACTGAGATCGCAATCGAATTGTTGGTTCCAACGCTCGCACCTAACGTTTGTGCTCGGGTGACTCTGTCGTCGCAATAACCGCCCGTATAAAGGGGTCGAGTCCGGCCGCGAGAATCTTTAAGTGAGTATAGGGAAGATACGTGCTTGTTGCAATTCCTCCGAAAGCGCCGTTGAGTCCGCAACCCGGATAAAAGGAAATCACCGCCTTGAATGGTCTTGGATATTTTTGACGATACGGAAGAGTTGAATCGGTATCCACCGTCGAGAGGACGCTACTTCCTCCGTGCGACCAGCCAAGTAAAACAATTCTTTCATTTAAGATGATCGAAGATCTTCTCACGTAATCTAACGCGGCGTATGCGTCCGTTGGTCGATCTGTAACCTCCGAAGTTCCTACTCCCGGGCCGTTTCCACATTGATTTTGCTCCGGGTTTCTCGGAGTAAAGCTATCGAGAAGTAAAGTGGCATATCCTAGATTTTTTCCACGACCGGCCCATTCGGTAAAGAGGGATGCGACGCCTTTGGTCGCGTCATTATAAGAGTAGGCTCCGCCACATCCATGCATCATGACGATGAGCGGGAATCAACCCAACCCACTCGGTTTCGAAAAGTATCCAGTAATGATAATATTTTGCGTAGAGTTGAATATTTGAACTTTATAATTTGTAAGTTCGTTTTCCTGATCGATCGGAACCGGTCCCGAGAGTAGATTTTGAAACTCACTCGCTTGGACTGCGCCGAGAAGGAAAAAAATAGGGATTTGATCCTTTGGCTGTTTGCAGTTCGGATAAAAAAGAATAGCGAACGTCAAAGCTAAAACGATTTGTAGGAACTTCATGCGAAGTATAACAAAAGTGTTTTTGGTTCTTTCAGTTTTTTAGGAGTTAATTTTTCTTGGATTATAGATGGATAAAATTGACATATAATCCCGGATAGATCTGCAAAAAAGTGAATATTTTGCACTATGACTTTGATTCGGCCCTCGTCTTTTTTAGGAACTTGGAAGAATTTTTGATTTTGAGACTTTTGCTATTTTATCTTTTGAGATATCGATACTATGGAATTTTATTCTATCTTGTTTGATTTGTTTCTAAGATTTGAGTTCTTCTTCTTTCGAATTACAGATTCTTCTTTAATGCAATCGATACGCCCCTTTGCATCGCAAGTGCGATTCGATTGGAAATAAATGTATTCAGAGCCGTATAAGCATCGTTTTCCAAACCGAGCGCCTCTTTTGCCTTTGCAAGAATTTGAATCGGTTCTTGAATTGAAAATCTTTCGTCTTCTGCCGATTCTAAGAAGTTCTCCTGTTCAATCGATTCTTCTTTTACAAAGGTAAATTTGTTGAGATATTCTTGAGAAAGCCTTTCTTCGTATTCTTTCCAGGGCAGAGAAGTCAATTCTTCTAAAAATGGTTTGAGCTCTTGAAATTGAAAGGCTAGGTTTTTTAATTCTTCTACCTTTGTTTCGATCTCATTTTCGAGGGGATGATTCGGATAGAAATTTGATTTTTTTGCCGATAGGGAATCTTGAAATTCGTTCTTGCTAATATTTTCTGACAAAGCCTGTACTCGCGATTTGATGGTTTTGTTTTTAGCATGATCTTCGACAACGATTCTCTTGATCCCTCAAGATGATATCCTTGCGGAACGGAGATAGAGGCGACCAATCGAGTTCATCTATGGTTTGCTCGTGTTACCAGGTTCTTAAGACCCTCAGCGAATATCAATTGGATATTCATTTTAGACACGGATTGTTAAGCGACATCAGAAAATGACAAAAAATGTCGCAATAATTGTCTTTTTCATATTTACGTTAAAAGGAAGTCAGTTTCGGTTTATCTGAAATCGAAAGCGGTGTTCTTTATCGTAAGAACCCGTAGAATAAAATTTTTAGAATTTCTGGATTATTAACTATGTATTTTAGAAAGGAAAAAGATTAGGAACTGGTTTAAGACCGGAAGGAAAAATTGTGAGAGTTCCAACCTGGATCCAAAGAATTCCGGTTCTAAAGCAATTTATACGTTCGTTTCGTAGGTAGCAATGGAGCGGTTCCCGCGGTGAACGACTTTTGGATAAGCTCTAATTCGATTTGATTCACGTAGATCAAAGAAATAGAATTGTATTTCTAAATTGCAGAAAGATGAAACCAAAAAACTAGAAAAAATTCGCGAGCTCCAACTAGAATTTTCGGTTTCCTCTTTTCATGCAGATTTACTTTAGGACCGGAAAAATCACCTTCGAATATTTTGTATTTTGAAAATGAATTTTTGCAAATATTGCGATTAGATTCCTCCCTATAGTACGTTAATTGCGATTTTTTTCTATTGGTTTTAAAGATAAGCAAAATCCTATCATGACGATATAGACTACCATTATGATCGGACTAAACCACCAGGCAAACCATTCGAAGTAGGATCCATCTGCAGTATAGATATAATAGATATGACCAGGAATGCTTGCCGTAACGTAGACTGTGATATACCAGTAGCCAATCTTACGCCTTATCTTATCTGTAAATCCGTAAGTTTGAAAGAAGGCCTTATATTCCCAAATGAGAGCAAAGGCTGAATAGAGCATCACGGCAAAGAGTGCTATATCTACAATAGGAGTCATAACTTGTCCAGGGTCAGCTTTGCCATCACGAATATAGTGAGCGAAGTTTATTAGGTGAAGAACGAAACCCATTGTAAATAAAATCGGTAAGGATTTTTCGGCGTGGAACTTTAGCATTTTCTAAACCTCTTTTTTCTTAAGTCAATTGTGGAATTTTTATACAGCAAAATAAGAATTTTATTTGTAAAAGGGAGTGATTTGTTTATGGAAACTAAAATACATTAACTCACTGCATGGAGAAAAAGATTTTAAATCTGAATTAATACGATTCATAGATTTAAAATCGATCTATACGTATGAAATCCAAACTCTAAATATCAAGCTGATTTTGACAAAATGCTAATACTCTTTTCAAAAAAGAATTCGAATCGTCCGGAAACCATAGTAAGTTGAACTCACCGCTAATTGCCGAAAAGATTCATTTTTCTTCTTCAATGAGTTTGAAATGAAGAAACAGAGGTTGAAGATCAGGCAGGCACTAAAATAAAAAAGCCGGACTTTTTACAGCCCGGCTTTGAGTTTTCTTAGAAAGAAGGAAACCGATTAGGTTTCTTTTAAGGCCGCTACGATTTCTTGCGTAGCTTTCTTTCCGTCTTGGAAATACATCAAAGTATTGTCTTGGATGAAAAGAGGGTTCGGAACTCCGGCAAATCCCGGGCTCAAGCTTCGTTTGATCACGATAACCGTTTTTGCTTTGTCAACGTCCAAGATCGGCATTCCTGCGATCGGGCTACTTGGATCCGTTTTTGCGAGAGGGTTTACAACGTCGTTTGCACCGTTTACGATTACCACATCGACTTGTTCGAAAGTAGGATTGATTTCATCCATTTCTTTCATCTTGTCATAAGGGATATCGGCTTCCGCGAGAAGAACGTTCATGTGACCTGGCATCCTTCCTGCAACAGGGTGGATCGCAAATTCTACGTCGATTCCTCGGTCCGTAAGAATATTATAAAGATCTCTTACTGCGTGTTGTGCTTGTGCAACCGCCATTCCGTATCCAGGAACGATAACAACTCTTTGTGCCATATCCAAGAGCATCGCAACTTCTTCTGCGGACGTACTTTTGGTTTTTCCAGCGTAGATGTCTTCTCCACCTTTGGAAGTATCAACGGCCGCGCCGAGTCCTCCGAAGAGAACGTTTGCAAGAGAACGATTCATCGCCTTACACATAATCTGTGTTAGGATGATTCCGGAGGCTCCTACAAGAGATCCTGCGATAATCAGAACGTTATTTCCAAGAACAAATCCTGTCGCTGACGCCGCGATTCCGGAATATGAATTCAAGAGAGCGATAACGACGGGCATATCGGCTCCGCCGATCGGCATTACGAGAAGAATTCCTAAAACGGAACCAACCGCTACAACATACCAGTACCATTCTATCTTTTCAGGTTCGATCACTACGAAATAACTCAGCGCGATAGAACCGAGGAAGAAAATGATTTTTACGAGTTGATCGCCCGGATAACGAACCGCTTTTTCGGAAAGAATTCCTTGGAGTTTTCCGTAGGCAATAAAACTTCCCGTTAAGGTCACTGCCCCGATGATTCCGGAAGCCGCAGTAGAAACCGTGAACTGATACGATTTTAAAACTGCGAGATTGGTTCCTTGGTGAATCACTTCCATCACCGCCGCACCTGCAACAAGAAAGGATGCAAGACCTCCGAACCCATTGAGGGCCGCAACGAGTTGAGGCATAGAAGTCATCTCAACTTTAACGGAAAGATAAACTCCGATCGCGGTTCCCACGATGAATCCAGCTAAGATATATTCATAGGCGAGTCCTTTTTCAACGAGCGCGGCCGCGACCGCGAAGAACATTCCCACCGCGCCTAAGAAGTTTCCGCGAACTGCAGTCTTCGGGTGAGAAAGAAGTTTCAATCCTACGATAAAAAGAACGGAGGAGAGAAGATAAATTAAATTGATAATCGATTTTTCCATATTCTTACTTTTCTTTCTTCTTGAACATTCCTAACATTCTATGGGTGACTAAGAATCCACCGATCACGTTGATGGTCGCCGCAACCATCGCGACGAATCCGATGATGTTGATCAAAGGGCCGTTCACCGAATGAAGAGATAGAATCGCCCCAATGATCGTGATTCCGGAAATAGCATTGGAACCTGACATAAGAGGGGTATGTAAAAGAGGAGGAATTCTTGTGATGACCTCAAAACCTACGAATACGGCTAATAAGAAGATCGTCAGGTAACCTACGAACTGTTCCATTATAACTTTTCCTAATCAGAGATTCCTTCCCAAAGAGCATGGAAAGGCCGGGTAAACCGATGGGATCACTTTTCAGAAACTCCTGTCTCCTGAAAACCTTTTTTTCTCAAGAGACAGGCGTCGCATTTTCCACAGGCTTTGCCGTTTTGCGGGTCATAACAGGAGAATGTGAGATGAAAGGGAACATTCAATTTACTTCCCAAGAGAACGATTTCTTTCTTAGAAAGATTTTGTAGAGGAGTTATGATTTTAAGCGGAGAACCTTGACTTCCTTTTTTCGTTCCGAGTTGAATCGCCATCTCGAACATCTTAATAAATTCTGGTCTGCAATCCGGATATCCGGAATAATCCATTGCATTGACTCCGATGTAGATCGAATCCGATCCGGTTCCTTCTGCGAGCGAAGTTGCAAAAGAAAGAAAAAGAATGTTTCTTCCGGGAACATACGTATTTGGAATTTCATCCTTTCCTAAAGAATTCTTCGGAACCTTGATCGACTTTTGAGTAAGAGACGATCCTAAGAACAATTCCGGTTTTAACTTTTGAATCGTGTGAGGAATACCTAGTTTACGAGTGATTTTTTTCGCAAAGGACAATTCGATTCTATGTCTTTGTCCATAATCAAAAGAAAGCGCGCGAACCTCTTTGCCATCGGCGATCGCTTGATAAAGACAAGTGGTAGAATCCAATCCTCCGGATAAAAGTACGACTGCCTTGTTGCTGGAAGTTTTCACTTTAGAATCGTTTTTTTTTCGATTCGAATTCTTACTTTTATCTGAATCCAAGACTCGCCTCTTTTTCAGTGAGAATTTTTCGGACCTTCGTAGATGCACGCGCTCGTACAAGTTTCGTTGAGAGTAATTTTATACAAAAGAGGAAGGAGCGGTTTGAGATGATTCCAGAGCCAGATAGAAATATTTTCCGAAGTCGGATTCTCCAGGCCTGGAACGTCGTTGAGATAATAATGATCGAGATGATTTTCGATGAGAGGTTTTACGATCTTACTAACTTCCGCATAATCGATCAACCAACCGGTATGAGGATCGATTTTACCTTTGAGATGAAGTTTAAAACGAAAGCTATGACCGTGAAGTCGTTTGCATTTATGGCCGTCGGGTACGTTGGGAAGAAGATGAGCGGCGTCGAAGCGGAATTCTTTAGTGAGTTCGATTTCTTCCATGAGGTCCTGCCCGAGTTGAAGAATACGTTCGGAAGATCTAAGAGTTTACGGGATCAGGAGAAGAATGCTTTGAAAAAGCCGGTCTTATTTAACCAGCTCTTTCAGAATTTCTTGTCTTTTTTGATCTTTCTGATGTTCGTTCAAAACCAACCATTCTCTTTTGATTTGTTTTGAGCTCACGCCCTTAAGTTCTGCGTATTTGTTAAGAAGTTTTGCAGTTTTCTGGTTCATATCGACCAAAAAACTGGAAACCGAGTCTCTGTCAAGTAACTCCAATAGGAATCGCTTCGGAGAAGAAATTTCTGGAGGAGTTCCTACGTTTTCGAAGCGTCGTCTGCTTCTGGAATCGGACAAAGGCTACTTCCGTGATTCCAATGTTTCCGGAGTTCCGACTATCTTCAGGGCGGAGGGACATTCGGACTCAGGTCGCCGTTGGGCGGATGAAGAAAAAGAATCCCATCCACCTTTTTGAATGATTTTTCCGAAGCGGATCCGAGCTCTTCTGGAAAACATAGGAGTTCCTACATTTTTATGTCCCGCAAGTTCAAAAGCGAATCCAAAGAATCAAGGAGTTCTTCTGAAGAAACCTTTCTGCGGATCTTCACCTCTTCCAAAAGGAACCCGATCTTATGTCTCTTAGATGGAAGAATGTTTTGAAACGAAAGTTCTGCTTTCCAAATTGTATGAACTCCCCGGATCGGCCCTTTTTTCTCGATCGTATTCTCCTTAAAGAAAGAATCGATTTCCAAAAACAAAGAATGTTTTGAATCGATCGAGATTCTCGCGAGGGTTTGGAAAACATCTCCTCCGTTTTTGGACGGAACTCCGAAACTCAATTCCCAAAAAGTGGAGCCCTCGTTGTTCATCCCCTTTCTTCCATAAAGCAAAACGGCTCTTATGGTTTGTTCAGGGGTTTTGAATTCTAAGAATTCATTTTCCTCGGGACGAAAAAGATAAACGTTTCGATATTCTTTCAAAAAACGTTTTTGAAATTCTCGGGAATCCAGCGCTTCCGAAACGATTTCCCATTCCATTGCACGAATCGACGGAAGATCGGAGACAAAAATCGAATCCAGGATTTTTCTTCTTTCTTTTATTGATTTAAGAGTAAGATCCTCGCCTTGGTATTTCAAAATATCATAATATACGAATGTGTCTTCTCCTCTTTGATTTTTTTCCAACCATCCGAGGATATGTGCGTTCTCTTTCACACTGGAGAATTCTCGGAACAGAGAAGGGCATTCGTTTTCATAAACAAAACCGTTTTTTTTCCAGAGAAACAAACCGGAAGAATGAAGAATGGCTTGGGCAGAAATTCCATTCGGAAAAAGCAAAAAATGCGTTCCCTTCGAGATTTGATTTTTCAAAAAAAGAGACGGAGAATGCCATTTTTTTGGTAAAGAAGGATCGATCCTTTTTGAAATAGAAACTTCATCGAGTCTCTCGAACTTCCGATTCGGAAACCAAGAAGAAAGAATTTGGAGAATCGAAATCGTTTTCCAATTTATTTTTGAATCTCTGAATTTTTCAAAAAGAATTCCGGTTTCTAAATCAAAAAGGTCGGCAACGATCTCGATCAAAAGAGTCTCGTGAATTTTAATATTTTGTTTTCCGAGAAGAAGTTTGTGAATGAATATTTTTTCCGCGATCGGAAACGTTTTCCAAATCGAAAACAAGACTTCTCGAGCATTCTCTTTCAAATTGATAAGTTGATTCGCCTTTTCTAAGATAGCACTGATTTGGATTTCGATAATCGGGGACGGATTTCCTGTCAAAAGGGAAATTGCTTCCGATAGATCTCCAACTTCTTCGATCGAGGATCGAATCATCCATAACGGTTGATCCAAATATTCCGAAACCAAGACCTCCAATTCCTTTTCTTCCAGAATCGCCCTTTCCTTTTTTCCGGATAAAAAGGAAAGGGTGTTGTTCAATTCCTCGAGCGGGCAACGGGAAAGAAAGGACGTGATCAGATATCGTTTTTGGGAAGAATCGGATTCTTCTTTGGTTTCCTGGATCAATTTTGAAAAAGACAACACTGGATTGATTTCTTGATTCCTTCCTTTTTTTATTCACGTTACCAGAGAAGTCATTCTTTTTTGATTTGAAACGAATCAGAAAAATGAAAACCGATCAAAACTTTTCTTGCTCAAAGAATCCGATTTTATAAAAGTTAACTCCCTTTTAAAAAAATAAATATTCGGTAGTGTATGAGAAACTTTAGCACAAATTTTTTAAACTTTTGGAATCGTATTCCTCTTTGGATACGTCGTTCTTTCTTGTCCGTTCTTGCAATTCTACTTTTTGCAAAGATCGGATTCTCCCTTTTATTATTCTTAAAATCTCCACGCATGAACGGAGAATTGAAAGTTTCCGGAATTACGAAACCGGTTTCGGTCATTCGAGATTCTTACGGAGTTCCGCACATTCGCTCGGAGGATTCTCATTCCGCTTATTTTGCGTTAGGTTATGTAACGGCGAGCGATCGATTATTTCAGATGGAAATTCTAAGGAGGGCCGGTAAGGGAGAATTATCGGAAGTCTTGGGAGCCGATTTGGTTCCAACGGATACGTTCTTGCGACAAATGCTTTTGCGAAGAACCGCAGAGAAAATGCTCCAAGAAAGTTCCAAAGGAAATCCTCAGGCTTGGAAGGAGTTGGATTCTTTTTTGGAGGGGATCAATTTCTTTTTAAGAAACGAATCTCTTCCCGTTGAATTTACAGTCCTAGGATACAAACCGAAGCCATTCGATCGTTTGGATGTGTTGAGCGCGCTTTCACTTTTGTCTTTTTCCTTTTCTGAGGCTCTTCGTTTGGATCCGCTCTATTCCGTCTTAGAAAACAAACTTCCGAATCGAAACGTATCGGAATTGTTTCCGAGACACGACAAGGAAGATCCGTTCTCCATCTTAGACGATCAACCAGCTTACGCTGAAAAGGCGATAACCCGAGGTAAATCGAACACACTCACAAACATCGCTTCCGTTTCTTCTTTAAAAAAAGATTCCGATGATCTTTCGGAAGTTTCCAAAACATTTCAGAAAGTGGATTCGATTCTCAGAGATCTTCCGCATTTTACGGGGAGTAATTCTTGGGTGATCGGACCTTCCCGATCCGCGACCGGCGGCGCAATTTTAGCGAACGATCCTCATATCGGATTTAGCAATCCGGGAACCTGGTACGAAGTTCATATGAAGGTGGGAGAACACGAAACCTACGGATATCATTTCCCGATTCTTCCTTTTCCTTTAATCGCGCATAACGCGAAAAAAGCGTGGGCATTAACGATGCTTGAAAACGACGATATGGATTTTTATCAGGAAACTCTTCATCCCTCACAACCGAACGTTGTCAAAGAAAAAGGAAACTGGGTTCCGTTACAAGTTCTCAAGGAAAAAATTCCCGTAAAAGGGGAAGAGGCGAGAGAGATCGAGATCCAAGTGACTTCTCATGGTCCGATCGTTTCCAAACCGATCGAAGGCTATCGTGGTCCCGTGATTTCCGTCCATTGGATTTTCCATCACTTGTCTATTCCTATGTTGGAGACGGTTTATAACCTTGGCCGTTGTTCTTCCATGGAGGAATGTTCTTTGATCGCGCCCACTCTTCCCGCTCCGGGTTTGAACGTTTCTTACGCGGATGCGAAAGGAAATATCGCTTGGTGGGCCGTGGGAAGATTTCCAATCCGAGGTAAAAAAAGCAATCCTCGGAAATTTTTGGACGGCGCTTCGGGAGAAGACGATTGGAGGGGTTATCTTCCTTCCAATCAAAATCCGAAACTGATCAATCCTCCCGAAGGAATTATTCTTACCGCGAATCATCTTCCGGCCTACGAGCTGAAAGGTTTCGGAAAACCGGAAGGTTATTGGCAAGAATCGGATCGTGGAAGAAGAATCTACGAACTCCTTTCAGAGAGGCAACGATGGTCCGTGGACGATGTCAAAAAAGTTCAAACGGACGTCCTTGCTTTTTCCGCGAGAAGTATCGTTCCTTTGATTGCGGGTGAATTAGAAAAGGACAAAGAATGGAACGGAGTTTTTAGAGAGGCATTGGATATCTATAAGTCGTTTAACGGAGAACATACGTTAGACTCCGCCGGTGCGACCGTCTTTCAAACTCTCAACCAATTCGTGATGATCAATCTTTTATCCGATGAATTGGATGCGAGGGAACTCGCGATCTACGGGCTTAAAGCGGAACACTGGTCGGCGTATAAAGCTATTCTTTCCGATTCCAATTCCACCTTCTGGGACGATCTCTCCACACCGGAAATTTTAGAAACAAGAAGAGATATTTTGATTCGCGCTTTCGAACAAACGGTTCGTTATCTTTCGCAAAAACACGGAGGTTCCGCGACTTCTTGGAAATGGGGAAAAGCACATAAGATTACGTTTGAACATCCGCTTGGAAAGGTTCCGGTCCTCGGTCTGATTTTTAACCAAGGTCCGTTCTCGATCAATTCCGGAGAGGCCATCGTCAACGTAATGGGACCCCAGGATATCAATCCGGTAATAACGCCGAAAGTAGGTCCGTCCAAAAGAAGAATCATCGATCTGATCCATCCGGAAAATTCCTGGTCGGTTTTACCAACCGGAAATTCCGGAAATCAAGGTTCTCCGTTTTATGGAGATCAGATCGAACTGTATATCAAAGGAGAACATCGATCGATTCGTTTTACACAATCACAGATCGAACAGGATTCTAAACATATATTAAAATTCATTCCCGAGTAGAATTCTATTTTTCTAATATAGGTGATCGATCATCTTCGTTTCAAAATTTTTGGATCGTTTAAGATGATCAAATGCCTTTCTTGCGTGAAGCCCTTCTATGACCTTGGACATCGCTAAGGCATAGGGGGAATTTTCGTCTTCTCCCATGGAATCGTAGTGTTCCTGCCATAAAATAAAATCGAATCCGTCTCCTTCGCGGAACTCGGCGAAACCTTCGTATTTCCATTCTCCCACGTAGTATTCGGGATCAAAAAGATCGCTCATGCTCATCGTCGCGCCTTCGATCACGAATTGAAAGACGACGGCCTCCGGATTTTCTTTTGCAAATTTTCGAATCGCGTCTTCCGCAAAGGCAATCAGTTTTTCAACTTGAAACGATCTTTGGAAGGGATCCTTTTCCACTTTGATTCCTTTTGTTTCTAAGAATTTCAATACTTCCTTTCTCGTTTTCGAATCGGCGATGCTGAGAGCCGATTTTGGATTTTGTAAATCAGGATCGACTCCATTTTCCAAAAGATATCGGATAAAGGGCATTTTATCCTGAGCGCCGGGTCTACACGCAAAATGAAGAGGAGTATAGATTTCGTCTCCTCTCCAATTTGAAGGAGAATTCAAGTCTCCTCCATTCTCATGTAAGAATTTTAGAATATTAAGATGTTCATAGGGTTCGTGATTGGACGGACCGAAACAGGCTTCGTGGATCGCGTTTCTTTCGTGCACCTTTACGTTTGGATCCGCCTTTTGTTCTAAGACGAGATAACGAACTATATCCAATTTTCCTAAATTAGCCGCTCTTGGTAGAAGGCTCGGTTCCAAAGGCAGACCTTGTTCGAAGAGAAATTTTAAACATTCTAAGTTAGAGAACGTTGCGATTTCCAAAAGTGTGTCGTTTTCGTTTTTGAGATTCGGATCTTTAAGATCGATTCCAAAGGTTTGATACAATTTTAGAATTTCGATTTTGCCTTTAGCCGCGGCTTCGAGAATATCCTTTGGATCCGGCTTTATATTTTTATTTAGAAGATAACTTACTACCTCGCTCTTACCGCGATCTCTGCACGCATAAAAGTGAAGAGAAAGATTGCCGGAATCCCTTGTGTCTAAAGGAAATCCGATGCTTTCAAAATATTCCAATGTGGGAACGCTGTTTTCACTCGCGGCAAAGAACAAGGGAGCGGCGCCGTAGAAATCTTTTCCTCGAGTTTCGATTTCTTCTTTGATTTTTTCGATATTTCCCTTTTCAATCCAATGAATCATCTGATATCGATGTTCCGTTTTTGCTTTTTTGATTTTTGGTTGGTTCCTTTCCGTCATTGACACTTTGTTTTCCTTGATCTTCGATTCAAAAGATAGAATTTGAATTTTCCTTTCTTTCGAAAACTTTAGAAATTCATTGTAATCGAGTTTCCTCGTTCATTCCTCTTGGATTATAATTAGAATAAGGCTTTCATTTCATTTTGAAAATATGAGAATCCTTTTTATCAATCTAAAGTGGCCTCTTCCGTTTTACTTGTTCCGAAAAAGGAAGTCTCATTGAAAAAAGGTTGAAAACGGACTTAAAGTCCGTTCAAGATAGAATTTCGGAAGAATCCAGTTTTTAAAAACGAAATCCTTTCTAAACGTTCTCTCGAGTTCTGTTGGAAACACTGATTCAAAATTCTGATTCTTCCGAATAAAATTTCGTTTTGAGAGTCTTTGCGTTCTTCCCTTTCTCTTTGAGATAACGAACGATGTCTTCCGTATCTCCGTGAGTGAGAAGAATTTCTTCGGCTTCCGTTTTCTCGATCGTCTGAATCAGCTCGTTCCAATCCGCATGATCGGAAAGAGTAAATCCTTTGCTAAAACTTCCGTTCTTTCGATTTTTCGAAAGTTGCATCCAGCCGGAACAAAATGCGCTTCTGATTTTTTGAGAATTCGGATTGGGAATCGGAGAACTCGGAGGAGCCAGGAAGACAAAAGGGTTTTTGGAATTCGGATTCCATTGATCCAAGGGTTTTGTTTTAGGAAGTTGAATTCCCGATTCTTCATATCTCGAGTTCATGGAAAGAATGGAATCGTGAACAAAAAATTCCAGGTCGATCCCTCGTTCCTCCGCCGCGATCGATAAACCTTTTAGAATTCTCTGCGCCTTCCCGAGCGAATATCCGTAGAGCAATGAGATCGAGTCGAGGTTTCTATTTTCCAAAATGAAGTTTAGAATATTCTGAAATACGAATGTGATATTTTCCCAGATATAATACGGTTTTGCAAAAGTCGCTTCCGAAAGAAACGTATCACATTGGATAATTTCGAACGGCTCGCAGGTAGGATCAGGAACCGTTTTGTAGTCTCCGCTAATTACGGTCACTTTCCCTTTGTATTCGATTCTTACCTGGGAAGATCCAAGGATATGACCCGCCGAGTGAAGGCTGATTCTTACCCCGTTCGAATATACGGCTCTTCCATAAGGAAGTGTTTCGATCCGCGCTTTTTTTCCGAGGCGTTCCTGCGTGAGATGAAAACCGGATTCTGCACAGAGATAATGAGCGGAACCCTTTCTCGTATGATCGGAATGTGCGTGTGTTAGGATCGCCCTCGGCACTCCCTTCCAAGGATCGACATAAACATCGGCTTGAGGAATATACAATCCGGCGGGTGTTAGGACGATCATTTCCATTGACTCCAGAGAATTTCTTTTTCAGTCTGGATCGAACGTATTTTCATGAGCAGAGAAGAAAAAATTAGAAGATTAGGTCTCGTTCAATCCGAGGTCACAGATTGTAAGCTTTGCAAGCTTCACACGACTCGAACACAAACGGTCTTTGGAGAAGGCAATCCGGAAGCCGAGGTCGTTTTTATCGGAGAAGGTCCCGGAAAACAAGAGGACTTGACCGGTCGTCCGTTTGTGGGTCGCGCCGGAGAACTCTTAACAAGAATCATCGAAAAGGGAATGGGTGTTCCAAGAGAATCCGTCTTTATCGCAAACATCGTGAAATGCAGACCGACGCTTGATATGAAATTCGAAAAGGATCGCCCTCCCGAGGAGGAAGAGACAAGGGCTTGCGCTCCGTATCTTCTCAGACAACTTGAAATCATCCAACCCAAGGCGATCATTACTCTCGGAAATCCATCCACACGTTTTATCTTAAACACAAAGGAGGGGATTACAAAACTCAGAGGGAATTGGGGTTCTTTCTATGGAATCCCGGTGATGCCGACGTATCATCCAAGTTTTGTGATTCGAAACGGAGGGGAGAACAGTCCTCTCAAACGAGACGTCTGGGAGGACATTAAGAAAGTTATGGATTTGCTGGGTTGGAAGAAACCTTCTTAGGCGCCGCTTCGGTTTCCTTTAACCAGTTTGCGATTCTTTGATAGATATCGGAAGGTGCGTCTTCGTATGCAAAAAGACCGAGATGATCGTAGTCGATCGCCATTCCGTTGTCTCTTCCCGCTTCAAAATATTCCTTCTTCCCTTTTTTTCTTTTGTAAACGGGATGAATACTTTCCGTCGGGGAGATGTTATCGATTCTTCCGCCGATAAAAAGAGAAGGGAAATTCGTGTTTTCAAAGGATTCCCATGTCTTCGGATTTTCTTCCAGAGCCGGAAGATAATTAAAGAGATTTTGATAAACGAAGAGAGTGGTAGGATCGTCCGCATCGAACGAGATAAAACGTTTGCAGAAGCTGTCCTTATTTTTACAGGAAGAACTGATATCGGAACCCAATCTTTTTTCAGCCTTCATCTGTTCGATAAAACTATCGTTATATTTATAATCCATTCCCGTTCCGAGAAAGAACGCCTTCGCGATGTCGGGAATTTTTTTCGCTTTGAAGGAATGAAGAAGCGATTGTCCGCCTAACGAAACTCCGCCGAGGATGTATTCCTTTTTACCGGTGACTTTTTGAATTCTTCCGATCACTTCTGGAATCAAATTCTCTCCGACGTCTTTGAGGTTTATATTTTTGTGATCTTCAAAATGAAGAAGCCACACCGAAAATCCGTTTCCGTTCAGGACTCCGATCAACCCGGATTTATCTCCGAGATAAAGAGCCTTCTTATTGATCAAAACGGGATCCACGATTAGGATCGGAGGATAAGAAGAATTCTCATAAGAGAAAGTGGTCAGAAAAATATTCGGAGCAATGTTCGCCGTTTGGGAAGTGAATTTCTGATCGGTAATGACCACATAACGTGTGCACCCGATCGTCAAAACGACGAGAACGAACGCGATCGTGAAAAATTTAATTTTTGTATATTTCATTCTTAAAATCCAAATAGGTTTTTAGTTTCTTTTGTCCAACCAGGAGACGATCGGACCAAAAATATCTTTGTCCGCGTTTTTTCCAACGATCAAATCCGTATGACCGTAATCGTCCGAATGCCCGTTGGATCGGGACGCGATAAAAAGAGATTTGTCCTCGGATGAAATCGTGTCATACGCATAACGGAGAGAATACGACATTCCCAGTTTATCCCTTCTTCCCGCGACGAAAAGAGTCGGAATTTTGATATTCTTCAAATTGTCCGAATAAGAGATCTTCTTATCCAAGCTTCGCATTTCACCGCTTTCAGAAAGGTCTTTGAACTGAAGAATTTCGTTCTTCGCTCCCGGATTGATGGAAGTCGTTTTTACTCCGGAAAGAATCGAAGGATCGATATTGGCCTTGTGCCAAAAAAGTTCTTCAAAAGATTTTTGTGGAAGAAACGGAATTCCCGTTCCGCCTTGAATGCCCGCCCAGGTTTCAGCGGGAATCACGGGCCAAAGATTCATGAGCCAAGTTAGAGATCCCCATCTTTGAATCGCGGAACTCGGAGGATCCATGATCGCGGGAGAACCGATTGCGACAAAGTTTGCGATTCTCTTTTCGCTCAGACTTCCCACTCTTCCATAGACTACCATTCCGCCCATGCTATGACCGATCCAATTGACCTTGTCTTTTCCGGTGGAATTTAACACGTGTTTGATGGCCGCATCGACGTCGTATTTGATATAATCGTCCATACTATAAGTGAATGTTTTATCTCCGAAAAAAAGAGACGGATAACCCGCGTCCCTTCTTCCTCTTAGATCGAGTAACCAAACGTCATAACCTTCTTTCTGAAGTCTTCCCACGATCGAACTTTTCTCGTTGATCTTAAGATACGTTCTATTGGCGATCAAACCGTGGCACAAGATTACGGGATATTTTTTAGTGATGTTTCCGGAAAGAGGAGGGAAGTGTTCTAAAGTCAGATCCCAGCCGTCTTCCGTCTTTGGGTGATGGATTTCGCCTTGAAGCTGGATGCTCGCTTTACATTGTGAAAGAAAGATTCCCAAAAAAAGAATCAAAAACGTTCTTTGGATATTCGAGTTCATTGATAAATCAGTCTATCGACTGCTACAGAGAGGATCAAGTAGAATTTAATAAACGAAGCCCGAGACTTCAATACGGATACGAAGAAGAATTCAGTTCGTTCATCTTCGTATCGGAATTTTAGATGAGATCAAAATCAGTTTCAAAAATGTTTAAGAAGAATTCGAAACTTCAAATTCATTTTTTGACTTTGAATCCCACTTTGAGATACTTATCGATTTTTGGTTTCACCACATAATGACAGTATGTTTGTTCCGGATTGGTCCGGTAATAATTTTGGTGATAATTCTCGGCCGGATAAAATTCTTTTTGTTCTTCCACTTGAGTCACGATCGGCGACGAAAATTGAGAGGAAGCTTTTTGAATCGCTTCTTCCGCTTGTCTTTTTTGTTCGGAAGAATGATAGAAAATGACGGAGCGATATTGGGTTCCAACGTCGTTTCCTTGTCGGTTTAATGTGGTGGGATCGTGACAGATCCAGAAGATATCTAAGATTTCGGGATATGTGATTACTTTCGGATCAAAGGAAATCTGAACTACTTCGGCATGCCCGGTGTTTCCCGAACATACCGAACGGTAATCCGGATTCTTTGTCTGTCCGCCGGAATATCCGGAGACAATCGTTTCGACACCTTCCACCATTTGATAAACCGCTTCGAGACACCAAAAACATCCGCCGCCCAGTGTTGCTATTTCCATACTTTCCTCTTGATACATTTTGCTTTCGCAAATCGTTCGGGGCAAGCCCCTTTTCGATCATGAAGATTAGATCTTGACCGTGACCGCAAAGACGATAAATTTTTCCTCTTTGGAACGGGCTCTGTGATAGTCAAAGACCGGATCATAAGAACGAAAGTATCTTCCTTCAAGTCGCACCATCGCTTGTTCGTTCGGAATGTAATCGAGGGTAAGAGTTCCACCCGAAGTCAAAAAACCGTTTTTGGTTCCCGATTGAATGATCGTCTGATCGGGATCATACATTCTTTCGATTCGGACGGAGGTTCGAAATTCTTCAATCGGCCTCCAAGTGATCCAAAACGTTCCGATATACCATTGTCGATACGCGTTTACGCCGGGATCCGGAACTCTTTGGATCCCGACGTCTCCGGAACCCGCTATGATGAAGAATTTTGTAAAGTGATATTGTAATATTAAATTATTATAATATCTAGTTTGTCGTCTTTCATTGTCAGGAGCTTCGTTTCCGATAAAGGTGTTGTGCGTGATTCTGAATTTGTCGGTCACTTGATAGTCGATCTGTGTTCCGATTGCTTTGTCTCGGTTTGTCTCGGTGATGTTGGACCAGCCGTTCATCAGATGCAGTTGAAAGGAAAGTTTTTGAGAATACTGATAGGAAAGTCGAAAGCCGCTCGAATAGTAGGGAACGTAATCGAGGGCAAGGGCGCGGGAATAATTCCAGTTAGAATGGGAAATCCAACTTTCAAGACCGATATTTCCGAAATAAATTCCGGCGTCGAGCCAGAGATTTTTTGCGAGTTTGATTCCCGCATACGCTTCCTGAATGTTTCGAACCGAGAATTGATTGGAATTTTTTTCGGAAGTGACTTCGTTTTTGTAGTTCGAATTTACGGAATTACCGTATTGAAACGCAACTCTTCCTCGATATTGATCCGTCTCCACCTTGCCGTCGATGTAAGCTAAGTTGACATTGATCTCGTCCCAACGCGCCGGTTGCGTGAGATATTTGTTGTCTCTGTTCGGAGAGGCGTACGGGTTGTGTGCATAGTAAGAATCCGCAAAAAAACCGAATTTTGGCGCCTTTGGATCCGCCTTGGGTTCTTCTTTTTTTTGGTTTTCTTCCTTCGTTTCTTTTGGAAGATCCGCTTCGGGTTTATTAGAAGAATCTAAACTTTGAATCTGTGTATTCTCCGTTTTCTCATCCTTCTTCTTTTCTTGAGCAAAGATCGAATCGGAAAAGAATAAAACGGAAATGAATAGAATCCACACAGAAATTCCGGAAGATGCGATGCGAAAAATAAAATCGAAAAGAGTCCCTTGAGTTATAGAAATCGTTTTTTGAGACCTTTGTTTTCGTTTTTTAAAATGTTCTAACTGAAAAAGATTTTGTTTTTGTATCATGATTGAATCTTATAAGATCCCTTCTAAAATTCAAGAGGCTCGTATCAATTTGGAATTAGGATTCGTATCTTGAAGTTAAGAAAGAATTAAGATCCTACGGATCTCGGATTAAAAATCCAGTAAAAAAGAAGAGCCGCGTCCTAAATTTGAACGCGGGTTGTGAAGGGAATATTAAAATTTAGTAACGTAACCGAGATTGATCACGATGTGATGTTTTGCAATGTGTTGTTGTTGATACGAATTGAGAAGATAATTCTTAGACGTCGTATCCAAAGGTAAGGACTGAATCGCCGAAGCGACTGCTTGGTTTACGGTTCCGTGAATCTTGGACGGATCCGTGACTTTTCCGTCGTCTGCGTTGTTGTCGGCTTGTACTCCGCTCGGTTTCGGATAAACACGATCATTGTCGAAGAGGTAAAGATCGGGACGATAGACGTCGCTGACACTCACATTCATATCCTTAAAATTCAGCTGGAGCTTTGCGGTGATATCCGTGACACCGGATCTTCGATCCGTATTGTTGTTAAAGTATTGATAACCCACTTGAAGGCCGGGAACAAATTTGAAGTCCTTGTTCAATTCGTATTCGTGACTGAATGCCGCTCGGTGATGACTGTTTCCCTGATTGAGTCCTGCGGTTTCCGAAGAGATACGATAGTTGGAAACTAGCTCCGGTTTAAGATATTCCAAAAATCCAGGCTTCCATCCCAAAGTATAATTGAAGAGACTCGCATTTGTGGGATAGTTCGCACTGTTGACTATGAGAAACCCGGTGAAGAATTGTCCGATCGAAGTATTCCATTCATAGAGGATTTGTCCGATGAAATAATCTCTCAGTCCGTTGTTTTCCTTTCTCGGTTTGATTTGATTCGGATCGAACGTCAATTGACCGGATTGTAAGGATTGGATCACCTTGTCGGATTGGTCCGCGCCTCCCGGACTGGATTGATAAAAGAAATCGTTGTCCGTGTTGGAGCGTCCTATCAAGGGATTCGCCATGATGAGATTCATTCGAAAACCGGGAATTGGAGTGAAAAAATTTACGAACGTTCCAAGGACAAGTCCTTGCGAGAAAGTATCGTAAGATTCGTTGTTCCTTCTGCTCAGTTTTTCTCCGAAGAGACTACTTCCTAAAACGTAAACGTCGTTTGCGACCGTTTGGCTAAAACCGAATTCAGGTTTTTTATCGGTGGCTTTCGGAAGATTTTTCGGATTGTCTTCGGGAATTCCGGATTGAATGTCCGGAGTTTGTTTGTCTTGAGCGGAAACGGAAGAAAGAAGAACAAAGAAAAAAAGAAGAACTTTCATAAACTGTATCATAAAATTGTAATTAACCTACCGTAGAAGTTTTTATATTTTGCGTCGCCGGAATGCGACCGAACTTGGAATTTACGACAAAGATTCCGACGATCACAAGAATCGCGCCGACGATATCGAAAACATTGAGTGATTCTCCCAAGAACCAAGTAGTCAACATAGCCACAACTGGAATCAGGTTTCCGAAGATCGCGGCCTTATCGGGACCGACTTTCTGAATTCCGTAATTCCAAAAAAGATAACCGAAGAATGTGGTAAAAGCGGCCATATACAAGATCGCGAACCATGCGGAGGTCGGAGTTTTGCTCCATTCGATATGATAGTCGCCGCTGAAAATGATCAGCAAGAGTAAACAGATCGTTCCAAAAAAGGAAGTGAACGTGGTGATCTGAACCGTAGAAACTCCCTTGAGATATTTTTTCATTCCCACGGAATACAAAGCCCAGCAAATCGCGGCTAAGAATATATAAAGAATTCCTTCTCCTTCGAGAACGGTTCGGACTGAATTCAAGTTACCATCCGAGATCACAACAAGGACGCCTAGAAAAGAAACTGCGGTTCCCACATATTGAAGAATTGTGATCTTTGTCTTCAAAAGAAGATAAGAAAGAAAAATGGTGATCGCGGGACTGAGCGCGACGATGATCGCGGCGTTTACGGGAGAGGCTTTACGCATTCCCAAGAAGAAAAAGAAATTGAAACCGAACACACCGACGATTCCGAGAAAAATGAGGCTTTTTAAATTCTCACGATTGACCTTTAAAAGTTTCCGTTCACTCAAGAAGACAAAGACAAAAAGAAGAATCGAAGCCAATACAAAACGTAAAGCTCCGGTTTGGGCCGGAGAGAAATGGACCAACGCTTCCTTTGAGACTTGAAACGTGGTTCCGGTGATGAAGGCAAAAAGTACGAGGCAAAGATAAGGTTTGATCGTGTTCATTTTAATTCCTCTCTTCGTTTGCGAGAAGAGTTTCGTACTCTTTGAGTTTCGCCTTCGTGAGTTTGATCGTAACTTCTAGATCTTTTTTCTTCTGTTCCAATGTGGTAAGATGTGAGGTAAGAATTCGTATTCTTTTGTTTAAGGGCGGTTTCAAATTCTCACCCTTGGAAATCTTATCTAAGATACAACCTTCTTTGATGAACTCTTTGATATCTTGCAAAGGCATACTCAGTTCTTTGAGAGTTCGAATCACTTTCAGATGTCGAATTTCTTTTTCCGAATATTTCCGGTCTTTTCCGTGACTTCTTTCCGGATGAGGTAAAAGGCCCATCTTTTCGTAATAACGAAGCGTATGCGGGCTGAACTTCGTGATCTCTGAAATCTGAGAAATACTAAGGGTTTTGCTCACTGGATTCTCCTAATTGGAAATCATACAACTTAGACTTAGCTCTAAGTCAAGGCTCCGTCTCTAAAAAAATCGAAATTCTCGAAAAAAAAGAGCGAGTATGATTTTTATTTTTAAAGTTTCGACTCACTTAGAGTTAGATCTAAGTTTAAATTAATCTAAAAAACGGAGTTAAAAAAGAATCAAAAACGAAAGAAGAATTTTGTTATTTTCCTATGACACAAAAATCCGTCCCTTCCTTTAAAAAAACCGATCTCGCCTCCGGCAAGTTAGCCGAAATTATGGCCGATCGGATGTTGTCAAAACAATCTTATCGAGATACTTTTTGGAAGGCTTTCGCATCGAAAAAGAAAAAAGCTCCGGCAAATTTTCTGGATCAATTTGAGAAGTTATACGGCTTTCGATCTCCCGAAGAAATTTTAGAATGGGAGAACGTCCGGTTCGCGTACGAACAGATCATGTACAACGTAAACGATATCTGGAATATGATCGATCACGAAGGCGGTCTTCAGATCGACGAAGAATCCGAAGAGGAGGGCTTTGATTCCGATTATCGCGCCGTTTCTTTTCAGAAATTCCTTCTAAAAAAATCCCAGAACGTAGACGAACAAGTGAATTCCATTCTCGGGTCGTATCGAGGTTTGATGTTCCTATTGACCGGAGTCGCCGATTTCGGATCGGACGGAGGAGGTGATAGCTGTTGGGTGAACCTTCTTCCCCACGCAGACGGTTCCGGAGAAGTGCATCGATACAATCACGAGGTTGGAGAATTGGAAGACGAGCCGTTCTTTTCCATCAGTCATTTTATTGCATCCAATTGGTCATCCGAAGAAGAGGACTATGACGATTACGACGAGGAAGACGAGGACGAAGAAGGCGTTTCGGAAGAAAGAATTGAATCTGTGTTAGGCGACAAGGTTCTCAAACAATACGAGACCGAAGCGCAGAAGAAATACGATAAAAGGCCGTTCTATACAAAGTCTTTAGATCTTTTCGAAAGGTCTTCCTGGCTTTTAGGACATTCTTACGGCGATCCTGCTTACGCTTATGCGGAGAAGTTGGCGTCCGCGCCGACGTTCAAGGACTGGGAATCGGAAAAGAAGTTATTAGAAAAATCCCATCCGCTCGCCGCCTATTGGATTCTCGCCCATTATTTTATGAAGAACGATCAGGCATGTAGAGAGGCGTGTCTCATTGCGAAAAAGCTTCCTGGGAAAATTCTTCCCGGAATCGCAAAATCCGTCTTGTCTTTGTTAGACGGGAAATCGGATTCCCTAGGAAAGATAAAAGGAAAGAAGTTAAAGGGACTCAGAGATGAAACATTCAAAAATTGTGATGTTTCTCAGATCGAACCGGAAAACCGAAAACTTTTGGAGGAAGCAACCGGCCTATCAGGAAAGAAGAAAATCTCTACCGGAGATTTGAAGAAGAGAATTCAAAAGGGCGAAAATCCCCTTTCTCTGATGGAAGAGTTTCCGGAAGACGTCGAAACTCTCGATTTTCTTTTAAAGGAAATCGGTAAAAAAGAACCTAAGTTTTCAAAATTGGTAGAGCAGTATTTTAAGGAAAGAACGGATTCTTCTTATAATGAATGGCCTTACAAAAAAGAAGATTTGGATTCGCGTCTTTCACTTCCTGTTTCCGCGGCGTTCAGACAGGGTTTGAATTACGACGTGGAAAATAAAAAAGCGTATGCCGGAATCATAAAGACGTTAGGCAAGTTTGACGATCAAAATGCGATGAACGCGTTTCGAGACGCGGTTCGAAAATTAAAACAAGACGATAAACGTTTGGAAGAAGTGATCGCTTGTTTGTTGGAAAGCGAACACGAGGAAGCGCTTTCTATTTGGACCGAGGCCGCATGGAAATTCTTCGAAACCTTAGACGGAGCTCTGGAGAAAAAGAAAAAGGTGGAAGACGAAGGTCCGAACTTAAACAACATCTTTACCGTCTTCAGCTATCTGCAACAGGCTTTGAACGAACGGCTGTTAGTCGGCGATGAGGAATCCGGTAAACTTGCAAAGAAGGTTCTCACATATCGGAGCAATTTAGGAATTTTCGGAATTGCGTTGGGTTACGCATTCGCGGTTTCCGCGAAACTGGGTTTCAAAGAAAACTTGGATTACATTCGAACTTATTTGGAGATGGGAATTCAGGTCAAGGGAAGCGGAAGGGATTCCTATCTTCAGTTCAATCAATTAGTGAACCTTTCGGAAGGTGCGATCGCATGGGCCGTTTTGGATCCGGGAAGCGCGAAGGCCGGATTAAGGGATCTATTTGAGAAGGCAAAAAACCATACATGCCCTGGTATTTCGATCGACTTGCTTGCTTGTTATCTTTCAGGACTTCTAATCTTGGAACCGGATCGAGAAGAATGGATCGAGTTCGCGCATAGGATCTTAGGAAATCGAGGAGAAGAATATCGTGTTTACGGTCCGATCCGTGCGGTTGGAAAGGCAAAGATCCAATCTCTCAAAAATCATCTCTACTATCATGTTTATGCGGACCCGAACCCGATGGTGGATTATACGTGGACTTACATAGAACACGCGGCGAGAAACGCCTGGATTCAGATCGAAGGCAAAGAGCTTCCTCCGTTCGACGACGATGACGAATACGCGAACCGCCTATCCAAAAAACCGAAAGACTTGCCGTCAGCGATTCTCAAACCGGAAAAATACAGCGTTCAACACGTATTTGAGAATATTAAAGAAAAGAAATATATCAGCGCGGACGTCGTCAAGATAGGAGGATCTTGGCTGGAAGAATCGCTCCGATATTCCTGCGACGAATTTCGCTATGGAGGAAATTACGATCGTTGGGAAGCAATGAAAGCGATTTTTATCCAGGGAGAATCTTCGATTCCGGTTTACGCAAGAATATTAGATCTTCCTTATGCAGGAGCGGATTGGAAATTATATTCTCTTCAATTCCTCAGATTTGTGGAAAAGGAAGGAAGCAAATGGTCAAAGATCCTCGAAATGAACGAGGATACGATCCTCGGAATAGTGAATGCGAATCCTCCGGAATGGGCCGCTTGGGGGGATTTATTGTCTGCGAAATTATTTCTTCTGAAAGGAAAGGATTCTTTTGAAGCGATCTTAAAGTTGGTCAAGAGAAGATTGACCTATACGAACCCGTATAGTTTTACTTCGTCTTCTACCGAGGAGGCGCTCGCGTCCAGACTTCCGTCCATTCTTCCTTGGTTTGGAAGAGAAGGGGACAACGCTCTGGAAAGTCTTTGGAAAGAGTCCCAAAAAGAATCGGAAACACGTTATATACTCGACGAGGCCGCAAGAAAGAATCCGGAGATCGTTTTGAGTGAACTTCCAGAATTGGGAGAAGATGGAATCGAACTCGAACAGCGAATCAACGGAGGAGAGTATGGTCCGAGATTCTGGATTCAATTGGGTTCCAAGGAAGTAAAATTCGGAATCGAAGAATTTCATCTCCACAGTATTTTGGAGAACTCAAGTGCAGAATCGGCTTTGGATTCTTCTTTGCTCAAAAAGGATTCTAAAAACGTTCTAGATTCGATTTGGAAAATGGCTCAGATCTTGGGTTATAAAGTTTCCAAAAAAAAGGCAAAGAAAAAACGTTAAAGAAGGTTAGGCGACCTAGGATTCTTTTGGATCCGGAGTTCCGACTTCGTCCGGGGACGTGGCCGATTTTTCAGAATTTTTTTTTTTTGGAAAAAGGAAGGAGTTCCTACTTTTCAGCTGGGTTTTCCGGTGAAATTTCCTGGCAGGGCGGTGAACAGCGTTGATTCTCTCTGAAAAACCACCGGAGTTCCGACCTCAAAGGACTTCGGTAGAACCCGAAACCTGGAAAATTTCCCTCAAATGTAGGAACTCACACATTTTTCCTTTTCTCTCTCTTTCTAATCTCCTACACTGGTGGAATCCCCGGAGGTTCCATGCTTCAGAACAACTATTTTTCCGACACCCAAGACATCCAGGATCACTTTGAGCACATTCTTCCCTGGACCGAAATCATCCTCGATTACGAAAACGACTTTTCGGAAACATCGGATGGAGGTCCTACAAATCCTTCGGAAGCGAAAGAATATTATAAGACGGTTCTTCAGACGGTGGGCGATCTCGCCGGAAATATTCTTTCTCCACACGTTGCCGAATTAGATCGGGAAGGATTGGGATTCAAAGACGGAAAGGTAGAATTCCCGCCCAAGATGTTGGAGCTGGTCTCGAAGGTAGTCGATGCCGGCGTGCAAGCCTACGGATTTTCGAGAAAATACGGCGGCCTCGGAATTCCATGGACTGTGAAATCATTTATTTCCGAAATATTTTATAGAGTGGACGCGTCACTCGCCATTGCGATCGGTTGTGTGAATCTTGCCGAAATTCTTGAACGTCATGCCTCCAAAGAAATGAAAGACGAATGGATTCCTCGATTGGCCGCTGGAGAATTTGTCTGCGCGATGGGCCTTACCGAACCGGATCATGGATCCGATCTTCCGAATCTTAGAACCAAAGCCACTAAAGATCAAAATGGGAACTGGGTCTTGAACGGAACGAAAAGATTCATCACACACGGATGCGGATTCGGAGAAACTCCGGCGATACTTCTCACGTTGGCTCGATCGGGAGAAGTAGGCTCCGGTGCGAGAGGACTTTCTTTTTTTCTCGTCCAAAGCACGGATGTGCAGATCGCGGGAATCGAAAACAAACTAGGACTTCATTGTTCACCAACCTGCGAAGTGGTTTTTGAGAATTCTCCGGGTCTTCTCGTCGGAGAGGAAGGTTACGGTCTCATCAAATACACGATGGGAATGTTGAATGGCGCAAGAATGGGAATCGCACAACAATCCACGGGGCTTGCAACCGCGGCATATTACGAAGCTCTAAAATACTCCAAGGAAAGAATTCAATTTGGAAAACCCTTGATTGAAATTCCCGCTGTTAAAAAAATCATCGATCGTTTGGAAAGGGAAACTCTTGCGATGCGTTGTCTTACTCTGGAAGGATCGAGAGTAATGGATCGATACTACTGGCGCGCACTTCGTTTGGAAAAAAAGGGAGCCTCCGAGAAAGAAGCGAAGAATGATACCGTTGTTCGTTATTGGGAAAAGATAGCTAACGTTCTTACCCCGATCAGTAAGTTTTATTGTTCTGAATCTTGTTTAAAAGTAGTGAGCGACGCTTTGCAAGTCCACGGCGGTGCCGGATATACCGAAGACTACGATATCGCGAGAATTTATCGAGATGCAAGAATTACTACGATCTACGACGGGACTTCTCAAATCCAAATCAATGCGAGTATCGGAGGAATCACCTCCGGTCTCACCCACACTTTCGGTGAATACCTAACCGAACTAGTCAATCAGTTGGATTCTTCTCTTGCTCATAAACTGTTTCATGGATTCCAAGAACTCGTTTCTCTTTATAAGGACCTTCCGGGAAGAGAAGACAAGGATACATACGCGGAAGAAATTGTAATGACTTGTTCTCGTCTTCTTGCTGGAATTCTCCTGGAACTTTCCTGCCGGAGAATTCCTGAGGAAAGAAAACAGATTCGTCTTAAACACGCTAAAGACTATCATTTAGATACGCTCTCCATCTTAGAAGGAAATCTCGCAAAGTTGAAGGAAGTGAGCGCGGTCCCCGCTTAGTTTAAGAAGGATTATATCTCGGAATCTAAACAAAAAATTCAAAAAGTAGTCCTGAGTTTCAGAAGAGAAAAAAGTCCTTTCGGTCCCATAAGAGGACTGAAAGGACTTGAAATTATTGACAAGAATCCGTTTGAAAGAAAATTGGATTTATTATGAGCCTTTGAATCCACCTCGCTTTTTTGAATATTCTTTTTCTATTATATTCAAATTTCACTAAAATAAAAACGACAACGAACCGCTCTATTATGCGGAGGTTATTTATGACAAAATCAAATCCGAATTCTTTCGGACCGGATCCTTCTACGCCGCATCCTTTTCCACAATTTCCAAGGATCTCATTTTTAAAGAATTTTATCCGTTCAGCTCTGATCGAAGTGGGAAATTATACCTACTACGACGATCCGAATGGAGGGGAGAATTTCGAGGTCGAGAATGTTCTCTATCACTATGACTTTCGAGGAGATCGGCTTATAATCGGTAAATTCTGTGCACTCGCTACAGGCGTAAAATTTATCATGAACGGAGCCAATCATAAGATGAACGCATTTTCCACCTATCCGTTTGCTATTTTTGGAAACGGATGGGAAATTGCGATGCCGCAGATGCAAGATCTTCCTCTCAAAGGTGACACGATCGTAGGGAACGATGTTTGGATCGGAACGAACGCGGTCGTTCTTCCGGGAGTAAAAATAGGGGACGGTGCGATCATCGGTGCTTACTCCGTTGTTACGCGTGACGTTCCACCTTATTCGATTGTAGCTGGAAATCCGGCGGTCGTCATTCGAGAAAGATTTCCAAAGGATATAATCGAAAAGCTCCTGAAGTTAAGATGGTGGGATTGGACTCCCGAAAAAATTACGAATTCATTGGAGTTCCTTACGACTCTCGATTTCAAAAAATTAGAAGAATTCGCTTAACAAAAAACTTTTCGAAGGGAGAATTCTATTCTCCCTTTTTTTGAATGCAGGAAGTATTCTTTCTGTCGAAAGGATTCGTAACGATTTCGGAATTTGTAATCCATTGTTTTCCGGTTTTTGGACAGTAATAAAGAATCGCTCCGGAACGATCGTGATAACCGATGACCTGTTGCAAAAGAACTACGAGTTCGGAATAGAATCTTTGTTTTGTTTTTGAATCCGTCGTATTCCTGAGTTCTTTAACGATCGGAAGCGCCTTCTTAAAAATGTCGGAATCCTTTTCTTTTTCACCGCCTTTTTCCAGAAGAACTTCCAGTGGTTCTGTTCTTACGGCTCCTTCCTTTTCTAAATCGATTTGATCCGTAAGTTTCGAAAATTCTTCCAATACGAAGCTTGCCTTTCCTTTATGCGAAAACAAAGATCCGAATGAAAAGAAGATCAGCGTTATGATGAAAATTCCAAAAATTCTAAAGTTGAAAACCATGTTTGAAATCATAGCCAAGGTAGCGCAAAATCGAAAACCAAAATTAAATATAAAATCCCATTATTCGGATCGAAAAATAATTCACGTTTTTTTAAAATTGTCACCACTTGGATTTCGTAATTCCTTCTTGAATGCGTTTATCCCTCAAGGTAGAGGATGAATTCGAAATCGATATTCTTCAATTAAGAATCTAAAAAAGGGAGCGAATATGAAATACGAATTGGTTTTGATAACCGGCGCATCCGGTGGCTTAGGTACCGAATTTTGCAACCAACTTGCGGCGAGCGGAAGCGATTTGATCCTTACGGATTTATCTTCTAGTTCGCTCAAAAACCTTCAGAGTGATCTTGAAAAAAAATACAAGATTCAAGTTCACACGATTCCCGCTGATCTTTCGATTTCGGAAGGGCGTGATAAAATCGTTTCTTACTTATCGAAGAAAAAGTTAAAACCGGATCTATTGATCAACAACGCGGGCCTTGGTTATATCGGAGATTTTGCGAATGAACCCGAATCCAGCTTCTTAACGACGATTCGAGTCAACGTAGAAGCGTTGACTGCGATGACTCGAAAAATTCTTCCGATCATGCTCGCGAACGGAAAAGGAAGAATTCTCAATCTCGCCTCAACGGCTTCCTTTCAACCCGTTCCTTATTTTACGATCTATGCCGCTAGTAAAGTATTCGTTTTATATTTTACGGATGGCCTGAGTTACGAACTCAAAGGAACCGGGGTCAGCATCCATGCAGTTTCTCCGGGGCCGATTCGAACTCCTTTTTTTGGAAAAGCGTTTCCGAAGGGATTTAGATCTCCGGATTTATTCTGGCTCACTCCGACCAAGGTCGTGAAGACCGCTCTCGCCGGAATGGACCGTGGAAAGACGATCATCGTCGTAGGTTGGGTGAATCATATTCAACAAATACTAACCTCGATTCTTCCGAGGAGAATGGCGGCTTGGATCGGATCGCTGGTTTTTTCCATCGGGAAAAAAAGAGAAAATTAGAAATTTAGAATATTCTATTAAACTCCGTTGCTTGCCGTGAGAAGAATCGGTTCTTTTTCCGTTACGACGATCGTATGTTCCTGCTGTGCGACGTAGCTCCCGTCTCTGGTTACGAGCGTCCATCCGTCCGAAGTCTCCATCGCGATTTCGGATTTAGTCGATATGAACGTTTCTATCGCGATGACCATTCCCGATTTTAATTTCTGAGAATATTTTTTGTCTTCGTAACAAGGGATGTATTTCGGAGCCTCGTGGAGACTTCCTCCGGTTCCATGTCCCATTAAATTTTTAATCACGGTAAAGCCGTATGATTTCGCTTCTTCGTGGATCGCTTTGCCGATATCGCTGATACGATTTCCCGCTCTAGCCACGGAAAGTCCCTTGTAGAGAGACGTTCTAGAACAATCTACGAGCGAGCTAAGAATCGGATGGCCTTCCCCAAGAATGAAAGAACTTCCGTTGTCCCCAAAATATCCTCCGAGTTCTGCGGAAACATCGATGTTGATCAGATCTCCGTTTTTTAGAATCTTCTTTGAGGAGGGAATTCCGTGCGCGACTTCGCGGTTGACGCTGATACAAGTCGTTCCCGGAAAATTGTAAGTAATCACCGGCGCGGATCTCGCTCCGTATTTTTTGAGAAGATTCAAACCAAAGTCATCCAGTTCTTTGGTGGACATTCCCGCTTTCGCATATAATTTCATTTCTTTCAAAACGAGTCCTACGATTTTGCCGATCCTTTTCAGACCGATCAGGTCTTTTTCCGTTTCAATGGACATTTGATTTCTCCGATTCGATTCTTTTTTGTTCCTTTCTGAAAGTCAATGGATTCACGAGGTCTGCAACTTCGTAGGACGAAATTATCTCATTTTACCATTTGAAGTGAATAGTCCTTTTGGATTAATCGTGGTTAGGTTTACCCTTTTTTTCTTTTGCGTTTAAGAATCATTCCAATCGTTTCGTCTATTGATTCTAATTTATAAAAGAATAGTAGCAAATGCCTCCTGAATCACCTAACATATTAAATCACATTCAGCCGATCGAATACAATAAAGGCCAGATTATTTTCCGGCAAGGAGATCCTTCCAAGGATCAGATGTTCTTCATTTCTAAAGGTTCCGTTGTTTTATCCGAAACCATGGATGGAAAAGAACGTGCTATTTGTCGCATTAACGAGAACAATTTTTTTGGCGAAATGGCCCTTTTAACCGGCGGAAAAAGAACCGCGTCCGCGATTTCTGCAGTTGATGGGGTTCGTTTGATCTCTTTGGACAGTAGTATCATAGAAAATATGATCCATAAAAATCCGAAGTTTATGTTTCGGATGCTTTTAACGGCGGCGAGCAGGCACTATCGAGAGGAGCTCAATTTTTCCCAATTGCAACGCGTCTTAAAAATCGATCCTTCCAATTTGGAGTTCGCTCAGGATTATGAAAACTGTAGAATTCACAACCTAGGCGTAATCAGCAGAATCTACGGACATCTAAGCAATTATTTTCCTCCGGGAAAATATCTGTTTCGTGCCGGGGAACCTGCTTCCGAAAAACTTTGGTTCGTACTCCAGGGTAAATTAGTGCTTTGTAAAGTAGCGCGAGACGGATCGGAATCGGATGTAAGAGATTATCATCCCGGAGACTTGCTGGATCTTTCCTCTCTGATCGGTTCTAACCCGAGAGTTTTCTCCATAAAAGCTGTCGACGATACGGCGGTTGTTACATCCATCGATCGCAACTTGTTGTATCGAGTTCTAACCTTAAATCCGAAATTATTTTTCAACGTCTTTAAGACGATCGTCTATGATTTTACGATTCTCAATCATTGTTCTAAGATGAGTAAGATCGCAGAATCGGGCGTGAGTAGCGGAGTGGCAAGTATTCCGGAAACGGAAGAAGTAAAAGGCGAGAGCGGAGAAGGGTTGGATCATCTCGCAGAGCAAGCATCTTCAGCGACATTGGATGATCAGGACGTCGCAAGCTCCGTACCGGAAACGGCCGGAGCTCCGAGCAAAGAAAATTCTTAAGGCCTAAATCCGAAAAAGAGTTCTTCGGACGGAAGATTTTTCCGTCCGGTAAGAATGAATGTGCTGATCTTACCCTTTCCTTTGATCTCGACGTCTTCCCGTTTTTCCATCGAAAATTCTTCCGAAATCAAATCCGCAGTGGAAGGTGTAACTTGAATTTGTCCGCTTAAACCGTGAGATTCCATTCTACTCGCTACGTTGACCGCATCCCCCCAAATATCGTAGATGAACTTTTTCGTTCCGATCACTCCGGCGACAACAGGACCCGTATTGATTCCGATCCGCATATCGAGTTTTAGATTTCCTTCTCGAATTCTAAATCGTTTGAGCATCTCCATCATTTCCCAGGCCATATGAGCAATTGCTAATGTATGGTCCTTTCTCGGTTGTGGAAGACCGCCTACGACCATATACGCATCGCCTATCGTTTTGATCTTTTCAAGTCCGTATTTTTCAGCCATCAAATCGAATGCGGAAAATACCTTGTTAAGAATTCGAACAACTTTTTCAGGATGAAATTTGCCCGCGATTTCGGTAAAACCGACTATATCGGCAAATAATATACTAGCTTCGCTGAAGCTTTGAGCGATGACCGAACTATCCTTTTTCAGTTTATCCGCGATGGATTTAGGAAGTACGTTTAACAAAAGTTTTTCGGCTCTTTCCTGTTCTTTTTGTACCTTCGCATAAGCCTTTGCGAGTTCCTTTCTCGCCTTTTCATTTTCGTCCAAGGTGATTCGAACCGTTCCGAGTACTTGATTGTATCGATCCGCGATTTGACCGACTTCCGTGAATGGTTCCACGGGAACGTTATAGCTCAAATCTCCCGTTTTTTTTTGGTGCTCCATAACCAGAAAGAGATCGATCAATTCGGTTGTCGCCCTATGTTCAGAAATATTCAATCCTTGGTATTCTTCTTCCGGATCGACTCTTAAGGTAAAGAATCGGTTGATCGAACGAAAAATTAGGTAGGAAGTTCCAAAGGCGAATGCTCCGATACAAACGATTCCTAAAAGCTGAACCTGAATCTGTTGCCAACGTGTTAAACCTGAGTTTAGAATTTCGAGATTCCCGAAAACTCCGACGCAGATCGTTCCGAAAATTCCCATTCCCAAGTGAACCGGTACCGCTCCGACCGCGTCGTCAATTTTAAGTTTTTCTAATATATCTTCGATAGGAGAAACGAGAATTCCGGCAAGCATTCCTATCAATCCGGCTTCCATCGCATTGACGACGTTCGCACAAGCCGTGATCGCGACAAGTCCGCCTAATGATCCGTTTAATGGGAGAACCGCATCCGGATATCCTTTTCGAAACCATCCCACAAACAATCCGGAAAACATGGCGGCCCCTGAAGCGAGAACCGTGTTTAAAAGAACGGTAGGAACGTGTTTGTCGAATGCAAGTGTGCTCCCTCCGTTGAATCCGAACCATCCTACCCAAAGAATAATTCCGCCTAACATTGCCAAGGGGAGATTGCTCCCGGTTACCTTTCGCGGCGGTTCACCGTCCACGAATCTCCCACTCCTAGGACCGACTACGAGTAGGAAGGCCAGCGCTACCCAGCCTCCGACACTATGAACTACCGAAGAACCGGCAAAATCTCTAAAACCTAAAACGGATAACCAACCGTGGGTTTCCGATTGATAAAGTCCGGCCCAAACCCAATGTCCCGCGATCGGATAAATAAAACCGGAGATTAAAATCGTAGAGATGATATAAGAAACAAACTTGAGTCTTTCCGCGATTGCACCCGATACGATTGTTGCGGCTGT
This sequence comes from Leptospira stimsonii, assembly GCF_003545885.1. NCBI lineage: Bacteria > Pseudomonadati > Spirochaetota > Leptospiria > Leptospirales > Leptospiraceae > Leptospira > Leptospira stimsonii. The sequence goes on from NZ_QHCT01000001.1 coordinate 901,317, forward strand.
TCCACAAAACACCAATTGAAATAAAAAGAAGGCGGGACTCCAGAAATCGTCCGGAGGAAATACTGGTAAGAACCAAGAGGTGCCGAAAATTCCTTTCCAAGAATTTCCGAACATAAGACCGAAACCGATAAACCAAAAAAGGACCGTGGCGATCCCAAAGTCGGCGATATTCTTTATCGCTACGTTGATGGAATTTTTGGCCCTGGTTAGACCGGATTCTAAAATTAAGAATCCGCCTTGCATCAAAAGAACAAGCCCTGAACAGAGTAGGATCCACAAAACGTCGGTTAATGATTTTTCAGTCGCGCCCATAAACATTAAATGCATGCATACTTCCTGTAAAATTGAATCCCAAATTTTCCGTTCTTATTTTTTTCCCAAATTCATTCTCCATTGAGATGCAATACATACTGAATGGATCGAACTCTTTTGCCGCATTGGAAAGATAACTTAGGGAACAGTCTTTTTATTTTTAAAATCGGTCCGTTATGTTTCTATTCCTAAGTTTTATATGAATGGAAACAAAATGATTCTTCTCTTGGAATAAGAAACGGATCAGCATAACGTTGTAAAACGATTTATTAGAATTCTTTTCAGAATGATTGTTACGTCTTTGAGAGAGAAAGACTATGATTAAAATTGAATGCACTTATTAATGCGAAGAGCGCATTCGATACAATTTGCAGATTCTTTGAATAAATTGTCTACTTCTTCGGCAGAATAAGAACGATTCTTCCCGGAGTTTGGATTCGTCCTGCTTGTTCTTCCGCCTTCTTACCGGTTCCCAAAAAGTAATCCAGTCTTCCGTGTCCCGTTATTTTTGATCCGCGATCATGAACAAAGACCAAACGGTTCTCCTCCTTAACTTCAGGCGAGTCGAAGGAAATCAAAACGGGAATACCCAATGGGATATTGGGGTCCATAGCCGCCGATCTTTTGGGAATCAATTCGATTCCTCCGCTTCCTCTCGGAGCTGAAGATTCTTTTTGAAAGAACACATAACGAGGATTTTTTAAAATTGCCGTTTTAACCTCTTGAGGATGTTCGACGATACAAACTCTTAGATCGGATGGAATCAGACTTGGACAAACGCCGTTTAAAAATTCCGAAGGACTGATATATTTTCTACCGTTATCAGAGGAATACGTTATGCGAAACGGGTCCTGTGCCGGTAATTGAATCACCGCAGAACCTTCTAATTGAGCCAGATGAAGATCGACGATTTTAACAAAAGCGATCGGATTCGTTTTGTTTTTCCAAGAGGCGGAATCCTCCAATTCGATTCTGCTTTCGTAAGGTACGAAGTTACCTTGGATCATCTTACCGACTACTTTCTCCGTTCCAATTTTTTTTACGGTTAAGTCCGAAGGAGTTTCTAAGATCGGATATGAAAACTCTCCTTCCGGGCGGTTTCTTCCTTCCATGATAACTTCATAATATCCGGTGATCTTTCCTTCGGTCGGATCGGTTGTTTCCAGAAGAAGGAATGATTTCTGAAATTCAATGTTTCGTCTTTCGGAGTTCGTTTCTTTCAGAATATTTTTTAACTTCTCCAGAGAACTTAGAAAGTCCTTTTTATTGTAAGAATTCTTATAAAGTTTCGTTTTCCATTTTGAAGGTAGTCTTTCAAAATAAGATTTCGATTCTTGTAAGGCGCGCTCCAGGTTTTTTTGGTCTTCGATCCATTGAAGGCTCGGCGTTTTTTTTATCGGAATAAAGCCGGATTCTTCCAAGTCCTTAGATTTCAACGCAACAAAATTGGATAGGATAAATAGACAGAGAATTTGAAAAAGGCGCATTCTTAGATCGATTCTGGAAAGAGCATCAGCTTGTATTCCGATGGTGTCATCCCAGTAAATGTTTTAAAGGATTTTTCCAATTCTCTTACGGAAACAAAGCCCGATCTTCTGGCTACGTCCAAATGTTTTAGATCTTTTCTCGTTTTTAAAAGATGTTTTGCTTCATCAACTCGAAATCGGTTGATATAACTTTCAAAGGATTGGAGCTTCGTAGTTTCCTCAATGAAATGTTCAAGATCTTTCGGGCTGATCCTTAAGATACTCGCGAGATCTTCCTTGTTTAATTCCGGATTTTTAAAAATTCTTTCCACTTTAAAAAGATGATCTATGCTAAATTGTAGAGAAGGGGCTTTATTGGTGGAATTAGGATCCGTAACACGTTCCGGCTTTCGTAACTTCTCCTGTAATTGTTGGATGTCATAAGCACGACTCAAGGACTTTCTTCTGACAAATTTTTCTCGGTCCGATAAGCTGATCATTACAACAATATAAACGGTTGGAAGAGCTACGACGTATGCGTGTACCGTATATTCGTGGTACTGAATGACATCCATATAATAAAGAAGTGTGACCATTACGCTTACAACAATCGGAATCATACAAAGTGTGATTTTTCGCGCCGGTCGAAACGAACGAAACACGATGACTGTGCAGACTATGATTAAAGAACACGAGACGATATAAGTCCAAGCGAATATTTTTATCGAAAGAGGTCGATAAGAAAGAAAGGAAGTAAAAATAGCCAAAAATAGAACGACCAATGAACCGACTAACAGCGATTTTTTGAAGTATATCGGAAGTGTAGTCGGTGAAAGAAACTGATACATGAAATGCAATGAACTCGCAAGAGCCAGTAACGCGAAAAGGGACGGTGTTATATTTTGAAATTCCGGAAACATGGGCCACAAATATTTGTAGCCGCTTGCAAAACACGCCCATCCTTCTAACGAAACGAAAATCAAAAACCCGACGATATTCAAATAGATCGGATCCAATGTTTGGCGATAAACGAAGCCGGTCAGTAACGATATAAAAAGGCTGAGCATCAACGTAAAAAGAATGATTAAATTTCTATAATAACTGCCTTTCTCGTATTCCAGTCCCGATTCCAAAAGTAACGGAAAATTGATAATCGAAGAAGTAAGAACGAGGAGGTAATAAATATTCTCCGAGTTTTGATCTTCGGAAGGTTCGAGATGAAATACCGGATAATAATCGTCAACCGATCTTTCGGAATACGGAAATCGATCTCCGGAAACTTGAACGGAGGATTTGGAAAAAAGTGCGGCCGCGTCCATCGTTACTTGAGGGATTCTTAAAAAACATCTGGATCTCGGGTATTCTTTGATATTGAATCTAACCCATACGGCTTGCTCGATAAAACCGAATTTTAAAAACGGTTTTTTGAGCTCCGAATAAGGAAGATCGGTTTTCGGTTTGGAAGGAATCGAATTTCCGGGATTTTGATCCAGTGCGAGTTCTATTTTTCCGAATTCGCAGACTTCTATTTGCGGATTTGAATAAAGGACGTTCGGCGACAACAATCCTAAAAATAGAAAAATAGGAAAGAGACTACTTAATACTTTGTTTTTAGATTTTGTTAAACGACAGGACATTCTTATGAAATTGTTTTTATTTAAAGCTCTGCGAAAAATGGAAGTATTGGAAAACCAGCGTTAGTCTTTGTTTTCTTCACTTTCGTCCTAGTCGGGAACTTAAGTGATCTAATATTATCAAGAGCTACTATTCCAGTCAAGAGTTCCAAAGATTTTGGCCGAGTTTTTCTGCTCTTCTTTCAAATCGAAATCCGAAAATTGAAGTTCTGAATTTATAGTTTTAGATTGTTTTGTTTTTTGCTAATCCGATTTTGATTAAGCGAAGTGTAAAAAAATATTAGATCCGTAGAGCCTCTGGCAATTATTTAGACTGAAAAAAAAATGAATTTCCACACAGAACTTTTAACGCATTCAAACTAAAATTCCGCAATAACTCTTCTCTAAAACGATTGACCGCCTACCTACTGGTAGGTAGGTTTATTATCGATATGAAGCTCGTCGGAGATACTAAGGAGAAGATCGTTCATCTCGCGAGAGATTATTTTCAGAGAGTTGGATTTCAATCTTTCAGCTTTCAAGATATCGCGGATGATCTTGGGATTAAAAAATCCAGCATTCATTATCACTATTCTTCGAAAGAAGAATTGGGTTTGGAGCTTCTGGAAATCTTTTATAAAGATTTTGAGGAATATATTGAAAATCTAACGGAACGACCTCCGAGAGTTCGATTGTTCGGTTTGTTTAAACTCTACGAAGCCTATACGGGGGAAAATGGAAAAATCTGTCCTTTCGGTGTTGTCGGCAACGAATATCACGTGTTGAGCCAGCCGATAAGAGATAAGGCGCTGATTCTTCACAATCAGCACCGTGATTTTCTCATTCAAACGTTAAGCGACGGTGCCAAAGAAGGTTCGTTTTTTCTTTCATTAACCACGAAAGATACGGCGGATCTTTTTATGTCCGCAATTCAAGGAGCGATGCAGATTGCAAGGATTCGTAAAGATCGAGATTACTTTCCTCGAATAATCAAAAGTCTCAAATCGATGATTCAAATTAAGGAGCATAAAAATGCCGGCCACTGAAACGATTACGAAAGTAAACGAAGAACTCAAAAAAATGTCCGAAAAAATGGCGAAAGAATTCGGTATCAGCCTCGAGGTTCCTCCGAAATCTTTTAAAGAAATGAAAGGGGAATTTTTGGAAATAGAATCCAAAAGAATTTTGGTTCGTTTCCCGTATGACGCTCGTTTTGCGAACCCCATCGGAATGTTTCAAGGTGGAATGCTTTGCACTGCACTGGACAACACCTTCGGACCACTTTCTTATATTACCGCGAAAAGACCCTGTGTTACAACCGATCTTTCCACACAGTTTTTTAGATCGTTCGCGCCTCAGGATGAATATATCGAAATTGAAGCGAGAGTCGTCGCAAAATCCCCCGCGATGTTGACGATGCTAGCGGAAGTCCGGAATCCGAAAAAGAAACTGATTGCTACGTCCACGACGAGTATGTTGATTTTGCAGGATTCTATGTTGAAGCGAATGAGCAATCGACAAGACTCAGAGGAATAGATTTTTTTCAATTCTTCTTACGCGCTTTTTGGTCCAGATCGAAGTCGAGGATCTGCGAGAGATTTTTTATTCAAAACCTCTCGCAGACTTCTCGAATCTTTTTTCCTTTTCCGAAACGTATAAAAACGGAAGAGAAAAAGAATTTCATTTTTTGTTGTAGAAAATGGAACACTCTAAATTCCGATTATAGAAAGCTATCTACAGTCTATTTGTCCGCAATTGTCCCTTTCTTCTTCAGTTTCCAAAGTTACGTGAGCGATTTGTAGTTCTTTCAAAATGGCTCTTGCTTCCGATTTAATCAGTCTTCTTTTTTCCGATGTAAGATCGTTCTGTAAAACAAGGTGAGCCGTTAGGGCATTTTCGGTCGTACTCAGAGGCCAAATATGAACATGATGAATATTTAATACTCCTTCGATGGACTTCAGTTGTTTTTCAACCGTTTCGGAATGGATTTTATCGGGTGTGGAATCCAAGCTTAAACGAAGACTTTCCTTAAAAAGAGGAATATTTCCATATAAGATGATCAAACCGATGATGAGGCCGGTGATAGGATCGATCCAATAGATTCCTTTCCATTGGATCAATAGACCCGAAACGATGACTCCCAAAGAAACCAACCCGTCTGCGAGTAGATGTAGGTAAGCGCCTTTCAAGTTTAAGTCGCTGTCCTTACCTTTGTGAAATAAAAACGAAGTAGAGAAGTTTACAAAAACTCCCACGAGCGCAACGAGCGCGATCATTCCACCGGGGACCGGACTCGGCTTGGAAAGTTTTTCAATCGATTCATAGACGATAAACGCGAAGGTTCCGAAGAGAAGAATGGAATTGAGAAGGCTGACTAGTATCGAAGACTTTTTCAAACCGTAAGTAAATCCCCGCGAAGGAGCCCGTTGCTGGAGTTTAATCGCAATCCAAGCGAGGAACAGAGAACTAACATCCATTAAGTTATGGCCCGCGTCCGACAACAACGCAAGAGAGCCCGACCAAAGACCGATTCCCGCTTCGATTGCGGCATAGAGAAGATTAAAAGACATGGCGATCAACAAGGCTCTGCTCGAACTTTGATGATGATCATGGGCGTGATGAGAATGATCGTGAGAATGGTGATGCGAGTGATGATGACCCATGTTTGTTACCGAATCGAAATGGAATTCTATTCCCAGATTAGAGGTTCCACCGATATGTAAATAGAAAAAAACTTTTGTTGTTGAGAATCGATTCTCTTATGAGAACCCCTTTGGGTATGATTCCTCACAAGTCACATATATTAGACTTTTCTAAAAGAATTTAAGTTTCTTGAAATTGATTTCCTAATATCGGAGAGAGCCTCGATTTAGAAATGTCACGTTTTCTCTTTTTGATTTTGAAAAAGAGAGTTCAAAGAGGAGTCGACTTTGAATTCTTTTTTTGAGAAACGGTCGATTCCAAAATTTCTTCTAACTTAAGAATTCTTTCCGCGTTGTTCAATCCTTTGTATGCTCGAATGAGATTTCTCAGATTTCGGACGTTTTTCGGATCTCGGATTCTAAGCCGCTCACCTACGTCCACGGACTGATTCATATCTCCGGCCTTTCTTAACATTCTCGAAGTATAAGCGAGCATTACGTCGTCCGATGGGATCGCTTTCAAATATTCGTGGGCGCAGAAGGAAGCTTTGTCGTATTCTCTCAAACGAAAGTAAGCCAAGCTAAGTTCTTTCAACGCGGCCGGATGTGCTTGTTTCCCGTCGTTCCATTCGGCAAAAAATTTATCCAGGGACTTTTTATCTTTTTTGGAGAATTTGATTTTCACCTTTTTAGGAACGATTCCGTTCCATTCGATTCTCATGATGGAAAGATCGTCGGTAAGAACTCCCTCCCTTTCAAGTTGAGAGTTGATTCTTTCCAAATCACCTTTGGATTCTTCTACGATGCGAAGAATTCTGGTCTCATCGTAGTTCATATTATTTTTACCGTCGATGTTCTCCAAAAGAATGTCGTCGCGGCCGTCCGATCCGTTAAAGAGAACGTCCCCCGGCATAAACTGAAACGTTTGTACGGAAAGTGTTCCTTCCACAAGTTGAGATCCGAGCTTTCTGTAAAAAACGTTCTCGCCTAAAAAAGAAGCGATTCCATCCCGATAAAGAATGGAATAAGGATGTTCCGCGTTCATATAATAAGTAAAACCGGTGTCGTCCTCGATGACTCCGAGAACGATCGAAACCAACATGGAACCTTCGAAACTTTCAAAAACTCTATGCAATTCTATGAATGCGTTTTTCAGCCATCGTTCCGGATAAAGGTCTTTCATAAAAGCGCTGAAGCGGGTTCTTTCTATGATCGATTTGAAAACCGCACCCAAGACTAAAGCTCCGCCGGCTCCTTGCATCGATTTTCCCATCGCGTCCGCATTGAAGAATACGGTGACTCTTCTTCCTTTGAGAACGATACTTTCCGTCTTGCAGAGATCACCACCGATTTCGTTTCTGATATTCTTAAAATGAAACTGTTTCTTCTGTTTGATAAAAAATTCGATCTTAACGTTTTCGCTTTCCGCGTTGTTTTGTCCAAGAGGATTGATGAGCAAGGAGGTGAGAAAATAATCTCCGTCTTGTTGGTCTTTCAGTTTGCTCATCTTATCTAAAGTATCCGTAAGTTCACGGGTTCTTTCTTCTACTCTTTGCTCGAGATTTGCGTTCAGTTCTTCCGTCTTTGCATGAAGTTCGCTGAATCTTTCCGCGAGAATCGTGGCGATTCCCATCACATAAAAGAAGAATCCGTATTTACTCAGTGCAAGACCCGTATTGAAGATTAAGGAATCCAAAACGTCGAAGATCGCGGTAAAAGTGATAATCACGGTGCCTAGGAAAAGCCGTTTCGCAGAAGGAAGTTTTAGTCGAATGCCCTTGATCAAAACGTAAAAGTTTACGGGAACAGCGTAGAAGATCGCTCCCATTTGCCACAGTCGAAGTACGTATTCGGAAATATACATCGGGGTGAACAAAGTAGGAATCACCAAAATAAGATTGAAGATAGAATAATATCGAATCGGAGCGATCGTCTTCCCGTAAAAAAGCTGACTCATAAAGGTAAAATAGCTCGAAATGCAGATATACAGCGCAATCAATTCGATTCTTTGGATGAGGGTGGAGTCGATTGGATTTTCAAAAACCGCTGACGACCTAGTGTATATATAAAGTCCGAGTAAAAGGGCGAAAAGACCGAAGGAAAAATTGTGTCTTTCCTTTCTCCGTTTTAGAAAGAGAAAAAGATGATATAACCCCGTTGTGATATAAATTCCGATCAGGATCAGTGCGATCCGATCTTGTTCTTTATATATTAAATTTTTATAATACCCAATCTCATAGCCGGAGGTGAGATAGAATCCAGTATGATCGTATTTCGGATCGCCCGAAAGTTTGATTACGAGGCGATTTCCTTTTTGTTTGAGAATTTCGCGATCGATTTCGTAAACCTGACCTCGAACGGTCCTATGGAAAGTTACTTTATCGTTCGAAATTTCCCCTTCCTTTGCGATGATCTTTCCGTTGATATAGATCTCGAAAGTTTCTCCAATTTCACCGAGACGAACTCCTGGTTCCAAAGGGCTTTCCAGGAAGCCGTTCGGAAGATCGAACTCGGTGTAAAAAGTAAAGGTGTGTAGGGAAGAATGATGCGAGTAGAATTTATTTACCCAGATCGGAAAGGTTCGAACATTCTTCCATTCCGAATCGAGAGCGAAGTTTTCCTTTAAAAAATCATTTTCAAAACGATCTATAATTCTCCATTCTTTCGGAGTACAATTGTCTTCCGCATCGCAGGTCTTGACGAGGTCGATCGAATTCTGCGCAAACAAAGTGGAATGGAAAAAAAAGAACAAAAAAAAGGTATATGCAAAAGTTCTAAACTGCTGATTCATTTGTCTTTTGGAAATGGCTCCTCCAAGGAGCCGATAAAACCAGAACTTCACTGGGAAGGACCAAAACTTTCTTTATCGGAGTTGTTACCGATTTTTTTACCTAAGAAAGAAAGCGATCAAGAGATCCATGGGAGAATGAAATGTCGCATCGCATTTACAAGCATATTTTTTACCGGGAAATGCTCCCCGTTCGTTCTTGCTCCTAAAAGGAGTTAGATCGTTCTTTTTTTATAAGGTGCGATCCTTCTTGGATTCTTCGTTTCCAAAAGTTTACGGTTCTCCCTTTTTTTAAAAAATGTCAGGAAAGAGGTCAGAGAAGTAAACTATTGTTGCAATTGTTGTCAAAAGATGCATTTATTGTCGATTTATGTTTGGGAAGAAATTGACTAAATCGATCTTTATCGCTCTTTTATTGTTATGTCACGGCCTTGGTGCGTATCAGGAGGACGGTCATTTTTACACGGTTCAAACCGTTTTAAATAATTTTCATACTCCTTCTCCGCTTACAAAAGAAGAAACGGCACTCGTTGCCTTTTGCGCTCAACTTCCGGATGAAGTTCCCGAATTGGATGCGATCGGAGTTTACAGAAAGTTAGCAATCGATCATCCGTTTCAGTATTTGCTCTGGGTCTTTACCGATCGAGGCTCTCGTTATACGCTCGGGAGAATGGCAGAGGTGCAACAACTTCTTCACGGATTGACGGGAGGGGAGAGCGAACACCTGAGAAATGTTGCGATCGTCACTCTGGATCGATTGCGAAACGAACTTACCTCTAAGAAGGAAAAACAACCGGAAAAACTTTGTGCATTAGGATTCGCATTTCATCTCTTAGGGGATTCGTTTGCACATCGTAAATTATATAATTCTAATAAGATGTATCCTACCGGAAGAGGACACGCTTCCGATATGACTCTTCCGGATCATCCCGTTCACAGCGACAATCGAGTTTCGGAATGGGAAAATTACGCAAAGGGAATCCCGAATCTTTTCCGATCCAGACTCAAAGAAATTATCGTAAAAGACGATTTCCCTAAGGTAAGAGAACTTACCGGAAACGACAATCCTTGGCACTGTATATTCGGGACAAAGTGCGAAGACAATATGCGAAAAATATTATTGAATCGTTTGAGAATTTCCGATTCTTTCCCTAAATACGATCCCATACAAAAAGATCGTTATAAAGCAAATAATTGTCAGGAATATGTGCAAAAGGTTGTGGCGTTGAAAGACATTCCAATCACGCCCGACTGTGAAAGATCCTGGAAAGTTTATAAGACAACTTCACTTGAAGTCTGGAAAGCGCTCGGTTATTTCCAGAACGAAGATTCCAGAAAACAGATCGAACTTTATAACGGAGACGACTTATGGTAGAAGCGGCGAACGAGGATCCACGCAAAAAAAGAAAACGAAAGGTAAAACGAAATTCGATTTGGGGTGAAATTCTCATCGTTTTTGCCGGCTTACCGATTTTGATCGTCTGGGTAACATTACGGACGTTCGTTTGCTGGGGGAACTTGGGTTTTTTCGGAGAACTTTTTTGCAGGGTTTCCGGATTTATAAAACCGATCCTTTTGATTTCCACGCTCGTATTGTTGGCGATCACGATTTTCGATCTTCATAAGTTAGGCGATGAACTGGAAGATCTTCCGAAATGGGCCTGGAAACGAAGTTATAAAGGATTTCGATCCCTGGACAACTGGGAGAAGTTTCATTTTTTGTTCTCCTTCTTTTCATTCCTTGGCGCTTTGATCATAGGAATTTATCTCCTTCATCATTTTGAATTTAGTTTATTTTAATATATCAATATAAGTATCGGGGTTGTAATGAAAAAATACGAAGCGGTTGTGATAGGCACCGGTTTCGGCGGAGCCGTAAACGGTTGTAGGTTGAGTAAAAAATGGCCGGGACAGGTTTTGATCCTGGAACGCGGTAAACGTTATCCAAAGGGCTCTTTCCCGCGATCTCCGCACGATATGGCCAAAAATTTTTGGAACGTTCCGGAAGAAAATAAGAAGAAGATTCGACCTGGAAAACTATCCAAGTTGAATCAAACCGGTTTGTTCGATATTCGGAATTATCCGAATATGGACGTGGTTTTATCAGCCGGACTCGGAGGCGGGTCTTTGATTTATGCGAACGTTTTTTTGGAACCGCCGGAACACATTTTCGACGATAGATGGCCGGCAACCGTAAAAAAGAAAAGCCTCACTTCGTATTACAAAATCGTAAAGGAAGTATTGGGTTCGCGACCGATCCCTTTGAATAACGATCCAAGAAGAAGAATCGTTCGTACGGAACTTTATCAGAAGTTTGCAAAGTCTCAGGGAAGAGAATCCAAACTCGCCGATATCAACGTATTCTTCGGGAACGATTTTAAGAAGCCGACTGAAATCGGACTTCAGGAAAAAAATCGTTACGGCGCAGTTCAAACTTCGTGCACTTATTGTGCGGAATGCGATATCGGATGTAATTCACATTCTAAAAATACATTGGATCTGAATTATCTTTTCGTAGCAGAGAATAAATACAAAGCCGATATTCGTACGGAACATCTCGTTCAGAAAATCGTTCCGGTTTCCGCCGAAGGAAACGACGATCCGTCCGCTCATGGAGAACACGGTTATAGGATTTATTTCCTCGATCTATCTTCTTCGAATCGAGGACTCGAGTCCGTCCTTGCAAAAAGAGTCGTAGTCTCCGCGGGAACGTTAGGCACAACGGAACTTCTTCTTAAGTGTAAGGAAGAATACAAAACCCTTCCCGACATTTCGGAGCACATTGGAAAACAATTTTCCGGAAACGGAGACTTTTTATCTTTTGCGACAAAGGGAACCCATCCTGCGGATCCGAACTACGGACCGGTCATCACTCAATACACGGATTATAATCTTTTCAAAAACTTTGATCCGAAAAAAGCCTTCGTTTTGGAGGACGCAAGTTATCCGGTCTTTGCCGCATATTTTGCGGAAGCGGCGATCCCATTCATTTTTAGAATCGGGTTTTTCTTTCATATGATCGGCGAACTCTTTAAACGTTTTTTCACCGGAAAAATATTCGGTAGGGTTGGTTATCTCATGAGTGAGTTGATGAAAGGGGATGTTTCCTACACTTCTTTGGTGCTTCTCTGCATGGGTGTCGACCGTTCGGACGGGAGAATGGTTTTGGACCGGAAACGGGGAATCCAAGTGCAATGGCCTCAGAAAAACAGTATGCCTCTGTACGAAGCGATTTTGGACGTAACGAAGAATTTTGCTTCTTACATAAAAGCCAAGACGCATTTTGCGATGCCGACCTGGGCTTGGCCGATACGGAATAACGTATCCGTACACCCGTTAGGTGGTTGTATACTTGGAAATTCTAAGGTGAACGCGGTGACTTCCGCGGATCCGAAGACGTTTGGACAGGTTTTTTCGTATCAAGGACTCTACGTGGCCGATGGGAGCCTTTCGCCGACCGCAATCGGCGCGAATCCTTCCATGACGATCGCGGCTCTTTCCGAACGTGTAGCGGAGGGAATTACGGGGATAAAGCCGACGCCAAAACTTTAATAAAAATTACAATTCTGCAAGCTAAAGGACAATACCGCGAATAATTGGTCAAAATTCTTCGTCTAACAGCCTTGCAGAATTGATGAAACAAAAATAACATTCGATTTAGGATTATTATGAATAGTGCAACGGAATCCATCAAAGACACACTTGAACTGATCAGACCATATCTCCCGTCTGCAGTTGTCCGAAAATTGGCAGATTCCAACGAATCGAAACTCCAACGTTCTCAGACTTTTGAGGGCGCCGTTCTCTTCTTTGACGTGGTCGGTTTTACTCCGACCACTTTGGCTCTCGCCGCAAAAGGTACAAGGGGGATAGACGCTTTACAAACGGTTCTTTCCAATTATTACACCGCTTTATTAGAACATTTGAATGAATGGGGAGGGGCGGTTTATCAATTCGCCGGAGACTCCGTTCTCGTGAGTTTCGAAAAAAAAGAGGAAGAAACCGACTCCGAAGCGGCGTTACGTGTCGCGAATTGTGCATTAGGAATTTTTAATTCGATTTCGGAATACAGCTCCAATCAACTTTTGGGCGAGAATGTGAATCTTCCGGCAAGAGTCGGTCTTGGTTACGGAGAATATCACGAATTCATTTTGGGTGATCCGGATCGATTTCTAAGAGCGGTGATTGCGGGAAATCCAGTGGATGATTCCATCGCCGCCGAAAAATTAGCGTTAGGTGGAGAAATCATTCTCAGCGCGAAACTTTGGGATCTTCTACCGGATTCTAAAACGGGCGAAAGTATCAATTCCAAATTCGTACGTCTAATCGATTGCGAAAGGATAGACAATCATTACGTCGCTCCTTCACGTGCGACGACGGATCGAATCTCATCGGAACGTTTTTTCAAACGTTGCAAACGTTTTATCGTACCCGAGCTATACCAGAGAATTACAAACGTTCATAGGGCTTTCTCCGGCGATTATCGGGAAGTCGCCGCGGCATTCGTTCACATCGATTCTCCTTTGGAATCGAGTACGGATTCTAAGAATTTTAACGACTTTTTTGTATATATACAAGGGATCGTCGCCGCATGTTCGGGGACCTTCGTTCTAACCGACTTATCCGATAAGGGAGCGCTTTTTTTGATTCTTTTTGGCGCTCCCGCCGCACTGGAAAACAAGGAAGCCTTGGCCGCACGATTTGCGCTTCGTCTTACGGAGGGCGCTTCCAACTTTCCCGCGGCAAAAAATCTTCAGACCGGAATCTCAACCGGAATGGCTTATTGCGGTGATTTGGGCGCTCCGTTTCGAAAGGACTTTACCGCAATCGGAGAAATGATGAACATCGCGGCCCGCCTATCTACGTTAGCCGGACAGACGGGAATTCTAATCGATTCTCAAACGAAAAGTAAATTGGGAAAGAATTTTACTTTTCATGAAATCGGAGATATCGAACTCAAAGGGGTTTCCGGAGTTAAAAAGGTTTTTCAACTTACCGGAGAACAGAAGAACATACCCGGCCTACTCATTCAATACCGTGATCCGATGATCGGAAGAAAGGAAGAGATTGATCGTCTTCACAAGATGCTCGATACTTCTATGGAAAAAGGCGGAGTCGTTTGTAGAGTGATCGCAGACGCAGGTTTGGGTAAATCCAGATTGACCAACACCTTTATCGATCAGGCATACGATCGAGAAGTCGAAATCCTGATCGGATATTGTTATCCTTATGAAAAGTTCACCCCATTCTATCCATGGAAAGAATTACTCAGTTTATTCCTCGGTATTTTCGAGGACGATTCGATCGAAACGAGAGTTCAAAAAGCGGAGAACGCATTAGAAAAGTTGAATTCGTTTGATATCGCCTGGGCCAAGGCGCTTGTCGCTTTGATGGGCGTTCCGGTGGAAGAGGATCCTTTGACTCGCGAGATCGACAGAAAACAAAAGAACGAAAGGCTTTTTGAAATTATCATTTCCCTGCTTCAGGAACGCGCCGAACGAAAACCTCTTTTGTTGATTTTCGAAGACGTCCACTGGATCGACGAACTTTCTTCACGACTTTTGGAAAAACTTGCCGCAAGGCTTCCTTCGATGAAGGCGATGTTGATCTTGGTTTCGAGACCAGAAGGACAGTTCGCGGAAGAATCCGTCGCTCCAAACGAGGAACTCATTCGTCTGAAAGAATTCAAACCGGACGAAGCGAGAGATTTTTTAGTTCATAAATTCAAAATGGATACGAGTCAGGAAGACTTTTTGGATCAGATTCTCAATCGCTCCAGCGGAAATCCCTTCTTCCTGGAATCCATCGTTCACAATTTGATCGAAGAAGGAACGTTGAAAAAAATGGAGAATGGAACCCTTTCTCCTTCCGAAACGACGAGAGACATTCAAATTCCGAATACGCTCAACGACGTTCTACTCGCTCGCGTGGATCGTTTGCAGGAACGGGAAAAGATCGTTTTAAAAACCGCGTCCGTAATCGGACGTCTGATCAACGTACAGACTCTCAATCACCTTCTTCCGGTGGAATTTCGCTCGGAGATTCAGAATATTCTTCAGAGTTTAGAAGGGTTGGACCTGACTCCTTTGGAAATCACCGATCCTCTCACGTATATTTTCAAACATATCGTAATCAGAGACATCGTGTACAATACGCTTCTACATTCGACTCGAGAGGATTTGCATAAACGTATCGCGTCCTTTATTGAAGAAGAGAACGAAGACAATATCGTAGAGATGGCGGATATTCTCGCTTTTCACTATCAACAATGTGCCGATTACGAAAAGGCATCGAAGTATTCTTTGATGGCCGCTCGTAAGGCAAGAAGCAGATATGCCAACCGGGATGCGATCTATCACTACGGCAAAGTTTTGGAAATGATTGCTCAGGCCGGTAAAAGCAAAAGTGATCTTTATTACGAAATCACGCAGGAATTGGCTCACGTACATAGACAACTCGGGGAATATTCCAAGGCGGAAGCCCTTTTCAGAGATTGTTTGGAAAATAAGTCTACGTTCAACTTGATTCGTTCTTATACCGGTTTGGGTCAGGTTTATCAGGAACAGGACGATATTCCGCGCGCTATGGAAGCCTTGGAAACCGCTCTTCGTTTTACCGGTATTCGCGCGCCGGGAAGTCGACCGGATACGATCTTCAAAATCGTATTACAAATTCCTTTTGTTCTTCGATTCTCTCTTTTGGGACCTTCTTATACTTCGTCGAACAAAGCTGAAAAACTTCGCCTTAGATGTATCATTCTGGTAACGCTCGCTAAATTGTACATCATGAAGGACATCAAAAAATTCGGTTGGTCCGTCTTTACCCAGTACAACGCGACTCAACGATTCGATGACCCAGTTCGACAGTCTCTCGCCGAATGTGCGTTAGGTCAGGTATTCTTCGGATTAAATCTTTTCGGACCATCCAAACATTTTCTGAGCAAAGGAATGGAACTCGCGGAAAAAACGGGAGATCCGTACGCAAGGGCGATCGGGTTTTTGGTTCACGGAATCTATTACATGATGCAGAATCGTCCGGACTTGGGTCTTCCGTATCTTCACGATTCGGTTGCGATTTATCGACAAGTCGGCGAAAAATGGGATTTGCTTTCGGCGCTTTCCTCGGGCGGATTTCTCTATTATTTCCAATCCGATTTTAGAACCGCTAAAAAATACTTTGACGATATCGGAGAATTGGCGAGCGATCTCGGTGCCCAGCTTCAGTTGAGATGGACTCGTATCTGGTCCCCGTATTTCGGGTATCTCCTTGGAGAAGTGGATCCGTTGGATTTGGAAAAACGATTGATGGTGGAGGCGGAAAGAGCCGCGTCCGAAAACGACGTGATGAACGAGCTTTCCACGATCAATAAACTTCTCAAGCTTACGATCTACGAAGGTTGGACCGAAAAAGCCGCCTATTGGTCGAAAAGAAGTTACGAAGGATTTTTACGATGTGAAGTAAAGTTTCCTCAACTTCAAATTGGAAACGTTTATCTCGCGGAAGCGGCACTTTTTGCTCAACAGGAATCGGGAGACAAAAGCCTAAACAAAATCATTCAATACGGTTTGAAGAATGGGTTGAAATTAGGAAAATCGTTACCGTATCTCTACGGTCCGGCATTGGTACTCAAGGGAAAATTAAAATTCTATTCCGGAAATAGGAAGAAGGCGGAAGCGATCTTTAAGGAAGCGGAACTCTTTTTATCAAATACTCTCAATCGTTGGGAATACGCATCCGCGTTGTATGAAATTGGTCAGCTTCTCAAGGATCAAGAGCGTATTTCTACAGCGAAAGGGATCTTCGAGGAACTGGATGCAAAGAGGGATCTAAAAAGATTAGCGGAAAATCCTATCTATTGAATTTGAGAGCTGAAAGAATATTCAATATTTAGAATGTTCTGCTTCGGCTTGGAGCTGATTTGAAATCGGACTTTTGGTCCGATTTCAAGGGATTTCAAAATTCGGCTATCAAGAAGAATGAGGAGTCGAATTCTTCTTTTACTTCGCTTTTTTTCCTGCGAAAAATGCAATTGCTCCGATCACATACAATTCGTAATCCTTAAAGTTTTCTTTGAGAGCCGATTCCAAATCCGAAAAAGTGTCTTGTGTATTGTGAAACACTCCTCTTCGGTTTAGATTTTTCATTCCCCTGCGAGAGAGATAATGGGTCTGGCCTAGATCATGTAAGGCGGTCGATCCGAAAATCACTCCTTCCGGATTTCGAATTTTGAGAAGATTCTGAAACGCGGTGGAGGCTTTTTCGCGAATCGGACCCGGCACGCAGTGAAACAGAAAACTCATGCCGATGGAATCGAACTTTTCTTCGGTCTCGATCGGCTCGAGGATATTGGCACGATATGCGTTGAAGTTTCCGGCAAGACCGGACAATCTTCTTCTGGCTTCTATCAGGCTGTTCGCGTTCAAATCCATAACGGAAATGGTCGGCTTTGCAACGGGAAATTTCGCTTTCTGAAGAAGATAACCCGTTCCAACTCCTATGTCGAGATGATTTGCGCTGAGATATTTATTATAAAGCTGGACCATATTTTGTGGGGGACAACGCCAGAACCAACGGCTGATGATATGCAAAACGACAAGGTCGTAAATTCTGAGAAAACTGCTCGTATAGACTTGTTGACCTTCGATCACTTCTTGGCTGTATTTTTCCTCGGACATTCCAAGATCGATATAAAGCTGATTTTGTTGCATTAACTGGCTTCCTTTTGGTTTCTTTGTTTGTATTGGACTAGATGGAAGAATGGATCTCAAAAGCCGTTTCCTTTTTGATAATGAAACGACTTTTTCTCTATATTTGTTTTCGATATTTCCGGTTTCTAAAAAAGAGAAGAGGATTTGTGTTTATCTCTCGACTCTTCTTTTTTTAACAATAGTATCAATATTTCTAAATTAGAAGAATAGAATGCATCAAAACAGTGTCAAATGTTATATTAGAATTTGATGCGATTCATTGATTCGAATTATATATTGATATGATCGTTTTACGGTTTTATAGGTTGGAACAGATTGCCGCCGCAGTATGTTCTGCAACTGCAGAGATGGTCATCACCGGGTGAAATCCGATCGAAGAAGGAATTACGGATCCGTCCGCGATGAACAAATTCTTATACCCGAAAACTTCTCCCGTTTCGGATACGACCCCCTTGTCCGGATTGGCTCCTAAATGACAACCACCCATCGAGTGTACGGAGAGAATTCGATTGAACAGTAAGAAAGTGGCGAGCGGGCCGAATTGTCCTCCGTAGGCATCTCCTACTTGTTGCATCGAAGCCGTCATGTTTTGGATCAAAGTTTGATTCTCTTTTGAATAATTCCACTTTACATCGATATCTTTTCCGCAACGAACGATTCTTCCGTTAGCATTGTCTCTTCCGATCGCAAAGAGATTCGACATGTACTTCGGATCTCCCGCGCCAGGCGCTCCGGGAGGTAAAGGTTTGGAGATCCATCCCTTCTTGAAGATTAAGGGAAGAATCCACTTCAAACTTTTCCAAAAAAGAGGTCCGATCAATCGTAAGAACCAATTCGGTTTTGCGATTCCCAACGAAGCAAGGACGGCCATCACGGGTTCGTTGAACGTAGGCGCCGCCATCGTATATTGAAATCCCTCCGGAAAATAATTGATCACTGTTGTAACGTCCGGACCGTCCCAAGGTTTGAGATCGGTTTTGCTGGATTCGATTCCTCCTAAGAAATCTCCGTTTCCGGAATATCCTTTCCCAAGTTGTTTGCTTAAATTCGGAAGTGTTTTGTAATAATCTCTGCTGTTAAAAAGAATTCGGTTGGTTCCTAACGTTCCCGCGGATAGGACGACTCTTTTCCCATAGACGGAATGTTTTTCGCCGGTTACGGTATTCTCGTAGAAAACGATATAACCGCCCTTCGGATCGGGAGCGATATGCGAAGCCAAAGAATCCGTTTGAAATACGGCACCGTTTTTTTGTGCATCGGCAATATAATTGAAATCTAATGTGTTTTTTGCCCCGTGATTGCATCCGAATTCGCATTCCGCACAACGTAGACAAACGGATTGACCGGGTCTCGCCGGTTTTAACCAACTGACCGCCTCATCGGGATCAAAGTGAGAATGACGATTCAAATCCGCCGCGGCCTTGAACTTGTTTCGTTTAGGGAGATCCCATTCCGGAGGAACCGGTTTTACATCGAGTTTGGAAGCGACTTTATCGTAATAAGGATCCAAATAGTTTCGATTGAAGGGAGCAGGCCATCTCGGATCTTGAAAAACCGCGTCGTCGGGCCGGATATGTATGTTCGCATAAATCAAAGATCCTCCACCCAAACCGGAGGCGGTGACGGTTCCAAGGCCGCTGAAAAAATTCAGTTCGTAAAGTCCTAAGGACTTTTTCTTTTTTGGATAACGCCAGAGAAGATTGTTCACGTTCTGGACGTCTCTGGGAAACATTCCCTGAGTATATTTTTTTCCGCGTTCTAATACCAAAACTTTTTGGCCTTTTTCTGAAAGACGTAAGGCGCTGATGGATCCGCCGAATCCGGATCCGATCACGACTGCGTCGTATTGTTGCACGTTGTTTTTTGACATTCTTCCTTCCGTAAGAGAAATTAATAAAATTCTAATCTATTGATTCGCTTCAGTATTTTTTCAAAGCCTGAAGTATGAGTGGATACACGTCTTTGTGGGCGTTTTTACCGAAGATACAATCGATGTGTCCGTAACCGGGTATTACATGACGCGCGTATTGACCTGGATTGAAACGATCGATCAAAGTCTGATAGGTTTTCTCCGTACTTTCCGGAAGATAACACTGATTCTCCGCTCCGTGGATGAAAGTGATCGGAAGATTCAATCGGTCTATGTGGGGAACGTAAGCGTCTCCGCCTTCCGCATTCACAACCTTATGCGCACGGATCATCTTGGAAAGATGTTCAAAGGCTTTGATATTCGCGACTCCGAACATTTCTCCGAGTCCGTATCTATAAGTTTCTTCATTCAAATTGTCTAATTTGTATAAACTTCCATAAAGAAACGAAATTCTTCTGCTGACGGGATTTACGTCGTGCGAAAAGAAAGACTGAGGTTGAAGCGCGAGAGCGGAGTTGAAAAATTTATCCAACCAATCCGCGTGGTCCGTCGTATAGGCGGTCAGATCCTTGATTCCTACCAAGTCCATCAATTCCGCAGTATGAAGCCCTACTTTGATATCCATCGAGGTTGGAACTTCTACGTTAGCCGAAATCTGGGAGAGAACTACCGAGCGAACCCCTTCCAATCCGGCGAGTAATGCCATCGTAAACGTAGTTGCGCCGAAACAATGTGCGACCACTTGGATCTTGTCCACTCCGGTCAGTTCCCGAACTTTTTTCACTGCGGCGGGATAATCCTTCGTCGCAATAACGTCTCCCGTGTTCGGAAGGGGAGCTGAAGGAAGTGCGATCGAAGTTCTATAGTCGAACATCCAGATATCGTATTGGTTTTCGAAAAGATATTCGAGTAGATTGGTTTCAATCGTGTCGATACTAAAGATCAAACTGGAGACACCGAGGCCGGGTGACAGAAGAACCGGTCCTTTGTTGCCGCCTTTGTATCTTAAAAGTCGAAGATCGGCACCATCATCGGCTTTGAAAAAATAAGTTTCCGGAGCGGAAACGCGGAGAGGTCTTTTGGTTCTTGGTCTCGCGTCCTTGTCCCAAGGAACGATCGCGCTCGCCACTCCACCATAGACGTCGTAAAGAGCCGCGGTGAAGAACGCGCCGAACTTGGCCATTCCCTTGATTGAATCAGCAATAGATTTGGAGTTGATGACTTTCATCGTGGTCATCTGTTTTGCAAAATCTTCGGGAAGAATGTGGAGAATTCCCTTTGCATAAACCGGTGAAGATTCCGTTTCACCGTCGTAGATCGTTACGAAAAGCGTACTCGTATCTCTCCAGATATTTGTGATCCCGTCGTTTTGTACCCACTTTGCGCCGACAAAGAGATAACGTTTGGATTCTTCGGTTTGAAGAATCATCTTATACACCATATTTCTGGTTTCGATACGATCTTCTCTGTTGACAAAGAGTAGGAAATCTCCGTTGGTCACGGTGATCACGTCCTTCGAGATCATAGGAGCTCTAACGGTTCCGAATAACGTAGCCTTGTGTTCAACATCGGCGACCATCTTCTCCAGATTGTTACTACGAATCGTGAGTAAGAATTCGAAGGAGGTTTTTTCGTCCTGGCCGATCTGAAATCCCCTTTCGTAATCCTCTTTCGATTGAGTGGAATAAAAACCTTTCATACATTCAGTGAATTCGATTCCTAAAGTGGAATCATCCATGACGTCCGAATTTTTCGGATGAGATGGAAGGCTATAATCGATCCTTTTTCCTCTTTCGGAAACGAGTTTTTCGCAAGCCCTTTCGGAGATCGCACAGATGGTAAGAAGCGGATTGACCCCTAACGATCGAGGAATCACCGAGCCGTCCATCACATAGAGTCCGTTATGCGTGGCTGTTCCATTCTTTCCGGAAAAAACCTGACAGTTTTCGTTTACGACGGAAGAACCCGCGTCCTCACCCATCGGACATCCTCCGAGTGGGTGAACGGAGATCAGATCCTGATCCGTCAACTTGTTCCATACGGGATTCTTAATATAGGTTCCTTGGAGAGGAATTGTAGAATCTTTTAAGATATTGCTGATCTTTTCGAAGATCGGTTTTTTACCGACGTTCGGCCAAGAAATACGAAGACGGTCGTCTTTCAAAAACATCTTACCGTCATTTCCGTCGTGAGCCATAACAAGATAGGTCTGCGTATTACGGATTGCTCCGTGAAAAGGACCAAGGATGAAACTTAAGAAAACTCGAATCTTTTCAAAAATCCAAGTTACGATCCCTTTTTTTGTTTTTACACCGGAGAGTTTGGAACCCAATGCGAAAACCGCAGGCAATTGACCACGAATTGCACCTGGAATCGATCCTTCTTCTATGATCATTCCGTCTTCGAGTTTCGAAGCGCTTGTTCGTGTATCGATAACGCCCGTAATACAAGGACCGACCGGGCCGTTTCCGTTTTGTTTTTTACTTCCGAAACCGATTCCGTTGATCTTAGCAGTTCCATTAAAAGAAAAACCTAACATATCTCCGTTTCCGCTAAACCGAACTCCGACTTGATCGGAAAGGTCGAGTCCCTTTTCTTTGGATCGAAGGAGAATTTCGGTGGAACCCAAGGTTCCCGCCGCGAGAACGATCGTATTCGCACGAATAAAAAGTTCATCCTTGCTGAACTTTTCCCGATCTACCCCGAGCGGGATGAAATGAACCAGCCAATAGCCGTCTTTCTTTTCAAGATAATTGACTTTGACCTCTGTAAAGATCTGCGCGCCGAAGTTGGCCGCATCGGGAAGATAATTCATAAGGGTTGTGTTTTTGGAAGAAACGTTACAACCCGTAACACAATCTCCGCAGTGTGTACAAGCATCTTGCTGAACCCCAACGTGATTGAGCTTGGATTCGAATGTGACATTGATCGGAGTCGGATAAAAATCCTTTCCCATGTAAACCGCAGACTTTTTGAGAGCTTGGTGTTTCGGAAGATCGGAATAATTTTTCGGAATCGGGTTCGGTCGAAGCATTTCTTCCGCTTTGGAATAGTAAGGATCCAATCCGTGATCCTTGGCTTCTTTTCGAATAATCGCAGGCCAGCAAGTATCTTGAAAAACTTCGGGGACCGCACGAAGACTAACGTTCGCATTGATAAGCGAAGTTCCGCCTAAGCCACAACCGACGAGAACATTGATGTCTTTGTTAAAGTGAAAATCGTAAAGCCCGTTTTGATGACCGATATGTTTGTCTTCATAGTTTGCCTGTACTTCTTCAAAAGCTTGAATTTCTTTGTTTGGAAATTCTCCAGGTCGAATTTCTTTGCCTCTTTCTAAAAGGCAGACTTCAATTCCCGCTCTGGAAAGGCGGGAGGCGGCGATCGCTCCGCCGTAACCGGAACCGATAACGATCGTATCGTATTGACCTTTGATTTTTTCGATGGGCTGTGAAATTTTTTTAATCAATGTTTTTGCCTGGGTTAAATTGGCAAAATATTTCCAAAAAAGGAAAATATTGCAAGAAAAATTGTAAGGCTAAAGGTTAAGAATCGGCAATATTTTAACAAAAAAGCGCGGATACTGATGAAAAAGTGCGATTCGATCCGTTTCCGGATTTTCGGTTTCCTCAATCGTTTCCTTGTAAAAAGAGCAATTAACGTTTTTATAATTCGATTCTTGTGCGCGTTAAGAATTCTTTGATTGACTTATTTCACGATGATTTTCGATAATGAAATTCAGAAAACTGAATATGATTGTTTGATTCCATCTTAAATTCCAACTCCTCGCATTCCTGAAAAAGGGAAGGGAGTTCCATATTTATTTCAAAATTAAGAAGGAATCAAATGTCACAATCAAATTCGCTACTCGCCTCGTACGGCTGGGATCCGGAAGTATTTCTCGCGGAACCCTCGTCCGATCTCATTCCTGCACGGGTCATTTCCGTTTATGGAGAATATTCAAAAATTCTAACATATCTTGGGGAACGTCGTGGGATCCAATCCGGAGTTTTGTTATCCTCCGGAGAATCTCTCGTAACCGGTGATTGGATTCTCGTTCGGGAAATTGCTGGAGACGACCTTTGTATCGTAGAAAAAATTCTTCCGAGAAAAACGTTCTTAAAACGGGCGAGTCCGGGAAAACGAAGTCAATCCCAGGCGATCGCGTCGAATATCGATCTGTTGCTCGTAGTGATGGGGCTGGACAACGACTACAGTCCGAGAAGAATCGAACGTTATCTTTTCCTGGCGAAGATCAGCGGCGCGGAAGTCGCGATCGTTCTCAACAAACGGGATTTATGCGACGATCCGGAAACGAAATTCTCCGAGATTCAAAAAATCGCGGGCGATATTCCCGTATTGATGATTTCGGCGCTGGATGATTCCCAAACACAGAGTTTGATGGATTGGATTCGACCCGGAAAGACGATCGCGTTCCTCGGTTCGTCCGGAGCGGGTAAATCGACGATCATTAATTCTTTGTTAGGTGAAGAGATTCAGAAAACGAATACGCTCAAAGCCAGCGACGGAACGGGAAGGCATACGACGACTCACCGGGAACTTTTTCTTTTGCCTCAAGGCGGGATTTTGATGGACAATCCCGGAATAAGAGAAGTGGGCCTTTTTTCCGGAGGAGACGAAAACGAAATCGAACTCATCTTCCCCGAAATCGCTTCTGCGGCTTTGGATTGTCGTTTTCGAGATTGTACCCATCGAGAAGAACCGGGTTGTGCGGTTCAGGCCGCGATCGTAGAAGGAAAAATCGAGGAAGAACGTTATGCGTCTTATCGAAAACTTCTGAAAGAGTTGCAGGCTTATAAAGCTCTTTCGGATCCGATCGAGGCTCAGAAGCGCAAGCAAATGGACAAACAAATGGCCAAAGCTCTTAGAAATCGGCTGAAAGATAAAGGAAGAATGTAGAATTTTCGCTTCCTTCGGGGTTTTTTGCGTGAGAAAAATCCTTTTTTTAAAAAATCCCCGAAGGAAGATCGTTTTTTAAGAACCAAAATTGACAAGGCCGGGACTTTAAATCGTATGAAAGACATATCCTATATCGAACTTTTGAACAAAGCGAAATCCGGAGATTTACGGGCCTGGAACGTTTTACAAAAACGGTTTTCTCGCTTTGCGACTCAATTCGCGGCGAAGATTCTCAAAGACGAGGATCTTTCTCATGACGTGGTTCAGGAATCCTTTTGGGATCTTTATCGTAATCTCGAAAAGATCACGACGCCGGCGGCCTTTCCTTCCTTACTCAAAAGGGTTTTGATCAAACACGGAGATCGAATTCTTAGAAAAAAAGAACACCGATCCTTAGTTTTTGTGGAACCGAATCGTATCGATCAAAATTCGAAAGAATTACATTCCACTTTTTTAGAAAAGGAATGTTACGAAACCATTCTCGAGAACGTAAAAAAACTGGATCCTTCCGATCAGAGGTTGATCGAAATGTATTATTACAAGAATTTCACGTTAGTCGAAATATCAAAGTCCGAGGGAAAAACTCTTTCCTTTATCAAAAAAAGACATCTTTTTCTGAAGAATATTTTAAGAGACGGAATCGGAGAGGCGTTCAGACCGGAAGCTCATTTACGTCTCGCGTTCGCCGCATAGGAGAAGAATTTGGAAGCGACTCAAATCTATCCTAATGCACAAATCGAAAACGTATACCTCGAACAAAGGAAGGTTTTTCTCTGGGGGGAAGTGAACGACAACTCGGCGAGATATCTGATCGATCGATTTTTATATCTGGAAGCGGTCGATCCGACTCGGCCCGTCACACTTTTTATTCATTCTCCCGGAGGATCGACTTACGCCGGTTTGGCGATTCTCGACGTTATGAAGAGCGTTCGGAATCCGGTTTATACGGTTTGTCTGGGAATGGCCATGTCTTTCGGCGCCGTCTTACTTCTTTGCGGGGATAAAGGGAATCGCTCGGCTTATCCCCACAGTAAAATTCTTATCCATCAACCTCACGTTATGGGAGAATTCAAAGGTCCGGCCGAAGACATTCGAATTTTCGCAGAATCCGTAAAAAGGGAAAAGGACTTGTTAAACGAAATCATGGCGAAGGCCACCGGACAACCCTTGGAAAGGATGGTAAAAGATACGGATCGTGATTCTTGGTTTTCCGCAAAAGAGGCGCTCGAATACGGTATGATTGATAAAATCATCGGGGTGGAATATTAAAGTTTTCTTTCAATCCTGAACGTAAGAGATCGAGATTCGGTAGAATTTCCGATCCGAATCGGTCTCATTTCGGTTCAAGAAGGATCAATCTCCCGCAAAGCGCGGGAATTTTTCAAATTCGATCGTCCCTTTTTGTGGAACGTAAAAAGAGTTTCTAAGGAAAAAATCTTTTTACTCACGGAAAGGATTCAAGAATATAGATCCAAATTACCTGTTTTCTACTGGGTCTTTCGTCTTTACAATGAGATTCTTCTTACTTTTCTGCGCGGTTTTACTGTTCAATCTTTCTTTGTCAGGGGAATCCTCGGTTCCGGAGAGCGGAAAAGTTTCCCAACTCCAAAAACTCGGCAACCTTCGCACCTTCATCTATTATTTCAAAGACAATCGTGGAGAAGACTTCAGGGAAAAAATTTTTTCCAAAAGTCCTGGGTTGGATTTTCAAAACATTCCCTCGGAAATTTTTTCCCTTGGCTTTTCAAATGAATCGGTTTGGTTTTATATTCCCCTCGAGAACGATACCGGAAACGAGTTTAACGGCGAATTCGAAGTATATAATCCTTATTTGGAAGAAGTCGACATTCACTATACATACGGACATGAGCGGATAACGCGCGAAATACTAGCAGGTTCAAACCGCGTGTATGAAGAAACGTTCCCGTCTCTTGATTTCTATTTAAGACCGGGCGAATCGATTCAAATTGCGGTTCGTATCAAAAGTGGAACCCCTCTTCGTATTCCTCTTCTTTTG
This sequence comes from Leptospira stimsonii, assembly GCF_003545885.1. Lineage (NCBI taxonomy): Bacteria > Pseudomonadati > Spirochaetota > Leptospiria > Leptospirales > Leptospiraceae > Leptospira > Leptospira stimsonii. The sequence continues at coordinate 927,650 of NZ_QHCT01000001.1, forward strand.
GAATCCAAAAAAAAATTCGGTCTTACAAAACAACTCCGATTAATAGTCGTTGGGCTAACTCTCGGTTTTGGGATTGCGATGAGTTTGTATAACTTGTCTCTCTATTTTTTCTTCAGAACGAGATCCTATCTCTATTATTTTTTGATGATTACTTTTTTTACGGTTTATCTAACTTCTTGGGACGGGTTGTTTCTCTATCTTTTTAAACCGGAATACGGGAAATATTATCTTACGGCAACTTTGATTCTTGTTTATTCCGCCAGCTTGTTTCTGTTTCAATTTTCCTTGGAATTTTTATTTCCCGAACAAAAGAGCAAAAAGGCCAAGGTTGTCAGTCTCGTTTATTACGTCGTAAATTTGTCTTTGATCCCAGCAACGATCTTCGCTCCCGTGAAGCTGAATCAATTTTCGTATTATTGGATTCTAATGAACAATTTAATCATCGTTTACTTTTGTTTTTTAAGAATTCAGGAGGGTTTAAAATCCGCGAAGAATCTTTTGTTGATACACTTGATATTTCCTACCGCCGCGATCATAATGAATCTGAGTGCGACAGGGATTCTTACGATCAATTTTGTTTCCCTTCACGTTTTAAAAATCGCCTTTATCTCTCAATCGATTCTATTTTCGATTATGCTCGTTCAAAGAATCAAGGATCTGGAATTTAAACTCAAAGAAGGTCTTCAATCTGAAATTCATAAGAATATCATTCTTTTAAAGAAAGAAATTCAGCAAAGAAGAGAAACCGAATGGGAATTGATACAATCGAAAGAAATGGCGGAGAAAGCGTCTAAAGTTAAAAGTAGTTTTCTCGCAAATATGAGTCACGAAATCCGAACTCCTATGAACGGAGTGCTCGGTATGGTTCAGTTGTTGGGAACGACAAAGCTGAATGAAGAACAAAAGGAATATACGAAGATTCTTTCCGGATCCGCGAAATCACTTTTACAAATCATCAACGACATCCTTGATTTTTCAAAAATAGAAGCGGGTAAGATCATCCTTGATAAGGAAGTTTTTTCGATTCGTTCCGTCTTGGACGAAATTCATGACCTCTTAAATCCGCTCGCAAAACGAAAAAACATCGAATTCAATCTGGAAGGTAAATACAATATTCAAGAATTTGTATCCGGAGATCAGCTCAGACTCAGACAAATTTTGTGGAATCTCGCTGGGAATGGAATTAAATTTACGAATCAAGGAAGTGTAGTTCTCAAAGTCTCGGAGAAGAAAATTTCGGCCGATAAGGTTTCCATCGAATTCGTTGTTTCCGACACGGGAATCGGAATTCCCGAAGACAAACAAAAACAAGTTTTCGACGCATTCTCGCAGAGCGATACTTCCACCGCTCGTAAGTTCGGCGGTTCCGGTCTTGGATTGACAATCACAAAACAATTGATCGAACTTCAAGGTGGAACCTTATCCTTGGAAAGCAAGGAAGGAAAAGGTTCCAAGTTTACGTTTTCGATCGTGTATGAAATAGCTTCTCAGTCCGAAGTGGATACGATCTTAGAGCCTGAAAAGATAAAAGAGTTGGACGAAGTTTATACAAACTTAGTTCCGAAAAAAATGCGTATTCTTGTGGCGGAAGACAATGAAACGAATTGCCTTCTGATTGAAAGAGCCTTAAAAAAACTCGGTTACGATCCTGTCGTTGTTCACAACGGACGCGAAGTCATTGAAAGAATGCAGTTGGAAGTTTTTGATATCGTTTTGATGGATATTCATATGCCGGAAGTGGATGGGATCGAAGCTACGAATTGGATCCGTTCTCGGAAGGAAACCGCGGAATTTCCGATCATTATCGCGCTGACTGCGGACGCGATAGAAAGCGGTAAGGAAAGATACGTTTCCTTGGGTATGAACGATTGTCTGATTAAACCTCTTGATTTGGTCGGTCTGAAAACTTCTTTGGAATATTGGTCCGAACGAATCGAAACGTCTCTGTAAAAGCTTTAGAAAAATAGAATATTCTAATCAGCTTTGATTTGCTTCCCTTCTGAGGATTTCCTCGAATCTTTCCTTAAAAATTCCGAATTTTTCCGAGTCCCATCGATTGGAATCGTGGTTTAGAAGGATTGTCAATTTTCCTTGATACGTGGATGCGGATACGAAAACGGATTGAGACAGGGAAGGGTGAACCGTAAAGGAAAGATTGGATACCGTAAATTTTTCGAATTTCGGTAGATCCGGTAAAATTCCCACGTTACTTAGAACGCTTGCCTGTGGAAATCTTTGTAAGAGATTTGAAAGTATTTTGATCCCGTTCGGTTTGCTCAAGATCTGATTTGCGGAAGGAATGAGTTCGTAAAAAGAAATATCGTTCTTCCCGTTTCGGATCAGCGTTTTCAATCCGGTCGAAATTTCCTTGGCGATCGTCCATGGATCCGAATCTTGTCGAATGATGATTCCCAGCGTGAGCAGGGTAATATAAAGTCCTAATGTATCGTTTGCGATTTCTTCCGATAAGTTAGGCTTTAAATCCGCCGGATTGGAAAGGTTCAATAGAATCGGTTCCGTCGTATCGAATAAAGAATATAAAGCGATCAGTTGCGATGCTCCTATGATTCCGTGGAGGGTCGCTCCTCTTTTTTTACAAAGCGATAGCAGATTTTTCAATTCTACGCCTGAAAACTGAAAGTCGGTCAAAACGGGATTCGCTTCTTGATTCTTCTTGGAGAACATTGGAAGAGAGGCGATTCTTACTGTAATTTCTTCGGATACGCCCGTTTTGTTTTCGGTCTCCGGATTCTCCTCGTTGATTTGTAATAGGGAAAGGACCGATTTTGGAATTTTATGATAGTTTAGAATATTATTATTGTTTAAATTACTTTCGATCCTTTTTAGAACTTCCGAAAGAAATAAGGAGCCCGATCTTCCGTCCGCTATGCTATGATGAAAGATCAAAGAGAATACCCATTGTCCGGATTTTGATTCGAATAGAGCGGCTCGAATCAAAGGAGATTCCCCTTCGGAAAAAGGAAGGATCATCTCATCCGCTAATATTTTTTTCCATACTTCGTTTTCGAATTCGAAAATTTTAAGGGGAATTTGGTTTCCAGCCTTTGTCCTAAATCTTAGTTCGAACTCGTTTCCTAATTCTACCTGAACATTTGCAAGCGGATGATTTTTTTGAACGGAATCAATGGCCTTTCGAACCGCTTCCAATTTCAAATCGCCTTCCCCTTCGGCGATGACGGCAAAGTTCATAGAAGAGACCCGATCCAATAACCAAAAGGTAGATTCAGCCTTATCTAAGAGGCGTTCTGACATATGTTCGGAAGTGGATTGGTCGTTTTGAACTTGCATGTAAGTCTTTATTTTAAGTTTGCGGTTTGAAATCCACCGTTTCGCGAAATCCGGCGGGCTTTTCGTCTTGAATGGAATTCCTTCCGAGCATACTTCTGAAATCGTTAAAACGAATTCCATAACGTTTCATTGCCGGAAGCACGAAATTAATGGTTAAACGAACTCGAATGAAAATCGGATTTTATTTGAAACGATAAATCTCTCCCGTCCCTCTTCGAAAGAAGAATCCTTCCGCCGGAAAGCGTTGTGATTCCTTCCAATTCTCCAAAAACTCTTTCCAAGATAGAATAGCGAAACTTTTCTAACGGGACTTCCTGATGACTCGTGGAAGCGTATAGGACCTTTTCCTTTATTAATTTTTGAAAAAGACCGACTCCAATTGAAGAACGAACTCCCGATTTTTCCAGACGTAAGAGCGTATCCGATAAAGAAAGGGACTCATCTTTAGCGAGCGGTGCGCTTTTCAGAAAGTTTAGAATTCGAGTTACGATAAAAAGCGAATAGATATCTTCTCTTTCAAAATGTTTTGAAGGAATGGCCATCGAGGTCAATCTGGATAGAAAAACGTCGGACTCGTTTCTTTCGGGAAACCCTGCTGCGATCGGAGAATTCGGTGTGAGATAAAAAAGAGAGGCTCCCATTAAAACAGGTTGTTCGGCGTTGAACTGAAGCGTCTGAATCATCGAATCCAAGGATTCCATTGGAAGTCCTAAGATTTGATAGGAAGTAATTTGAAAACCGAGTGCAAAACCTTCCTGCACGATTTGAAGATATTTTTCGATCGTATGCGGTCTTTTCGTTGTCTCTCTTACAAGTTTGTCCGAGCTGACTAACGCGAGATTCAAATTCGTAAAACCTGCTTCCTTCATCAGAATCAATAGCTCCGAATCCAAGCTGATGTAGGAGATTCCATTCATCGCAACAAATTGGACGTCCTTTTGCGGAAAGGCCCGAATCAATTCTTCGCAGAGTTGTTTCATCTCCGGTTTAAAAAAGGTGAGGTTGTCGTCTTCAAAATCAAACACTCGATAGCCGAGCTTATACGATTCTTTGATTTCGTTTAACACGTTTTCTACCGTGTTTCTTCGATACTTCGTTCCAAACGTAGTATGAACCGAACAAAAGCTACATCGATGAGGACAACTTCTCGATGTGATGATAAATCGCATCGGCCTACCTGCGAAAAGATAATGTTCCTTCGTCAACGAAGACAAGTCGGGAGGAGGTAGTTCTTGAATCGGGAAATTCTCTCCAATTTCGTTTAGAATCATTTCCCCGTTTTTTTTCCAACCTAAGGATGGAACGAGCGCATAACGTTTATTCGCTCTAAATTCTTCTAAAAAATCGCAGATCGCTTTTTCGCCTTCGCCTCGGATGATAAAGTCGACGTTTGGATCGGATAGCATAAGTTCAGGACAAGCAGAAACGTGAGAACCCCCCATAAGAATCGGGACGTCGAGAGTTTCCTTGATCGTAGCCGCCGTTTTTAACGCTTCCCGATAATAAGGAGAGAACAAAGAGGAGATTCCGATCAGGTCCGGTTGAATTGATCTTACTTCCGTGGCGATGTCTTCATAGGAAGCGCCGAAGCGAAAGTATTCAAAGAATGTGGAGAAGGGACTTTTATCCGCAACAGGGTAGTAATCCTTTAAATATTTGAGCTCTTTCGGAATCTGAAGAGTTCTTCTTCCCGCGAGTTTGCTTCCGTTTCCTCTATGAAAATCACGAATGATCACTTCCACATCGGGTACGAATTTTTGAATCGCTCCTTTTAGATAACAAAGACCGATGGGTTGTAATCGGATGTCCGTATCGTAAAAGTCCTCGACCGGCGGTTGAATGAGCAAAAGCCGCATGACACCATAGAAACCAAAACGACTTCAAGAGCAAGCTACTTGTTTGTGAAGGAATTCGGATTCTTCGATTTTATCCATTGACCAAAATAGAAATTCGGATTATACTGCGCGAGCCATGAAAGGAGAAGCGGAAATGCCATACAAACCGACAAAACCGGCGATGGATTTGAGTAAACTTTTGGTGAAGCTCGCAAAGGACACTTCCGTGGGAACGTTGGAAGGAGTTCGATCCATTCTAACGGAATCCTTTGATTGGTCATCAAAGCAGCTTTCGCAACTCTCTGACATTCCGCTGATTCAAGATACGAGTTTAGCTGAGTTTCTTTCCAAGTCCGGAGAATCGCTAAGAAACGCCGGTGAAAAAACGGAACAAGGGCTTTCGCAAGCGCTTACCTCCACCGCGAAAGCGATGCACCAAGCGTTAGACGCGCTTGAAATGGCGGACGTAGTGGTAAAACGTACTCTTTTTGAAAACATTCCTGTCTCCAGTATCGTTGGAGAATCCTTTGCCGGAATGGTGACCACTTCTCATATCAAAGCATCCTTTCGTATGAACGGATCCGATGTCGGTTATCAAGACGTAATAAAAGATTGGAAAGAATCCAAACTTCCGTATCTGATCCTTTGTATTCCGGGACTTTTTTGCGACGAAGGGCTCTGGAACTCGAAAGGGGAAGTTCCGATTTCCGAAACGATGAAAGAATCCGGTTATTATCCGATCTATCTTAGATTTAATCCAGGGATCCATCTTTCCACCAACGCTAAAGCGATGTTGGAACTTCTGGAACAATTATTGAACTCACCTGAACTCGATGATAGAACGTTAGACGTCATTGCCTACAGTCAAGGTGGTCTGATTTTTAGAAGCGCACTCTATCAATCAAAGCGGAAGAACGGGTTCTTCGGAAAAAAAATAAGACACGCCCTAATAATCAATTCTCCGGACGGAGGATCCTATATAGAAAAAATCGGATTTTGGCTTGGCTTAGGAGCCGAGTCGCTTCCCATTCTTCCGGTAAGTATCATCGGTTTTATCGGAAATCAGAGGAGCGACGCGATCAAGGATCTTTCTCACGGGATCATTCGAGAAGAAGACTGGGTTCAAAATAAACAGATTCAAAGATATGTCACTGATTCTTATTTCGGAGAATTGGACGATATCGATGCCACGCAGATCTATAGTCTTGTGACGGAAGAAGAATCGAAATGGTCTTCATGGATCGGCGACGGAATCGTGGAAAAGCCGAGCCTAACTTTGTTAAGCGACAAGGTCTATCGTAAGAAATTGAATCCGGAAGATAGAGTATTTTGTCTTTTGGAAACCTCCCACTATCAGGTGATCACACATCCTCGGACGAAAGAAATCCTGAAGGAGGTTTTGAAAAGGCGTTGATCGACTATCTTAGGGTTAAAAGGAACGCGAAGGACTTCAGAAAAAGACACGTTCTTTTTTCTTCCGATTCCTAAAAATGTAAATTCTAATTTTTCCTTTCTAAGAATGAGTTGCGTACAGACCTAAGTTTCAATTGTTTATCAATATATTATATAATCAGGAAAGTCAATGAGTTCAGAGATCGTCTCTCAGGAAGAAATGTTTATCATCGGAATTTCGGAAGTAACGAAAAACCAAGATGAAATGTCCGGAAGCGGAAAAATCGGAGGACTTTGGAATCGGTTTTTCGCCGAAGGAATTTTAGAAAAGATTCCTAATAAAAAAGAACCCGCAAACATTCTTGCTGTTTATACGGATTATGAATCGGATGAAACCGGGAAGTATAGAATTTTAATCGGAGCCGAGGTTAAGGATCCAAATACGGTTCCCGATGGAATGACTCTCCGAAAGATTCCGAAAGGAAATTATGCCAAGTTCACGAGTGAAACGGGATCGATCGCCGAAGTCGCCGTTGCAGTCTGGCAAAAAATTTGGTCCAGTTCCGAGCTGAAATCGAAGAGAGCGTTTCAATCCGATTTCGAACTCTACGATCAAAGATCCGCAAATCCAAACGCCGCACAAATCGACGTTTTTATCGGTATAAAATAAACCTTAATCGAAAGGTTGATTTAAGAGGATCGGTTTTTTAAGAATCGCTCTTAAAAGAAGATAACTGAGAAGCCCGAAAGGTCCGAACAGAAAAGTCGCAATCTGACAAGGAATCACGAGCCAACGCGAGATTCCTAACTTCTGTGCGTTTGCGCTTTCCCATGTACCAACAAACAAATCGAAGGCGAGATAATGGATCCATCCTGCGACCAATACGATCGGGTTTTGGAAAAGAAGCGTAACTCCTTCCAATGATCCGAAATTACCCTGCGTTTTTCCGAAACTGGATATTATTAAAATAGAATATACTCCGCCGAATAGGAGTGTACCGAGAATGCCGGTCGTAATCAATCTTGTATATTTCCAATTTGGAAGACAGATAAGAAGAATCCAGCCTGCCAATGCGAAGTTGTTTACGATCTTGAATAGTAAAGATAGGTCCACTGTTAAGCTCCTTTTATAGACGATTTTATGTTCTTTTTGATAAGAAACGGTGAAATCAAACTTCCCAACATTCCAAATCCGCAGATAAAAAATCCGATTTGAATTTTGAAGGACGGATGTACGACGCTTTCTCCGCTGAGAGCCTGAATGGTAAGTATCAGAACCAACCCGGTGAAGAAGACCGAAAAGGAACGAATTGCTCGAATGATACCGATCTGAGAAAAATGCAAACCACTGAACAGTAAGGCGATCATAGGAATCATTTGCATTGCGTGGATTCCCAAGAAGTGCGGGATCCTCATATCTCCTGCGATCGTGCTCCAGCCGAGTAACGGTAAACCCGGTCCACCGTCTTCCGCGCCGAACGTGTGACCTCCGTTCGACTTTAAGATTCCTAATTTCATAGCCTCAATTTGTTCAGGCCTTGGAGTCGTCATAAAAAAACCGAGAATCATACCCAAGGCCGCGATTCCCATTCCCCATCGAAGCGACTCCATAAGGGATTTATTATCCGAATTTTCGCGGAACAGATAGAGTGCGATTGCTATATGAGAAAACCATAAAATTGTAATCGCGGTTCCCATAATACTGAAAATCATTCCGTTTAATGGAGACGTTATATTGAAATGACTCTCCTCGGCTCGGAATGCCTGCCCGTAGATCGCAACATTTTCAATGATCAACATGATCGTAATCATCCATGAAATTCTTCGAATTTGCTTTTCTCTTCCTCGGATAAACTGAAAAATCCAAACGAGCGTAAAAGAATATAAGGAGGTCGAGATCGCAAACTTGATCGGTTTGAGCCAGATCGGGGAGTTTGTCACTTGTCGAAGATCGATCCAGGATGCAGGAATCAGAACAAATAGGCTGAGTAGGACTATAACTCCGTTCCAATATAGGGGAGGGTTCGTCTTGGCTTTTTGAACGAGTTTGGATAAGATTCTCATAAAACCTCGCAAAAGGGAGTTGACCCCTTTGGTTTATATGTTACCAGTGTAAACATAGATGTTGTTTCTGTCAACATCGAAAGTAGTCACCGACAACATTTTATGAAAAAAAAGATTCCCTCAAAAAAGAAAATTTTGGAAAAACAGACTTCGGACTCCTACCATCACGGAGATCTCAAGAAGGCGATCATTCTCAAATCGGAAGAGATTCTTGAAAAAGCCGGCATCGAAGGTTTGAGTCTGAGGGATATCGCGGCCGATCTAGGAGTCAGTCACGCGGCGCCTTACAGACATTTCCCGAGAAAGATAGATCTCCTTTTTATTCTTGCGATTCGAGGATTTAGGGATCTTGCGGAAGAAATGCGTCTCGCTTGGGAAAGTAGCGAAAATCCGGTAGAAAGACTTCGCTCCTCCGGAACACGTTATGTGAAACTGGCTCTAAAGCATCCGCGAAGAACCGAACTCATGTTTGGTGGAACGCTTGCTTGCGAATCCGAAGTTCCGGAAGAGTTGGAAGCGATCGGTAAGGAAGCCTTTATGGGACTATTTAGAATTATCGAGGACGGTCAGGCTCGGGGAATTTTTCGAAGCGGAGATCCTCTCGGGTTTTCTTTTACCCTTTGGAGTCTCGTTCACGGATTCGCGGTTTTAATCAATGGAAAACAAATTCCTCCGCAAGTATTTCAGGACCGTTCCTTGGATACGATATTAGAATCCTCTCTTTCCTCGATTCTTGATGGAGTCGTTCTCTGAATCCGTTTTATTTTCGTAGAAAAGACTTGTAAGCATTTTTCATTGTTATTCAGTCATTCCGTTTGGGGATGGTAGAATGAAAGTTACAAAAAACAAATTGATTCTTCTTTGGTGCATTTTTCTGTTTTTGTTTGTTATCTTTTATATAAAGCCGAAGGATTTAGGAAAACCGTACGAAGCATATTTTAAAATATTAAACGAAGAATTAAAAAAGAATGGTCCCGGTAAACCAGTTGTATTACTCGATCTCGATCGTTTGGATGAGAATTTAAGAATTCTAAAACAAAATCTAACACCTCCCTTACATTATCGAATCGTGGTGAAGTCTCTTCCATCTTTGGAGTTACTTCGGTATATCGTTCGTTCCACCGGAAGTAATCGGCTTATGGTCTTTCATTCCGGTGATATCGTGATGCTTTTGGAAGATCCCGAATTTAAGAATTTCGATATTCTTCTTGGTAAACCGATGCCGGTGAACGCTCTGAAAGAGATTCACACAAAAACGAACGATTCCGATTTTCAAAAAATCCATTGGCTTGTTGATTCTTACGAAAGATTAAACGAATACCTTCGTTTTTCAAAAAAGGAGAATCTAAAACTCTCATTGAATTTGGAGATCGACATCGGGCTTCATAGAGGAGGATTTCCGGAACCGTCTTCCGTTCTTTCCTCTTTGGAATTAATCAGAAACGAATCCAAATATCTTGAGTTTTCCGGTTTTATGGGTTATGAACCGCACGTCGCTTCGGTTCCCGTGATTTTCGGGGATAAGGCCGAGGCGATTCAAAATTCGCTTAAGAACTCCTTAAAAACATATTCTAATTTCATTAAGTATTCACAGGAGAATTTTCCGGATTTATTTCGAAGAGAAATCATTCAAAACGGAGGAGGAAGCAAAACGTATCGTTTCTACCAAAAATTCGGGACAGAAGTGGTAAACGATGTTTCGGTCGGATCGGCGCTCGTAAAGCCGACTGATTTCGACGTGGTCAGTTTAGAGGAACATTCTCCTGCGGTTTTTATCGCCGCTCCCATATTGAAACGAATCGAAGGGACAAACATTCCATTTCTGGAATCTCTTTCATTCTTATTTCCACTCTGGGATCCGAATCAAGAACTCACTTATTTTACGTATGGTGGAGGTTTTTCCGCAAAGAAAGAGTCACCCTCGGGTCTTCAAGACAATTCTCTTTTCGGCACCAGCACCAATCAAGGAATTCTAAACGGCTCTTTCCAAACCGGACTTTATCCGAACGATTTTGTATTTTTCAGACCGACGCAAAGTGAAAAAGTTATGGCTGAGTTAGGTGAAATTTATCTCATCCGAAAAGGGAAACTATCGGGAAAATGGAAAACGTTTGTGAATTGATTTTACGCGTAGGATTCGGATTGTAGTGAGTTCAACGATCGTTCGAACGAATATTGAATCGATTCCTAAAAGTATTTGAGAAGGAAACGATTTTTATTTTGAAAATAAGAGCGTAGGAAATGAAAATGTGTAATATTAGAAAAGTTGCAATCTCTGACTTGAACCAAGTTTCCCTTCTTTTTGACGAGTATCGTCAATTTTATAAAAAAGAATCCGACCTTTCCGGAGCTTTCCATTTTTTAGAGGAACGAATTTCAAAGGAAGAATCTTGTATTTTCGTGGCATTGAGCGAGGATGAAAAACTCTTTTACGGATTCACTCAATTGTATCCCTCATTCACTTCTCTTTCCATGAAAAGAACTTGGATTTTAAACGATCTTTTTGTGAGACCGGAATACAGAAAGAAAGGAATTGCAAAAGCCCTCATCGTGCAGGCGGCCACTTTGGCGAGAAGTATGGACGCAAAATATCTTTCCCTTTCCACGGCTCGCGATAATAGAAATGCTCAAAGACTCTATGAGTCTCTCGGTTTTGTAAAGGACGAGGAATTCTTCTATTATTCTCTGACTGTTTGATCTTTCTTTTTAGAGCGAAATTTTCTGAATCGACAATACCTTTGATTCCGATTTGATAGATCTGTGACTGAAATGAATTCTATAAAGTTAGAAGCGCTTCAAAAGCCTTGTCCTCGTTGCGGAAATCGATTTGAGTGTGGGGCGGCGATTCACCAGTGTGCTTGTTTCTCTATTAAACTCTCTTTGCAAACGAAAGAATTCATTCGTGAGAATTATGACGATTGTCTTTGTATTTCCTGTTTGAATGAATTGAATTTACAGAACCCGGAATGAGAAATCAATCAAAGTGTACTTATACGAATTCTTTATTCAAAAATTATAATCTATTCAAAAAAAATAAGAAACATCGTTTGTCCGGGAAATTGTGAGCATTTTATTCTTCCTTCATTCTTGAGGAATCGCTTTCGAACGAAGCTGATCCTGAAGCCGCTCCCGCCTTTTTGGATAAGCGACGATCAAATGGATCCTCGTCCCCCAAAGAGCGTCGATCAAAGAGGAATTGAAGTTTGAGTTTGGATCATTGACTTTCCCTTTTTATCGATTCATTGTATTTTGAAAAAACGAAAAGGATCCAGACCCTTTTCAATTCATTCGTATCGTTCAAAAAAGAAGGTTCATTTTCCGAAACGGGGTCGAGCTTGATTCGTCTTTATTAGAGTAGGCGAAGATGTTTGATGTTTGCTGGGAAAACCGGGCAGATTCTTTGAAAAGAAAAAAGTTTACGATTCATTGAGTGAATATTTTTCACAATTTGCGGACTTCGTTTTACCGGAAAAAAATGAGCCGAAGGAAAGAAGACAAACGGAAACGATCGGATTGTTTACTTTGAAGTGGAAATATCCCGGCTCAACAATTTTAAAGTAAATATGAATTCTAAATTTCGAGTTTGTGTAATAATGGGTGGAATACGAGGGATCTTTATCTTAAATGGGTTCGAAATGTTTAAAATTTAGGATCCTGAGCAGAAAAGTCCGGTCGAAAGAATATTCCCTCGGACGTTTCCTAAGAAGAATGGAAGAGCCTGCTCATCCGTTTGAAAACGCCCTATAACAAAAGTTCTAAATTGAAGTTCGTTTTAAAAAAAACGTTTTAATCGAACTCAAAAAGAGGTTCTACTTGCTATCCGAAGTATCGATACGCAACCCGATTTTTTCATGGATGACGATGGCGGCGATTATCCTTTTTGGATCGATCGGATTCTCAAGAATGGGATTATCCCAAATGCCGGATGTTGATTTTCCGGTCGTGAATATTTCTCTTACGCTTGTAGGAGCAAATGCTCCCGTAATGGAAACGGATGTGGTAGATCCGATCGAAGAAGCTCTGATGGCGGTCGAAGGAGTCACGGAAGTTCGTTCCATTTCTTCCGATGGATCCGCGACGATTACAGTCGAGTTGGAACTCAGTCGAGACGTCGACGTGGCCATTCAGGAAATCCAAACGAAGTTGGCGCAAGTCTCGAATAAACTTCCGGAAGAATTGGATCCGGCCGTGATCACGAAGTCAAATCCCGACGATACTCCGATTATATGGGTTTCTTTGACCGCGGTGGATAAGACCGAGAAAGAGAAGATGCTCTTCGTAAAAGATTTTCTGAAAGATAAATTTCAGAAAATTTCCGGAGTGGGGGAGATCATCCTTGGAGGTTACGTCGATCGTACGATCAACGTCTATTTGGATCCTTCGAAACTTTCCAGAAACGAAATCGCGGTGGACGATATCGTAAACACTCTTAAAGAACAAAACTTGGAAGTTCCTTCCGGTAAACTCGAGAATAAAACCAGTGAGATCAGCCTTCGTGCGGTGGGAGAGGTTCCAACCGCGGATCAGTTCGGAGGAATTCTTTTAAATTCGAGAAGTGGATCCCCTTTGTTCAGACCGATCCGATTAAAGGATATCGCGATCGTAGAAGACGGGTTAGGTGAAGTAAGAAGAATATCCAGATTTAACGGTATTTCAGCCGTCGGGATCGGAATTAAAAAACTCAAAGGTGCTAACGCGGTTCAAGTTGGAGATCTTGTTAAAGCAAAGGTCAAAGAATTAAAACCGAGATTACCGAAGGGTTACGATCTTACCGTCTCGAACGATAACACGGGTTATATTAGAGACAGCGTAAACGAATTGGAATTCACATTAATCTTCTCCGCGATTCTAACCGGTTTTGTATGTAGACTCTTCTTAGGAAATTGGAAAAGTACTGGGAATGTTCTTCTCGCGATTCCGACTTCCGTGATCGGAACGTTTTTATTCCTATATTTCGCGGGTTTTACGATAAATACGTTCACGATGCTCGGCCTTTCCCTAGCTACGGGGATCGTCGTGGACGATGCGATCATGGTTTTAGAAAATATTACGCGACATCGCGAAATGGGAAAATCATGGTTCGCCGCCTCTTTGGAAGGAGCAACTGAAATCCGTTTTGCCGCCTTAGCCGCCACGTTAGCCGTCGTTGCTATCTTTCTTCCGGTCGCGTTTATGAAAGGAATTATCGGAAGATACTTTTTGGAATTCGGAGTAACGATTTCGGTGGCGGTTCTTCTTTCACTTTTTGAAGCCTTGAGTTTTACGCCGATGCGTTCCTCTCTGTATTCGGAGGATAAGAAGAATCAGGAATCAAAACCATCCCGTTATAATTTATTTTCCGTGAACGCGAAGGAAAAATGGAATCTCTGGATCGATCGAGTTTCGTTTTTTAAGAAGTTGGATCCTCACGTCGAAAGATTTTTGGAATATAGCACGAAGCTTTACGCTAGATCGATCGATTTCGTATTAAAACATCCGAAGATGGTCGTCTACGGATCCACGGCGCTGTTTTTAATTTCCCTGGGTTTTTTCTTTCTTTTAAAAAAAGAATTTATCCCTCCTCAGGACATGGGTCGGTTTATCATCCGAGCTCGTCTCCCTTTGGGTTCTTCTTTGCAGAGAACGGACGACACGATGAGAAAAGTGGAACAGTATCTGATCGGCAGAAAAGAAATTGATAAGTACATGTCCAATGTCGGCGGTTTTGGAGGAACAGAATCGAATACCGGAATGTTCTTCGTTACGATGAAGGAAATGGGACATCGACCCAAAAATCCGAAGACGGGAAGAGAAATAACCCAATCAGCCTTGTTCGGGATTCTTCGAAAAGATCTGAAAGAACTTGTCCCTGAGGCGACGTTTTCCGTCCAGGATCTTTCACAAAGAGGATTCTCCGCCGGAAGAGGTTATCCCGTCGAACTCGTGTTAACCGGACCGGATTGGCAAAAATTATCGGCTTATTCGGTTCAAATTTTACAACGTTTGAAAGAAAGCAAAGCGGTCTTGGATGTGGACACAGATTACGTCGCGGGTCAAAAAGAACTCAGACTTGTTACCAATCGCGAAGCCGCGGCTCTTCGCGGAGTCAGTATGGCGAACGTAGGGAACACCATCGGTACATTAATGGGTGGAAAAAACGTAAGTCGATTTACTGAAAACGGAAGAAGTTATGATGTAAGAGTTAAGATTCAAAAGGACAAGGGCGAATCCGCTTCTGTCATTTCCGATATCGGAGTTCGGAACACATTCGGAGAATTCGTAAAACTAAAGGAAGTCCTAACCGTTCAAGAGAAGGAGGCGTTGAAGACGATTACTCGGATCAATCGAGAAAGGGCTATTCGAGTTTTTGGAAATCCGCCCCCCGCGCTTGGACAAACAGCATCCACCGAGAAAGCCTTGGAGATCGCGAAGTCGATTCTTCCGGACGGGTATAGCGCTTCGGTCACCGGTTCCGCTAAAACCGCGAAAGAATCGGGGAATAGTCTTACGCTCGCGCTTCTTTTCGGAATTCTTCTTTCCTATATGATTCTTGCGAGTCAGTTTAATAGTCTAAAACAACCGCTATATATTCTACTCGCCATGCCGTTTAGTTTTACCGGTGCGTTAGTCGCTCTTTACTTATTCGGACAATCCTTCAATATGTACAGTTTTATCGGACTCATTCTTCTTTTGGGTCTCGTAAAGAAGAATTCGATACTTCTTGTAGAGTTTGTAAATCACGTTCGTTCGGAAGGAAAGAATATCAAAGAGGCGATCAAGGAAGGATGTCCGATTCGTTTAAGACCGGTGCTCATGACTTCCTTCAGTTCGATTGCGGCGGCGATTCCTCCGGCTTTGGCGCTTGGACCCGGGGCTGAAACACGGATTCCGATGGCAGTTACGATTTTGGGTGGGATGACTCTTTCGACTCTGATCACGCTTTTGGTAGTTCCCGCGGCGTATTATCTGGGTGAAAAAGAAAAGGAAGAAAAGGCCGAGGAAAAATTGATTCTTTTTCCGGAACCGTCGATTAAAAATAAAAAATCAAAAAAATGAATTCAATAAAGATTAAAAAAATTGAATATACTTTTCCATTTTCGTCTCTTGTAAGAATGCTTCCTCGCGTTTTTCTTTTTTTTTCACAAACCTGGAATGTGGTTCTTGGTGGTCCAAAGAAAAAACTGCGAAGTAAAATCTGTTCTCTTTCTATGATTCTCTATACGTCGTTCGCGTTCTTGAATTGCACGGACGATTCTTCGATTCGGACCAACGACGGAGTTGTGGAACCCAGGCTGGAAGAAGTCAGCGGCGTAACGACCGAAAGGATAAGAAAAATAACTCCGGAACAGGAATTGAGCATAGAAGATTTATACGCGTTTGCGGTCGAGAGGACGGAGAGAATTGCGCTCAAAGAAGAAGCGATTCAACAAGCGGATTCTCAAAAGATGGCGGCTTTTGCATCTTTCTTTCCTTCTTTATCTTTGGTTTATAATAAATTTTACAGAGTTCCCGGACCGAATCATCAATTCAATCCGTATTACACGGAACCGAGCCCGTACACCGGATCGTCTTCCAGTAGTTTGCCGCCCACGGTAGGACCGGGAACAAGGCTTTTACTATCCATTCCCATCTTAAACGGAGTGAGTCAATACACGACCTATAAGGCGGCTGGCGCTCTTACAAAAGTGAGGATGAACGAAGCCCGTTACGAATCCGGAAGATTGTATCTTGAAATCGCACAAGCATATTATAATGTTCTACAGCTCAAAGAGATCATTCAGTTGGAAGAAAAGAAAACGGATCTTGTGCGAAAGACAAGTCAGGAAAGAAGAAGGCTTTTTTCCTTGGGAAGGATCACTCGAGGAGATTTAAGCGGGTCCGAAGCGGATTTCTCCCGGTCCGAGGCTTCTCTAGAGGACTTCCGATATCAGCTCAAACAAAGCGAGATGGCGATGGAAAGTCTTGTCGGCGCCGGAGAAGGTGGATTGAGACTTGCCATACCGAAAGAGGTGATTGCCCTTCCTCAAAATCTTCTTCCGGAGGAACGAATCGCAAAACGATACGACGTGATCGCGGCCAAGGAAAACCTAAAAATGGCCGAGCTCAATCTCACAAAGGCCTGGGGAGGACATCTCCCTTCGGTAACGTTGAACAACTATTATACGATCCCGGAACACAATACCACTCCAAACAAAGACATCACGATGCAACTTTCGATCAACGTTCCACTGTTATCCGCCGGAACGATCACGGCCGGGGTCAAACAGGCCGAGTCGGCTGTCAGGCAGGCAGAATTGCAGTTGTCTCAGGCAAAAAGAATCGCGACCGACGAAATTCGCAAAGCCTACGAAAGTTCTCTGAATTCGGCTCGTTTGCTAAATTTATATTCGAAGGCGCGGAATTCAGCGGAAGCCAATCTGAGCAGTCATAGAAGAGGATTTAGTTTTAAATCGACTTCTCGTCTGGAGTTGCTCGTTTCCGAAACTTCTTTTTTGGATTCTGAAATTGCGTATCGAAAGGCTTACTACCAACATTCTCTCAACACGATTTGGTACGGAGTTGCGATCGGGGAACTTCCGAAATTAAAAAAATCGAGGGAAGAGGATAAGACAGGGGGTTAGTATCGTTTGTACGCTTGACATCTCTTCTCAATGGTTTTAACTATTGGGCATATTCGAGAGGTAAGAATCCACATGATCATCAGTAATTACTTTCAGGACAACGAAGATCTCAAACTCGTATTTGATGAGTTGATCGACTGGGATGAAATTGTCCACGCATTCGAACACAACTTCGAAGACGCAGAAGAATACAAAAAGACCGGAAATGAACGATTGGCATATGCTCCTTCCAACATCGAGGAAGCCAAAGAATACTATAAGTCCGTATTGGACTCTTTAGGCGAAATCATGGGAGAATTTGTGGCTCCCAGAAGTAAGGAAATGGATCAGATCGGTCTCAAATACGAGAACGGAAAAGTGACGTTTCCGAAGGCGCAGGAAGAATGTTACAATACTCTGAGAGATGCCGGTTTGATGCCGATTTCTATCAGCAGGAAATACGGCGGAATGGGTTTGCCCGCAACCGTTCAATCTTTTATGTGCGAAATTTCCGCTCGGGCGGACGCGGCATTCTGTCTTGCCTACGGGAATATCAACATTGTCGAAATTATGGAACGTTATGCGTCACCGGAAATGTGCGAGAAGTGGATTCCTGAAATTGCGGCCGGAAAATACAGCGCGGCAATGGCATTGACCGAGCCGAACTACGGTTCCGATCTTCCGAACGTACAAACAAAGGCCGTTCAAGACGCAAACGGTGTCTGGAGAATCACCGGAGCAAAACGTTTCATCACACACGCCTGCGGATATGTCAACGCACCTTCCGTGATTCTTACATTAGCGAGAACCGGAACGCCGGAAAGCGGTGCAAGAGGACTTTCTTTCTTTTTGGTGAAGGGAAGCGACGTGCATGTCGCCGGAGTAGAACACAAAATGGGACTTCATTGTTCGCCGACTTGCGAAGTTGTTTTTGAAAATTCTCCGGGAGAATTGATCGGAAAAACCGGATACGGTCTCGTGAAATACTCGATGGGAATGATGAATGCGGCAAGGCTAACGATCGCAACTCAATCTTTGGGAATTGCAAGCGCCGCCTATTTCGAAGCTAAGAAATACGCGTCCGAAAGAATTCAGTTCGGAAAACCGATCGAACAAATTCCTGCTGTAAAAAAAATGTTGGATCGAATGGAAAGGGAAGTTCTCGCGACGAGAGTTCTGATCGCGGAAACCGGAAAGGCGATCGATCTCTATCACTGGCCGAAGGAACACCTGATCAAGATAGAAGGAAAGACGGAAAGAGACGCCAATCAAGACGAAATCATTCGTCGTTGGGAAAAGCTCGCGGATCTTTTTACACCGCTCAGCAAATACTACGCTTCGGAAGGATGTGTTTCGATCGCATCGGACGCACTTCAGATTCACGGTGGAAGCGGATACACCGAAGACTACGACGTCGCGAGAATCTACAGAGACAGTAGAATCACGACCATCTACGAAGGAACAACACAACTTCAGGTCGTAGCCGCGATTGGCGGTGTAGTTTCGGGAATGTCTCCAGCAGGTCACCTAAGACAATATGGAGAATCCGAACTTGCAAAATTTTCCGCATCGGAGGATCTCAAAAAAGTTTGGACCGATCTGGAAAGCGCAGTGACCGCGTACAAATCGATTCAAGACGGGAATGTAAAAGATTCCTTAGCTTTTGAAGTTGTTGAGATTTGCGCGAGGTTTGTCTGCGGAATGCTATTAGAAAGATCTCTCAAGGTGTTGAGCGGAAAAGACCTCGATAAGAGAAGAGCCATTTCGCAAGCGTATCATCTAGACAGTCTCGCGACTGCGAACGCGAATCTGTTTAAGTTGGAAAGAGCCTCCAAACAAGCTGTTCTCGCCTAACACAAAGACCTCTGCCGAGCGTTTGTTTGGCAGAGGATTTTCCCGATTCAAGAAGAATGAAATTCATATTCTTTTTTTGTATAAGCCTAGTCGCAACTTTCTATACGGCGCTCCTTTTGGCCGGAATTCAATCGCGTCCGATTCAGAGGGAGGCGAAAATCAAAAACAAAAATTCAAACTGCTGTTCGGTTGAAAAACAATACGGAGATTCCGTCGTGTTGGAAAGCGTCTGTTTGGAAAAGGATCGAACCGTATTCAATTTTCGTTATTTACTTTCGAATACGATATGTTCTTATTCCGATCGCCTCGAAATGAAGGATTCGAATTCGAACCGCTATCGATCTTTGGGGATGAAGGGAATTCAAGAATGTCCACAACTGTTCTACGCCAAACGAGGACATCGTTTTCAGTGGTATTTCGAATCGCTCAAAGGAAATCCCGACTCGCTGGATATTACGGAGGACTTGAACGCGGAACTATTGACGCCGAATTGGAGATGGTGGCATTGGGAGAATATCAACGTATCTCAATGCTCCGTGAAAGAATAGAAATTCAACCTCCGCTGTACTGACTTCCCACCACTGCCATCGTTACCGTCGCCTTTGCGATATGTTTTTCACGATTTTTATGAATTGCGTAAACGTCGGAATTGACGACGATTACCGTGGCTCCGTGATAAAAGACCTTCGCCTCGCAACGAAGTCGGTTTCCGATTCCGGTTCTTAAAAGATTGATCTTAAATTCCAGCGTCAATACGACTTGTTTCTCGCTGACTAACGTTCCCGCCGCTCCTCCTGCGGAATGATCGGCGAGGGTTGAGATCACACCAGCGTGAACATAACCGTTCTGTTGGAGGTGTTTTTCTTGAATGTCCACGAACGTTCGTAACGCGCCTAACTCGATTGAATCGATTTGGATTTCGAGGAGATTGATAAAATTGGCCTGATGAAAAATTTTGTGAATTCGATCCGAATAGTTTGGATCTTTTGCTCTGAATTCTTTAGTCATGAGAACTCATCATTCAAAGTAAAAAAAGAAAATCAAATGAATTTCGAACGATACGTTCAGTTTCCAAGGTCTTTGTTTCCGAAGAATCAATTTAGTTTTAAATAAAACTAATTGTGGTTCGTCTGTCTTTTTAAAACGGAAATCGTTGAAGCATCCTCTCTTTCGGACTTAAAGTCCGGTTTCAAGAAGAATATTACCGAGAAACTTTGTCGGAACAATTGAATACTGCTCTGAAAGAGGTTTGTCTTTTGAAGGGTGAAGTTTTCGGGGAGATTCCCAAATTAAAAATCTACAAAGAGTTACTTCTTGTTTTCAAAAATGGAAACTTAAAAAGAATAAAACCGAAAGGAAGAATTTTATTGAAAGGATCGGATTAAAGCGGAAAAACAACCGGTTGTAGAACAATCAAATTCGATCGTTCTACAACAAATTATATGAGTATATTATTATTTTCTCAATGTCTCTGTGGCGCTTCCGCCGGCCCACGTCCCTTCCAGAAGGCGTCCGCCATTCTTCACTTCGTAAATAACCGGATCATTTTGTCCCCAATCAACAGTAAGGGTACTTCCGTCCAAGGATCCGGTTCCCGTAAACGACTGCCCAGCGACGCTCCAAGTAAAAAGGTATTCTCCATTGGATTGGGTGATCGTGACCGATCCTCCATAAGAGGAGCCGTCCGGGTTGGTTCCACTTACCTTGTATTTCCCGCTTATCGAAGACGGGTTGATTTGACCGATTTGTGCGCTCGCGGTTGAAATAAATCCGAACACGAAAGCGACAATGAAAAGTCTTGATACGATTCGAAACATTTGCGTATTTCTCCTTGAAGATAAAAGAGAAAAATACTGTGCTCAGAATTTTTAAAAAGTCAATAAATTATTCGAAAAAAGAAAGGAACTTCTGCGGAATTTTCATTTCGGCTTTGAAGATTTGAATGTAAATTTAGGAATTCGACGTTTTGAGCGAACAAAATGATTTGATTGAAAACTTAGTTTGTGGATGATGCAAAGACTTGAGTTGTTTTTAGAAGAATCAGAATCCGAAGTTAAGAACGGTAGGGAGCATAAGATCCATGTTTGGAATGAATTATATACAATTCGATTCGATGACGCACGTAATCCTTTATAAAAACGGAAAGGTTTCAAAGGAAGGAAGAGGGCTTTCCTTTTTTTATTTCGCGCCTACGAGTTCGATTTCGGCGATTCCTCTCGGAAGTAACGATTTGCCGTTTATCTTTAACGAATCTACGAACGATTATCAAACGGTTTCGATTCAGGGGCAGATCACTTATAAGATTTCGAATCCGAAGTCATTATCAGAACTTCTGGATTTTACGGTCGATGCAAAAGGCACTTATAAGAAAAACGAAATCGAAAAACTCAATCAACGAATCATCAATTACGCACAGACTTCGACTTCTTCTTACATTCACGGAATCGGCTTAAAGGATTCGATTCGTTCCGCGAAGACGATCGAGACACAAATTCTTCAAGGACTTCAAACTTCTCCGGCGATTTCAACTTTGGGAATCGAGATTCTTAACGTAAATATTCTTGCGATTCGTCCGAACCC
The DNA here is from genome assembly GCF_003545885.1 of Leptospira stimsonii. Classification (NCBI taxonomy): domain Bacteria; kingdom Pseudomonadati; phylum Spirochaetota; class Leptospiria; order Leptospirales; family Leptospiraceae; genus Leptospira; species Leptospira stimsonii. The sequence continues at coordinate 949,263 of NZ_QHCT01000001.1, forward strand.
GGAGATGGAACGAGCTCTGGAAACCGAAACTAGAGAAAAGCTTCAACAGGAAGCGGACCAAGCGATTTACGAAAGAAGAAACTTTGCCGTAGAACAGGAACGTAAGATCAAGGAAAGCGAACTAAACACTGAAATTGCGGTAGAAGAAAAGAAAAAGCAAATCTCCGAAAAACAGATGGAGGCTAAGATCATGGAAGCCGACAACAAAAGAAAACTCAGAGAGATGCAGATCCAAGCCGATATCGCAATCGAAGAACAAAGAAAAAAATTTATCGATACAAAAACCGCAAATCAAAGAAAGGAAGCCGAAGCCCAAGGGTTCGTAACGGAAACGACTTTGAAACCGTTTCGAGATATCGACTGGAGAACGTTAGTCGCTTTGAATAACAATCCGGACCCTCGTTTTAACATCGCGTTAGCTTTTAGGCAATTGGCGGAAAACGCGGAAAAAATCGGGAATCTTAATATAAGCCCGGATCTTTTGGAGAATCTGCTTCAGGAGAAAAAAGATTCCAAAAAATGAGCGTTGAATATGCGATCATCGTAAAGAATAAAACTAGGCTCGAGGCTCTTGTTGAAAGATTCAATACGAAACAGCAAGCCAAGTTTTATATCGAAAGACTGGGAGGAAAATTTGAAGACTACGAAATCGAACACGAGATCTTTCAACAATCTCTTGATACGATTCAGAAACGGCTTTCAAAGACGATCAAATATAAAATCGTTGAAAGAATCTTTCTCCCTTCCTTTCTTTTTTCGGAAAAAAATCTCATCGTTACGATCGGACAAGACGGCCTCGTAGCCAATACCGCCAAATACTCGAAGGGCGTTCCCATCGTTGCGGTCAATCCGGACGCAGAAAGATATGATGGGGTATTACTTCCATTTGATACTCACAATTTTATTTCCGGGGTGGAGAATGTGATGAGCGGTCATTATTCTTCCAAGACGGTTCGTTTTGCGGAAGCAAAGCTAAACGACGGTCAGAGATTGCTCGCGTTCAACGACCTTTTTATCGGACCTTCTTCTCATACGTCCGCGCGGTATAAGATTTCATACGATCAGAATTCGGAGGAGCAATCGTCTAGTGGTATCATCATTTCCACTCCCGCTGGAAGTACCGGATGGCTAAGTTCTATCTTCAATATGGCTTACGGAGTGACAGGGCTTTTCGAAAAGGAATTAAAACTAAAACGCCCCGCCCTCAAAGAGGATCAGCTCTTATTCGCGGTAAGGGAACCCTTCCAGAGCGTTCGAACTCAGATCGGAATCACTGCGGGAATTCTTACTAACAATTTTCCTCTGACTGTCGAGTCCTTGATGCCTTCGGGCGGAGTAATCTTTAGCGACGGTATCGAATCGGACTATTTAAAATTCAACTCCGGTATGATCGCGACGATCGGAGTTTCGAAAGAGAATGCAATATTGGTTCTGAAAAATTGATCCGATAAGAAGATCGGCTTTATGTAAAGCTCCCTGTTTCTCAAACGGAAACCGAAATACGATAATCATAAAATAGAAATCGATGAATGCAAAATATAGTTGCCTTAGTAACTAAATGTTGCCATAATCGTAAAATGGTTTCAATAAAAGACGCTTACGGATTTTTAATCGTCCGATCCAATCGTTTGTTTCGATTACACTTTCAAAGATTTTGTCAAAGACACGAGATCGACATCAGTCAAGAACAATGGTTTTTGCTAAATAAGATCGCGCACAGTGAAGGATTAACCCAGGGAGATTTGACCGATGATTTGTTCGGAGATAAACCGAACATTTCTCGCATGGTGGAAAAGATGGAACAAAAAGGCTGGATAAAAAGGATAAACGATTCCGAAGATCAGCGAATTTTACGTCTTCATCTTACGAAGAAAGGAAATGCGACTCACGAAAAAATGACAAGTATAGTCGGAGAGGAGCGAAGTAAAATTTATTCAGGTTTAAGTTCGAAGGACTTCAAAGAATTTGAAAGAATCATTGGAATCTTAGAGAAAAACCTTTTGGCGAATTTATAGGAGAAATCTCGTGATTCTGCAAAAAATCAAAAAGTTATTCGATAAAAAAGTAACCTTGTGGCTACTACCATTCTGGACGCTGATTCTTGATTGCGGTTTTGTTTCTCATAAACAACACCGGGCGATCCGTTCGTCAGAGGTTTACAATACCTGGGAATACGGGTTTTCACAGGGAATCGTTACAGATTCTCCTAAAACGATTTACCTTTCGGGGATCGTCGGATGGAATCCAAAGAGACAACTGCCTGATCCGAATGATTTTGAAACGCAGACGATTCAAATTTTCGAAAACCTAAAGCTACTATTAAAATCCGAAAATGCAACGCTCGACGATGTCCTACGTTTAGAAGTTTTTATCGTAGGAATCGACAAATCGAAACTTACAACGTATTCGCGAATTTCCGGGCAATTCTTCAATTCGGGACATAAACCGGCGTCGACGGTGATCGGAGTCGAAGCTCTTGCCAGAGAAAGTCTTCTGATTGAAATTCAAGCGACAGCGTCGGTCCGCTGATTTTTTATTAAAAATAGTTGCCATGGAAACTATATATCGTCTAAAATGGAAAAAGGAAAACAGTTGCTATAGCAACATGTTGAAGAAAAAATCTTACAGGAGTGGGTATGAAACTAATTAAGTTTTTAACGACCATTTTTATGACGACGGCCATTTTCGCCAATAACGAGGAGGCCTCCTTAAAAAAGCAAATTCATGAATTCGTAAAAGCCGGTGATGAACGAAACACGGATAAATTGGAAACCGTTTTACATAAAGATTTTCGTCTTTATGCTTTCGTAGGAAATGCAAATCAGCCTTGGGAAATGAGTCGCGAAGGTTATCTAGGCGCTCTAAAAGAAGGGAAAATCGGAGGAAAGCCGAGGACATTGACCGTAACTTCTCTGAGAAGCGAAGGAAATCTTGCATACGCAACTTTGGTCATGAAATCCAGTGAAATGAATTTTGTAGTCAATCAACAATGGATCAAAACGGAATCCGGTTGGAGACTTTTGCAGGATTTGGCGAACGCTCAAGTTTTAAAAAAGTAAACGAAAAATTAGGGAAGTTTGTTTTGAATCGGGGTCGAAGAAAATTCAACGACCCCGACTTTCTGCGATCGTCAACGACTTCTCGTTCCTTGAATCCTCGCCTCCATTCCATTTTGAAAGAATTGATTCTTCCAAATTCGATATTCTTCTTTCATGCAATGTCCACAGGGTCTGAATCCGTTTTGTTCCGCATTTTTTCTTGAAGTAAAAAAGACTCGATTCTCCTTTTTCATTTTTTTTCCGGAACTACAATGGAGTTTCCCGTAAATTTTCAGTCGAAGATTTCCTCCATACTGTATATTAAGATTTCTGATTTCTTTTCTCAGTAATTTTTCATCTATTTGAATGTGCAGAATCATTGAATCAGTTTGTCGCATCGTGAAAAATAATTCCTAATGTGTGGCGTTCTCCGGAATAAACTTCGCTCACTCCGTGTTTCATAACGGCACGATAAAACCTTTTTTTACCTTGGATCGGTCTGAAGTTCGTCGTAAAGAGAATCATATCGCCTTGTTTCGGTTTGAGAACGATCGCTTTCGATTGACTTCTCGGAATCGTTTGTGTCATCACAAATTCTCCTCCTTCGTAGTCTTGATCCGGTTCGTTTAAGAAGAGAGCCGCCTGGAAAGGAAAGTAAACTTCTCCGTAAAGGTCCTGATGTAAAGTATTGAATCCTCCTTTTACGTATTTTAGAATCAATGCGGTCGGTTTTGTTTGATCGTTACTGCGACAAAATTTTTGCAAACCCGATATGTTTTTTGGATACCTTGTCTCAATTCCTAATTCGTTCATCCAAGAATTTGCGATGGGTGCCAAAAAAGGATAGATTGTCTCTCGAAGGCTTTGAACGAAATCAGGCAAAGGATAATCGAAGTATTTGTATTCTCCCGATCCGAAGCGATAACGTTCCATTGTAACCGTCTTACGATACAAGGAAGAATCCTCGTAGAGTCTGATTAGACTTTTACATTCCGATACCGAGAGTAATCTTGGGACGACTGCAAACCCATTTTTGTCGAGCTCCAGAGTAACCCGGAACCAATCGATTTTTTTTAGCTTAGAATGGATTCGAATTTTCGAATTAAATTTGCGAACGACTGATTTCTTTTTCATTCGCATATTTTATCTTACCGATTGTATTTCAAAAACCCGATTCTTGCGAACTGCGCCTTTAAAAATTCCGCAAGTCCGGATTTAAATCATTCGTGTCGGATCGAAATGAAGAAGGGAATCTTTTTCAAAAAATAAAGATTTTTCGGTTGATAAAAATAACATATCGTTAATTTTGGATATATAAATATGAAGAAAACTCAAGGGTTGGATTCCGAAGTGCAGGAATTTTTATCCGCCTTAGCCAGCGAGACTCGTCAAAATCTGCTCCTATCCTTTACGGATGGTAAAGAGAAAACAGTCGGCGAATTGGTTGAGATTTCAGGATTAGGGCAGTCAACGATTTCCACGCACTTGAATCAGCTAAAAAAAGGCGGAATTTTGCTTAGACGGAAATTGGGAAAGGAAGTCTACTATAAGCCGAATAGGGAAAAAATTCTGGAACATTTGTCAAAGTTAAACGGTTATCTGCGCGGGTGCTGTTGATTTTTTTATATTTATACATCGTTAAATTTAGATATTTAGGAGTATCGAATGAATTTGAATCTAAAGAATGTTATGAGGCGAATCGGGTTTCCGATTTTATTTTTTACCTTTGTTTGGATCCTCTTTCGGAATCCGGGAAATGTTTGGGTGAGTTATGGAACTATTTCGGTGATGATTTTTGCAGGTATTCTTTTGGAGAGATGGATTCCATTCGAAGAAGAATGGAATCGAAAGGATTCCGATCTTAAATCGGATTTATTTTTTTTCCTGTTTCAGCCGATCTTGGCTCCTCTTACCGGAAATGTTACCACTCTGATCACAATCGGACTTATGAGTTCATTGGGGATCGTTTCGCCTAACATAGAAAAGACGTCTTTATTCTTTCAAGTATTTCTCGGAATGTCCTTGTCCGGCTTCATTCCTTATTGGTTACATCGAATCGCGCATGTTGGAGGCGGTTTTCTTTGGAGGGCGCACGCGATTCATCATTCTCCAAAGAAGTTGTATTGGATGAACGCTTTTCGATCTCATCCGATTAACACCATCTGGAATACTGCGGGTTTATTGCTTCCGGCGGTGTTCCTCGGTCTACAAGCCGAAGCGGTGATGATCGTCGGTTTGTTAAATAATTTTGTGTCGATTTTTAATCATATGAATATCGATTTCCGTTTAGGGATTCTGAATCGAGTCTTTAATATGGGCGAATTACATCGCTGGCATCATTCTCAAATTCCGTCGGAAGGGAATCGCAATTACAGTTCCGGCGCTCTTTCCGTTTGGGATCAGATATTCGGTTCTTACTTCTTGCCGGATCAAAAGATCGATTCTCGATCCATCGGCTTATTTAATCCACAGAGCTATCCTTTCGGATCTTTATTCAAAGAATTTCTATTTCCGATTTGTAAATGTTCTTAGGCATTCGCTTGAGTTAGAGGTGAGTTCGTTTTAATTAACCTTTAACTCAAGATTCTTTCTTGAAGATACTTGTAAAAAGGACGCAATGGATTTCAAAAGGACTGTTGTAAGGATTAACTAAGAATTATGATTTCATTTTTTAAAAGAAAGTTAGACGTCATTCAAAAAATCGGAGAAGCTTCGATCATCCCTACTATTGTGAGTGCAGGTGTTTTGCTGGCGTTCTTATTTATTCCCTTCCTAAGCGAATATTTTAAGAAGAATTCGGATTTGGTTTTTTGGGTGATTTCTCCGTTTTTCCTGAGCGCGGGTATTTTGTTCGCCACGAAATTCGGTCTTTCGGTTATGATAACGGGAAAGGCAAAACAATCGGTGATCCCCGGAATTTATGAACCGGAAATTCCCGGCTTTCTCGCTAGGATCTTTGGCTTTTTTTATTTCTTATTCGGAAGTTTGGCCTTACTCTTCGGTCTGATATTTCTCATTTTCTCATTCGTTCAATTGTTCTGATGGTTTTATGAAAAGGTGGCTTCCGAATTTCCTCATCACTTTTAAGAAGCCTAAACGAACTTGGAATTTTTTTCTACAATTTCTTTCCGTCCACGAAATGAAGTTAGGTGAAACACGATGAACTTTTCTATCCGTGATTGAAGAAGTTTCAGTGGGAACCGATACCTCTTACTGCTTGAGTTGTCTCCATTCCAGTTTCTTTTTTATTCTTTCCCATGTCTTCGGTTTGAAAACACAATCTCGAAGGAATACAAGATCTTAGGTTGGAAGTTGGTTTATGCAATGATTCGAATACCTTTTTTTGTAAATAAAGTGATCTTTTTTCTCTTTTTCTGAAGAGAGAAATTCTTTTTTATATCGGCGCGATTCATTATAAATACAATTGTTCTTCTTTCTTTCGTCTGGAAGAAAACGTATTTCGGATCCTCCCTGGAAGTTAGGAACGCCACTCGGAATTTGAAGTATCAGAATCCGATTCTTATTATGGAAGTTATCGAAAAGGCAAACAATCGATTCGACGATTTGATGGAGCCAAAATTTTTCTAACGAGATGCGAATTGGGATTCGTTGATCTCGCAGTCGGGCATTGAGTTTGGACTAAACTTCGCGTTCTTATAACTGAGTTTATCGGATCAGCTTATACGAACTCGTGAATCTTAATCGGATGAAGGATGCGCGTAAATTTTTAATCGAGAAACCCAGAATGGGTGTTTTGGATATCGGTTTCGAAATAGGTTCTCATTCCAAGTCACAGTTCAATTCTCATATTTTAAAAACGGCCGGTGTTTCTCCGGCGATCTTTCGTAAGAATTTCCTTCAAGAAAAGAAAATCGGAATGAACCGATTCGAACGTTCAAACGAGCCGTTTTCTGATTCGAAGAGTTGTAAATCCTTTCGATAGAAAATTCGAACGGGAATCGTTTCCCCATTTAGGATTTGTTTTCTAAAAAAGACTTTCCGATTTTTCCAACGAAGAGATGTCTTCGAGACAACGTTCTCCTTGGAGTCGATTCTTTCGAGAAAGGATTTGTTTGGAAACGGGATACGCTCTCATCTTTTCAGGTGGGAATGGTTGAAAGAATTTAGAAATGTCTTCTTTTCTATTCATCGTTTCGTCGAGCCATGTTTCATAACCTTCGGGTGGAAGAAGAACCGGCATTCTTTTTTTATCATGATAGAGCGCGAAAAGATCGTTCGCCGGAGAAGTGAGGATCGAAAAAGTCTGAAGTGACTCCTTTGTTTGCGGATCGATCCAGCGAGAATAGATTCCCGCCATTCCAAACGGTTCATGGTCTTTCATTCGAATCGCATAAGGTTGTTTGTTTCCGGAGGGTCCTTGAGATTCGTAAATCGCGTCGCACGGTATGATACAGCGACTATGAAGAATGGATTCATTGAATGACTTAAGTTCGAACACGGTTTCCGATTTTGCATTGAACGTCGTAAACTCGAATGCGGCCTTTAAACTCTGAGACCAGGAAGGAACCAGCCAAAACATCGCGTCTTCTACTACGTAATCGCTTCCGTGTTTGAGTATGATCAAAGCGCCTTCGGTAAAGGATATGTTATAACGAGCGGGCACTTCGTTTATCGATTTTGCAAAGCGAAACGCGTTTGTTTGCGACCATCGAGCGGATTGGGCAAATTTGTTGCACATGGAGATTGGACTCCTTCCAAGGAACGAAAAAGCTTTCGATTCGTCAAGATTGGAACGAGCCTCTGAATTCCCGGGTTCGCTTTAATTCTTACTTGGATTCTAAAAAAAGTCGCACGAGTCGCGTTTTTACAATCCGGATATTGCGATCTGTGCTATAAAGAATTTCTCATTCGTTGAGAGGATAAAGATGAATCAAAAATTAACGTTGAAGAAAACAATTTCGATGGATGCGCCGATCTCCAAGGTTTGGAACGCGTTGATCGATCCGGAAGTGATCAAACTCTATCTCTATGGAACCCAGACGATCTCCGATTGGAAAGTCGGAAGTCCGATCGTTTTTACCGGCGTTTGGGAGAATCAGACTTACAGAGATCACGGAACGATTTTGAAGTTTGAAAAAGAGAAAATTTTTCAGTACGACTATTGGAGCACTTTTTCGGGGATTCCGGATCTTCCGGAAAACTATTCAACGATCACGATGGAGCTGAGTGTGGACGGAACTTCGACTATTCTCTCACTGACCCAGGAAAATTTTCCAACGGAGATGTCGTATGAACATTCGAATTCAGGTTGGAAACATTCCTTGAAAATTCTAAAAGAATACTTGGAGAAATGATTCCATCTTTTTTAGTTTTGTTATAGTTCCTACAAAGCAAAACATTCCTTTCACGTTTATTGGATTCGAACGTAAGATTTGCTCCAAATCAGAACCAGGATATTTTTCGTTCTATTCTTTTTCAGGAATCCTCTTTGTAGATCCTGGAAACGTGCTCTTCCGTTTTCGTTTTAGGTCGGAACTCCGTTGAATTTGCACGAAACATTTTGATCGGTTTCCGTTTGATATATTATCACTTTATAAAATGATTTTTAAGATGGATCCTCGGATCGTTAGAGAACAGAGAATTTGTCGGAGATCTTTGTCACGTTTTTTTAAACGTGTGATCCTGGCGTCTTCGCTTTTGAGTAAACAAATGTTTTCTATGGATCGAAGCGGCAGAGATGTGGAGCGTGCGAAGCAGTCGTCTCGTAAGAGACGACCGGAGGCGTAAGCCGGAGCGCGGAACAAGCTCGGTCCTGCGATTGATAAAACGAATTTTCCTTTTAGAGATCGAGGGAGCAGGAGCCGCCCGAATCGATCTATGCGGAGGATTCGATCTTAGAAAGTATTTCCCGTATTTTTTCTTCGCTTCCTTTTGGGGTGAGAATCAGAAGAACATCACCTTCTTCTAATTTAGTTTTTCCTGTTGGAACGATATGCCCGTCGCCTCGATAGATCAAAGTAATCAAAGAATTTTCAGGAAAATTCAGGGAATAGACGAACTTTCCGACTACGCTCGATCCGTAGGGTACGATAAATTCTAAGAGATTGGAATCGCTCTGTTCCCGATTCTCGAATTCGAACGGATACGAAGCCCTCTGTTCGAGAGGTGCGTCGAGTCCTAACCATTTTACGACTTTAGGTACACTCGTCCCCTGGAAGAGAAGTGAAATCAAAACGGTAAAGAATACGAGATGAAAAATTTTCTCCGATCCTTCCACTCCTTGTGCGAAAGGAAATGTCGCCAAGATAATCGGAGCCGCTCCTCGAAGCCCGATCCAAGAGACGAGAAGTTTTTCCCTTATATTGTATCCGGATCGAAAGAGCGAAATAAAAACAGCCATCGGTCTCGCGAAGAAAACAAGAAAGAGAGAGAATAGAATTCCCGTTCCAAACAAAGGAGGTATTCGACTCGGATATACAAGCAAGCCTAACGTTAAGAACATGATGATCTGCATCAGCCATGCAATTCCATCTAAAAATCTGAGATTACTTCGTTTGTGTACGAAGGATTGATTTCCTAACACAAGCCCCGCGATATAGACTGCTAAGAACGGGTTTCCTCCGATCAATTCCGTCGCAGAATATACGAATAAGACCGAAGCGGAAATCAAAACCGGATACAACCCTTCGTATTCGAGTTTGATTCGGTTGAGTCCTTTGAAGATCAGATATCCGAAGACGAGCCCAGCTCCGGTTCCGATCGAAAATTGCATGAAGATATGAAGAGCCAATTCTTCCGCTTTCGGCGGGTTCGGTCCTAAGAGACTCAAAATGCTCACAGTCAAAAGTACCGCAAGAGGATCGTTGCTCCCCGATTCGAGTTCTAAAAGAGAAGTCAGTCCTTTTTTCATCCCAGTGTTTCTAGTTCGAAGAACGTTGAATACGGCGGCCGCATCCGTGGAGGAAACAACGGCTCCCAATAAGAATCCGATGATCGGTGAAAAGCCGAGAACGTAGACGGAAAAGAAACCCATCGCCGTAGCGGTGATTAAAACTCCTAGATTTCCCAGAAGGATTCCTTTCCAGAGGACCGGTTTGATCTTTTGCCATTCCGTTTCCAATCCTCCCGAAAAGAGGATATAGGCAAGAGCGATGGAACCGACTTGTCTCGCGAGAAGAGGATTGTCGAAATCGATTCCCCCAGGACCGTCCGAACCGGCGGCCATTCCGATCATGAGAAAGAGAAGGAGAGAAGGAAGTCCAAACTTAGAGGAAATGCGGAGGAGCCCGATACTGAGAATGATCAGTCCGGATAAAACGAGAGTCGTGATTTCAAATTCCATTCAATACCGTAAGTATAAAGATTCCATTTTATGGATTGCAGAAGAGAAAAAGAATTTTTCTCCCTTTTTTCAACGCTTCAAAAAGACACCGAAGAGGTTTTCTTGCAGATTGGTGTTTAGACCTAAGAAGTCCTTGGATCTGCGTCGTCTTTCCGTCCATTTTTCCTGAAATCTCCGAATTCGTACAAGGAATTTTCTCTGGTATTTCGATCGTTCCGAATCCAATTTTTGTCTTCGGATGTGAGATTCATTCCTTTAAACGAATCGAATCTCCCTGGATTCGATGAATTCCACTTTTACAAATTTTTACAAGTTCGGTTTTGTTTTTTGAGAGGGGAAAACTCTTCGAAAGCCGATTGTTATCATTTTATGAATTGATTTGTTTTGAATGGAAAAAGGTTCAAATTGGAATAGAATTTATTCTTACTCTTTTGGAACGTGGAATTGAATTCAAATTTTTGCATGTAGGAGATTGAATCTCATGTATATCCCAAAAGCGTTTGAAGAAACAGATGAAAATAAATTGATCTCCTTCATTCGAGAAAACTCGTTCGGGATCCTTGTTTCTGGCGAGGATTCTTCTTTAGAGGCGAGTCATCTCGTGTTTCACCCGGAGAAAAATGAATCGGGAAAACTTTTTCTCTTTGGACACTTCGCGCGGGCGAACACTCACTGGAAGAATATCAAAGGTCCGGTCTTGGTCGTTTTTCCGGGGGCCCATTGTTATATTTCTCCAACTTGGACCGGGGAACCACATTCCGTTCCTACATGGAATTATGCGGCCGTTCATGTATCGGGCAATTTAAGTCTTTTGGACGAAACGCAAACCCAGGAAAGAATTGCTCAGCTGGTTGCTTCTTACGAAGCCAAGCCTTCGCCGGATTGGAAGTTGGATTTCGATGATTCTTACTTTCAGAAAACGATCAAAGGCCTTTCTGCATTTCAGATCGAAGTCACAAAATTGGAAGGGAAGTTCAAGCTGAGTCAGAATAAATCGGTGGAGATTCAGACTCGAGTGGCAGAAAAGCTTGAAAAATTGCCGGATGAGAATTCCAAAACCATCGCTCGCTGGATGAGGGAGAATCTGACTCGGAAGAATTCTTGAAAAAGAAAATCTCTGCCGGTGCGAAAGGTAAACGAAGAGTTTTATTGAGTTGGGATTGTGGATCCTAAAAATTAAAATTTTTCGATCGTTCTCTGATTTCAATCGAAGGTCTTGCTCCGAAAAAGGTCCGATGAATTCAAAGAATGCGTGGAGACACGCGATTCTACCTTGTTTAGAAAAGATACGTTTTTTATCGCACCTGATCTTTCTAAAAAAATCGATTTATATGGAACGATTCTAAATTTTAAAAATTTTTCGATCTATCCAGCTCTGAAAACAAAATAATTTTTCGAATCTGAACGTTTTTCCGCTTTGTCTTCGGGGCTTTCGGAACCGTTTTCGGTATGGGAATCTTATTGTTGAATTCCGATCAGGAGCTCTGTTCCAGACTTCAGAAACCTCAGTGTGAAGTTGTGACTCTTCTTATTTCCAAGCGGACCTTGTTACAATATAAAGAAGAAGAGCGAAAAAAATTGCCAAAGAGAATTCCGAATCTGCTTCGGATCTATGGGAAGTATCTCACCTCCGCGAAACGTTTAGGAAAGGAAGCCGGTACGACTTCTTATCAACCGAGCGTTGGTCGGGGAAATATGGTGAGGATAAACGTTCGTTTGGATACTGGAAGTTGGGTTTTGCTTGGAACTCTGGCGCAGGCGCATGGGGTGTCTCGTTGTTTTTTATTCAATTATCTTCTTTGGTTGGATGAAGTTGGAGTCGGGAGTTCTATCGTGAGAACGATGAATGAGGGAGGTCCCACCTTTCATACGGACTACAGATATATCCTCCACCTCGACATCTTAAGCAATTGTATCGTTCGAAGACTGGAATGCCACCCGGAACACACTTTTTATGTTCTGGACCCTCGCGATTGGTATGATTTCTAATTTTCAGTCTTGAGAATCTAAGAGAACCCCCGCAAAACAAACGAATGCTTTCGATCAAAAAATCAAGAGCAAGTCCGAATCATTTCTCGAAAAGAATATTCTAAATTCCTAATTTCCTCTAAAAAAATCCAGGTCAGAGTAGGCCATTTTTCTCGAGAACAATCACAGGAAGCGCCGCCATCAAAAAAATACTTTTCCGCGCTCGGCGCTCTCAGGTTGGAAAGAATCAAAATTATTTCAGAAGAAATTCCTTTTTATAGATCCAAGGAAAGAAAGACGATTCACACCGAATCAAAATATCGAACTCCCCTTGACAGAAAAATCGGGGAAATCCCATCGTGAACAAATGGAACCACTCAGCTCCAGAGAACGATTGATACAAACAACGGCCCAACTTTTACAAGAGAAGGGATTCCATGGAACGGGGTTGAAGGACATTCTAAAGTTAAGCGATACTCCGAGCGGTTCCCTCTATCACCATTTTCCAAACGGAAAGGAAGAATTGACCGCCGCCGCAATTTCAAGCGCGGGAGAACGATTGGAAAAACAGATCGAAGTTGCCGTCGGACATCACACGGACCTTTTCGGTGTTCTCCAAGAATTTATCGACCATCTTGGGCAAGAATTGGAAGAATCTGGATTCCAGAAAGGATGCCCGATTGCCACGGTCGTCCTCGAAGTAGCGGCCGATAACGATCGAATTCAGAAGGTCTGTTCCGAGACATATTCCAATTGGCAGAATCTTCTCCAAAACCTCCTTCTCAAATCCGGAATGGAAGAATCTCGAGTCGAGTCCGTTGCCATCCTCGTTTTGGCCACTGTAGAAGGCGCCTTAGTTCTTTGCCGGGCCCACCGAAGCATTGGTCCCCTGCAAGCCGTTCGGAAGCAATTGGAAGGTATTTTGAATACATTGATTCCGATCTAAGCGTTTTTTCTTGACCAATTCTTTTTTAAGAATCATCTTGGTAGAACGATCTATCTAGTCACTAAAAAGGAACAAAATGAATCTATTTATTACAGGCGCTTCCGGTTTCGTCGGAGAAGCGGCCACTCGTATTTTATCAAAAAAGCATTCCGTAAAGGCTATGTCTCGGTCTGAAAAAACGGATGATGTGATTCGTAAAGCGGGTGGGGAACCGATTCGTTCCGAATTAAACGCGGTAAAACCAGATTCTCTCAAAGGGATCGATGTGGTGATTCACAGCGCCGCATATGTGGAACAATGGGGACCATTCGAAGATTTTTGGAAAGTCAACGTGGAAGGAACGGCTCAACTTTTGGAAACGGCACGAAACGCAGGAGTCAAAAGATTTATTTTTATCGGGACCGAGGCCGCTCTTTTTTACGGGCAACCGATGATCGATATCGATGAGTCTTATCCTTATCCGAAGAAAAATTCTCCTTTTCCTTATTCTCACACGAAGGCGGAAGCGGAAAAATTAGTTCTCAACGCGAATTCCCCAAAGATGGAAACGATTTCTCTGCGTCCTCGTTTGATCTGGGGTCCGGGAGATAAAACGGTTCTTCCGGTTCTCTTGAAAATGATCGGAGACGGAAGTTTTTCTTGGATCGATCAAGGAAACGCTCTTACGAATACGACTCATATTTACAATTTGGTCCACGCAATCGAACTTTCTCTTACGAAAGGTCAAGGCGGAAAGGCGTATTTTGTAACAGACGATGAAACATTCAAATTTCGTAATTTTCTAAGTTCGCTTCTTTTTACTCAGAAAGTAATTCCTCCAAATCGTTCGATTCCCGGCTGGTTGGCTCGGTTTCTCGCAAGAGTCATAGAAGGGGTTTGGAAACTTTTGAGAATTCAAAACGAACCTCCTCTCACTCGCTTTAGCGCCAGCATTATGTCGAGAGATTGTACGATCAAAATCGACAATGCGAAAAAGGATCTCGGTTACAAACCGATTCTTACCGTCCGAGAAGGATTGGAAGAAATGCCGAATTTTGGAATCTGAATTCAACGTTGATAAAAAGCTCCTTTCTCTTTTAAGAAAGTTTGAATTCTTTTCCTTGTGTCGTTGTTCCGACATTAGGGATTCTTCTGAAATTCTTCTTGTAGCGGACTTGAAGTCCGTTTTCAGATCTCCTAGGGATTTTTGTATTCTTTCTTGGAAAAAACTTTATTCAAGAGTTCGGAGTTCCGTCCAAAAATTTTTCTTCGTTCATCGGAGAGAAGAAACTCTTTTCTAACCTTCGTTTTTTACAAAAATAGATTCTTAAAAAACATTCGTACAAAACCAAAAAGTATCGGACATTCAAAACGATGTCCGATACCAGGGAGTCTATGGAACGTTACTGATTGTAAGTAATTCTCACCAAAATTTGAACCAGTTTAAGAATGTTACGGAAGCGGCGGTCTCTTCGCCTAAAATTCGAACGATTCTCGCATCATCCGCTTTTTGTTCGCTCTGAGTTCCTATGTATTTTAATTTTACCGATTTCCCTTCCACTTTCACGGTTGTATCTTCGGTAAAGCCGATAAAGCCGACGGTCTTTTCAACCGTAACTCTTACCACATAGAATCCGTCTACGTTCGCTTTCTTAACTGCCGCGGCAATCGCGTTTAGAATCAATGGATCGGAATAGGAGGCTCCGAAAATTCTTGGACTAGAATGTCCTTGATCGCCGGTAGGAATGTATCCCCACAACCAAGAACCTGCAGTTACGGAACCTTCGATTTTGTCGTTTTGAATTTCAGCCGCGAAGTCCGCCGGGCGACTCCACACTAAAGTTTTATCAACTGTTAAACCTTGTTTGATAACACTAGGATTGTGAGAAGTTGTCACACAATTTGAAAGTGTAAGAGAAATAAAACCGAGAACGATAGCTAACTTAAATTTCATTTGAGTGCTCCTTGATTAATTAAGAGCTGATTGCTCTTTAGAATTTTTCCTTCCTTAACTTTGTCGTGGATTCTTTGAATTCGCGCGTCAGAAACGATTCCCAAATATTTAGTTTTGATAGGGCGACCTGACACTGTGACGGTAACGGTTCTTGTAAAGAGACCTTCGTCGATCACTTCCTGCACGTTTGTAATATAAATTCCGTCAGCACCGTTTGCAAAAATCGCTCTCCGAGCGGCCAAATCTTCCAAATTGTCTGCGAAACGACCGTGAACTCCGTTCCAAGCATAAGCTGGCGGTTTACCAACGAACGGAAGATAGGAAGTAATCTTCAAAGGAAGCGTTACTAAATGTACCAATATATTTCCTGAAATGGTATCTCCCTTGGTCTTAAAGCCGAGAAAGGTTGTTCCACTCGCCTCGCCTGTGATAATCTTGTCTCCGATCTCGGGAGTAGTTTCTACCGGCTTATTCACTAACCAGCTGTCTTCTACTCCATTGCTAAATGCTGATATGTTTCCGGCTTTTTCAGACACGGTTTTACAATTTGCAAGGAGCAACAATAAAGCGCTGATTGCAGTAAAATGTTTTAACATCTTAATTTTCTCCAATTTGGAATTTAAAGAGCATCCGAATCCTATATTTGAAAAAAATCAAGAATAGAAAAAAATTATTAACCTCCGTTCTATAAAAGAAATATTGAAATCGAAGGATGTCGGATTAAAAAAATGAATGAACCTCTGTTGAAGTTGTGGGATTCTTTTTCACTGCGACGTCGATCGTTGTCGCAATTCTTTTCACACTCAATCCATTCCGGGAGGATTGACTTCTCTTCGTCTAATGGATTGTTAGTCGAAAAATTAGATTATTATAATCTTTTAAATCGTAGATTTAGGGTATTATATTGGATTAGTGATAAAAAAGGAATTTTGTAGTTTTTGTTCATGTTTTATTGAATTTCAGATTCCAAAAAAAAGAAAATTTGTTTTTGGAATCCACTTTGAAGAATGAGAGGAAGTCGTTTTTAATCAATCTTCGATGGGAAACGTTCCTATAAATTATAAAAAAATTATCCTTTTTTCACTTTCATTTTTTCTTCTATTTTTTCTAAATTTTCCGGAAACGACCCCGTTTGAGCTCTCCCCCTTTTATTTAGAATTAAAAAGGAGGAATTTAATAAGAATTCGATTCACTCGAGTCTACTTTTGAATCCGATTTTGGAACGGCTTTGGCCTCGGATAAAGAAAGGTTCTGGAAACGGAATCGTTTTGCACTGATACTTGAGTAATGAGTTCGTTTTCTCAGATCAAGTGTGCAATTCCGGAAATTATTTCTCCTGATCGAAATTCCCTCGGTCCTATCCGCGAGCGTTGGATTCGGATCACAAAAAAAGATAATTTCGGATTAAAAAAATCCAGGGATTTCCGTTTTCAAACGACTTCGATTTCGAGGAATCAAGAAAAACTTTGGCTTCATTGGAACAATTCTACCGCAGAGAAAGAAGAAAGATTCTCGCTTGGATCCGGTACCGTGTCGCGGATCCGGAAGAAGCGGAAGATCTACTTCAAGAATCTTTCGTATCCGCTCTCGGTGAAATGAACGCCGCCGGTGAGATCGAGAACGTGATCGCCTACACGTATGCAGTGTTACGAAATAAGGTCAAGGATTGGTATAGAAAAAGAAAATCCGGACAGTATCGTCAATCTGCGTTAGGTGAAGAATTCTCCCTGGATTCTTATCTCCCCGATACGGCGCCCAATCCTGAAAAAGAATTTTATCGAGCTCTTTTATTGGAAGAGCTTGCGATCGCGATAGAGGAACTTCCCGCTGATCAGAAGTTCGCCTTCGTTCAAAATTCTTTCGAAGGAAAGACGTTTCAGGAGTTGTCATTGGAAACAGGAATCCCCGAAGGAACGCTTTCGGCTCGAAAAACCTATGCAAAGGAATTCTTAACAAGAAGACTCAAAGATTTGAAGTCCTTGTTCCTCGAAAATTTTTAAGGATAGAATTTAATATGAAATCAGAAACACAACATCATCGATGCAGGAGAGGATTCTTTTTAGGAAGACTTCTTTTTATACCGATCATCGTTTTCGGAATCGGAGCGCTTGTCTGGCAACTTTGGAATTGGTTGATGCCGGCGATCTTCGGTTTGACTACGATCGACTATTGGCAGGCATGCGGACTCCTTGTATTGTCACATCTCTTGATCAAACCGGGATTCGGATGGCATAGGGGAGGGCACGGAAGAGGAAGGCGTTGGAAACAAAGAGTTCGTCGCCGAATGGAAGGACGAGGTCAAAAAGAGGAGAGATAAGATGCTTAAGTTGCAATACTTAGATCATATCGGAATCTCTTCCGAAAACCCGGAACTGAGCGTCGCTTTCTATAGGACGCTTTTCGGAATGAGTCTTGAAGAAAACGGGCATAAGAACATTAAAACATTAAAATTAAATAATGTTTCTTTGGTGATTTCTGATCTCGATAAGGAGGAAACGAATACTTCGTTTCATTTTTTGGATCATATCGCTTTCCGAGTCGATTTCGATTCCTTTGAACGTGCTAAAGAAGAACTTCACCGATTGGATGCGGAAGTTTCGGAGGTCGTGGATCACGGTTTGGTACGTTCTATCTATTTCAAGGATCCGGACGGATATCTTGTGGAATTGATATGCTGAATTTTGCGGCCTATCTCCGAAAAAGAATGGAACGGAAAAATGTTTTTTCGTTCTATCCGTTGATTTTCCGGACTGTTCGCTCTTTTGCTTTATAATGTATAGAATTTGAAATGATCGTTGCAAACGCGCATAACGCACGGGCGCTTGCGGGCAAGAGAAGTCTGGTTTCTTATACCGTGGAAAGAATCGGAAGTTCCGGTAAATAATCGGAACTTCCCGAAGATGTCTATGCAACGAAAGAGTTTAACTAACCGTATTCTTCTTCCATTCCGGATAACGTGCTCCTTTTGCGATTCCTTTCGGAGCGATTGAATCAATTTCCTTCAGATCGTTTTCGGAAAGTTTTACTTTTAACGCGCCGAAATTTTCCTCGAGATAAGAAATTCTTTTCGTCCCAGGTATTGGCACGATATTTTCACCCTGCGCCAAAACCCAGGCAAGAGCCAATTGAGAAGGCTTGCACTCTTTTTGCTTTGCAAGGCTTTCTATCTTTTGGACGAGTTCTAGGTTCTTTGTAAAGTTCTCGCCTTGAAATCGAGGGGACATTCTTCTATAGTCGTCCGGATCAAAGTCTTCGAACTTTTTGATTTGTCCGGTTAAAAACCCCCTCCCTAAGGGGCTGTAAGCTACAAATCCGACTCCGAGTTCTTTACACGCTTTGAGAATATCGTCCTCCGGTTCTCTACTCCAAAGAGAATATTCGTTTTGAACGGCCGAGATAGGATGAACTGCATAAGCTCTTTTTAATATATCAGAATTGATCTCGGAAAGACCGATATAACGGATTTTTCCCTGTTCGACCAAGCGACTCATCGCACCTACGGTTTCTTCGATCGGTGTGTTTGGATCGAGTCGATGCATATAATAGAGATCGATCGTATCTATTTTCAGTCGTTTTAAACTCGACTCACAAGAGGACTGAACGTACTTCGGAGTTCCGTTGTATCCTCGTACGGAAGGATCCGAAGGATCTCTCACGATTCCGAACTTGGTCGCGACCGTTATCTCGGAGCGAATGCCTTTGAGAGCCAGACTCAGTAATTCTTCGTTGATATACGGACCATACATATCCGCCGTATCCCAAAAAGTAATTCCGAGTTCGTGAGCTCTTCTCAGAGTTTTTAATGATTCGGAATCGTCCCTAGCTCCGTAGAACTCGCTCATACCCATACAACCCAAACCGAGCCTTGATGTTTTCAAACCTTGTGTTCCTAATGACGTCATCTTTGTTAGACATTCCTTCCGTATATTTTCATCTTGAGAATTCGAAATCGTAATTATTATATTTTCAATATAAGAATAGAATCTTGTTGTAAAATTAAATTCCGTTCCTATACTGATTTGAAATTCCCATACCGTCAAGGAATAGTTTCATGAATCAAAAATGGATTTGTATCTTTCTAACATTGGTCTTGTTAGGCGCTCCTTCTTTGAGTGCGCAAGTAGCGGCTCCACCGGAAATAAAAACTTCCAAAACGGAGCAAACTACAAAACAAGATCTTGTAAGAAGAAGGAACATGTTGGAATGGCACCAAATCTCCGGCTTTATTACTTTAGGTTTGTGGCTTGCGACGAACTTGGAAGGCGAAAAAGCAAAGGATAGTCTTTATAGAAAATCTGACGAATTCGCGCAGGCTCTGCTTCTTACACATCCGGAATACGCCACAAACGATCCTCTTTACGCAGTGGCGGCATTTCAGGGATTGAATCAAAACAGCATCGCCGCGGATTATTTTTTACTCAAGGACCCTGCAAATAACCTTCCTCTATATTTAGCTCTCAAGTCACAAGAAGAATGGGAAGCGAAGAATTCAGGCTCCTTTCATAAACAACTGGCATATGCAACATTTGGAATGTATGCTCTTACCGCCGGGCTTGCTTATTTCGCTCCGAAAAGAATCGTAGATTCGGAGGATTCGGACGTGAATATTTATAGTCCGATATTTGCTCACAAGGCTTTGATTCCGATTCACTTAGCCGCAATGTTGCTCTTGCCTTCTTTGGGACAAAGAATTGAAAAACACGGACCGGAAGCCGCGAGAGATATGCAGCAGGTCGGTTGGGCGGGTTTTGGAGCGTTGTCTTTGTCTTTACTCGTGATCACTTTTTAAGGAAATTAAACCGAAATGAAACATCTCACACGGATACTCTTTGTTACCTTAATCCTATCTTCCCTACCAAGTTTCGCTTCCGAAATATTAAAGAAAGAAATTACGTTTTTGGCAATTCATCCTATGAAAGAAGTCCACGGAAATTGTAAAGAAATTCAAATCGATTCTCCGAAGATCCAAGCGGCGGGAGCCGGATACAAACTTGGATCTCCGTTTCAAATCAAAGTCCCTGTGTTGAAACTTCATTCGGGCGATGAAAGTAGAGATTCGCATATCATGGAAATCTTAGGATATCCGGAAACTCCCGAAGTTCTTGTCATCGTGGAAACCGTGATTCAAACGGGAGAATCGTATTCAATCAAAGGAAAACTTACGATCCGAGGAGTGACACGACCTTTTGAATCATCAGCAAAAGTGGAGCCGAAGGATCCGGGACAGATTCGAGTTACGGGAAAGGTAAATATAAAGTTTTCCGATTTTAATTTGGAAAGGCCTTCTTTACTTTTCGTAAAGGCCAAAGAGGAAATCGAAATAGGATACGATTTTCTAATAAAGATCTAAGGTCCCAAGGAAGCCGTTTTGATATTGAAAAACGGCTTCTAACGCTTTTGTTAGGACTTAGGACTTAGGACTTTGAGACATTCTTAAAATAAGAATTTGGAATTATTTCTTGACAGTTCGATTTGATTCGAATCAATTCAGTTCGCCGGAATTATTTTCAAAAATGGAGTCAGCCTTCATGTCTTCTTTGATCGTCACACTTGTGTTATTTTATTTTCTTGGAATGTATTTGATCAACTACGTGGTAACGAAGAAAGAAATATGATTCTAGGTCATTACGCTTCCGCTCTCATACCCTATTCGAAGTTGAAAAAGTATCCTTTTTGGATTCTTCTTCTCTGTGCGAATATACCGGAGTTTCTTTGGTTGTTTTTGGCTTTGATCGGGGTCGAACCCACCATTCCTTCATCCCTACTCGATGCTACGTTTCAAAATCTTCAAGTGCAGATGACATACAGCCATAATTTAATTCCTGCCTTTTTGCAAGGAGGAGTCGTTTCCGCAGTAGTTTTCGCGATTTATAAGAATGGAACCTTCTCTCTTTGGTGTGGATTCTTAACCGTCTTTCACGTGTTATGCGATTTGATCGTCGGTTTCGAACACCAGCTTTTGTCTCCGAGCTCGCCTGTGGTTTCTCTGAATTCTTATTTTTATTTTCCGCATGTCGCTATTCTTATCGAATTCGTTTTTAGCCTTGTTTGTATCTTTTGGTATGTTCAAACCGAGAAGAAGAGCGGAACACCCATATCGAAACAAAAGCTCGTTTGGTTGATTCTGATCTTCGGTGTTGGAGTTTTGATGTGGTTGCCGAATGCCACAATTCCTTTAAGAGCCTTGTTGCCTTTTTAACCTTTGGATCCGTTGATAAATTATTTTTTACTATTAGTTTGATTTGACGAAAAAGTATCGAACGGGAGGATTCCTTCCGGAGCAATTCGTTTGGAACCATTCTTCATCTTCGTATTATTTTTATTCGGTCTTTATACATTCTTTCAATCGAAAAGTTTAAAAAACCAGGTTGAAGAATTAGAATCTAGAATTCGTATTTTAGAATTATCTCTTAAAACGGAACAAAAGCCTGAAACAAAAGCGGCCTATTCGGAAGAGCAAACTCAAAAAGGAAAACCCGTCGCTCCTGTTATAGAATCCAAACGAATTCCACCCGCGGAAGTACCTCCTGAAAGCATCGAAGTCAAGACGACCGCAAATGTTCCGGTTGTTGCTAAGACGATTCCACCTGAGACAAAAACCGAAGCTCCGATTGAAAAGCCGCAAGAAAAGATCATACCAAAGGAACCGAAAGAACCAGGACTACTGATTCAATTTTGGAAAAAAATAGAAAAGCCTCTTTCCGAAAATTGGACGGGCATCTTGGGTGCGGTCATTCTTGTGGCCGGAATCGGCTTTCTCGGAATCTACGCGTTATTCATCCTTTCGGCATTCTTTCGTTGTCTTCTTGTGTTGGGTTTTTCCGGAGCATTGTTCGCGCTTTCCTTGTGGCTCGGAAAAAAATCAGAGTTTCGGACGATTTCACTCGCTTTGAGAAGTAGTGCCGCCGCCGTTTTTCTTTTTGTTTCTTTGGGAAGCGGTTATATCGAGACCTTGAGATGGTTGGATAATTCTTATTTTGCATTGTCCGCTTTAGCTCTGGGAGTTCTTGTCAATGTGTTTACGGGTTATCGATCTAAGAATGAAACATTCGCATCTTTGCATACGATTTTAGGATTGGTGTCCGTTTCCATTCCTCAGTCTTCGGCATTTACGTTAGGCGTTATTACTTTGATTTGTTTGCCCGGAGTCGTTTGGAACTATTCCGAAAGAAGGCAAGTCCATCTACTCGTGGTGAGTACCGGCTTTTTTGCGTCTCATATAATTTGGAATCATCAAATCTACTCCGCTTCCAAACCGGTAGGGTTCGAGGTTATATTTCCAATTCTTTGTATTCTTCCCGTTTTTTCGGGTGCGTTACTCGTTCATTACAGAGAAACACTTTACGGAAAAAAAGGGTTCGAGTTGTTCCCTCTCGTGAGTCATCTTCTCAACTGGTCTTATTTGGGAATCAGCCTCGTTCAATATTCTCAGAAATCGAAATACAGTACGATTTTATTGTTTTTTGCCGCGGCGATCGTTTGGTTCCTTTCGATGAATGCGAAACGAAAAGAAATTTCCTGGCTGTTTTTAACGGATCGATTGGTTTCTCAATCTCTCATCGTTCTTGCGATTTTTTCGTTTCATCTTTGGAACATGGCAAATCTTTCCATCGTTGCGATTTTGGCTTTGGAGATTCTTATCTTCTCTTGGATTTGTTTTAAGGAAGACAACCGATTTTTGGAAAGGGTTTCCCTTTCGCTTACCACTCTCGTTTTCGGAATTCTAATTGTTTTTTCCTATAAGGATTTTTTCGAATCACCGACTCCGGGCGTGGTCGTTCAGGAAGCGCTCGCCTCCCAAATCGGATACGGACTGTTGATACTCGCATTGGTGGGCTTTATCGGAATTCTAGAAAAAAGATTTCCGATCGTTCAGGAAGAATTATCACTCACATCTTTGCTTACGACTGCAATGGGGTTGTTGGCCGGCGGAGGTTTGTTTTCGCTTTATCTCTTTTTCTCGAAGGAAACTTTCGGAATATGGATTCCTTCCATTTTGTTAAGCGTCATTCTCCTCTTGAGAGAGAGGTTGTCTTCAAAGAGACTTCTCTTTACGATTGCGATTCTTACTCCTCTTGTAACTTTGACGCTTTGGAAATCGATCGTATCTTCCGCAGATGAAAGTGCGGAAAGAATTCTACTCGTATCGCTTCCTTGGCTTCTCCCGTTTTTGATCTATCTAAAGAATTGTAAGATCGGAGAAGAAAAAGCCTCCGTCTTCTGGCCGGGCCTTTTCGGTTTTACAGCCCATCTCGTGTTTACTTTTTATTTCTACCTCAATCTGAAAAGTCCGCTTCTTTTCGGACCGTTTGCCGTTCTTCTTTCTCTTTTGTATCTTGAATCTGGAAGATGGTCTCGTAAAAATGAAATGGAAAAGTCCGCAAAACAAGGGAAGTTATTTCATTCTTTCTATATTCTTGCGTTCGTATTAGCAGGATTATTTTTATTGCGACATTTTGCCGTGGAGTTCCAGGCGTCTTCGATTCTGTTCGGAATTCCAGCACGCTTCTGGATCGAGATTCTCGCCGCGTTCGTGTTCCTCTATTGGGTTCTGTTTCCGGAGGAAGAATTTTCTTCCTTACCTTGGCTGGGATCCGCACAACCGCTTTTCTTGGAACTGTTGATCACCATCGTAGTAATCGGGATTTATACCGAAACACCCGGAAGAATTCTTTCCTTTGCGATGGCTCTTGCGACTTTGATTTTGTTTTTCCTATCCAAGATCAAATCCCTTAAAACGGAACGGTTTGCACTGTATGTTTATCTTTTCTTTATATGGACGAATATTGAAATATTTCTCGGTGGAGAATCTACGGTATTCGCGACACAAAATGAATTTCCATGGAAGCAAAGAGGTTTTCAGATCGCTTCGATCTTCGCTCAACTTGGAGTTGTCTTTTTTATTTTTCCTAGGTTGAGTTTGGAAGGAATCGAATCACGATTTATTGGATGGACTCGAATTTGGAGATCTCCTCTTCGATTCTTTCAGAGATACTATAATATTTTGCCCGGCTACTTAGGAATTTTCGGAATAGTGGTCGCCGTTTACGTTTACACAAAAGATATTCTCTCACCGATTTCCAATCTTATCGTAGGGCCGGCCTGGGCGCTTCTTTCGATTTTATTTTTAGAATTGGGTCAATTTTTTACGAAAAGGTCCGCTTCGCAATCGATCGGAATTCTTGCCGACTTTTTGAAACGTGCGTCTTGGTTTGGTTTGATCGCTTTTTCCGTTCATTACATATATGTGGATTTGCAGTCGTCCTATCTTTTTATCGGATTCTTATCCGCGGCGCATTGGGTCGGTTTACTCGGGTTTCTCGTCTGGGTCTATTGGGCGACTTCGAACATTAAGGAAATTGAATCCGTTACTTTTTGGAAAGTAGTAGTTCCCCTATTGGCCGAAGGATGTCTTTTCTTCGTTGGATTGATTTCTTATTCCACTCTAAATGAATCCTGGGTAAGCGTTGCCTTTGCAATAGCGGCCATTTTGGTTTTAGAGATCGGAATTCGAAAGTCGCAAACTCTATCGAGATTCAGATGGTATGGAATTTTATTTCATCTATTCTCCTGTTTTTATCTAACCTTTATCGTATCCACGGAAGACAATCCGGTGGCACAATGGTATCAGGCGAAATGGATACCGGGTGTTTTGACGATTCTTCTTTTGTTCTTATTCGTTTATAGAGCTTATCGAAGTTACGGTAAAGAAGAGATATCCTTTCCGCAAGGGCTCGGTTTTTTGAAGGGGATCTCCGAGAAAACCGGAATCTATCTGAATGGAATCGTATATTATCCTTTCTTTATAGGAATTTTTCTCTTCTTGTATTGGTCTTTTTCGAGCGCTGTTCTCACGCTTCTCTGGTCTACACTCGCCTTTCTCATTTTCTTGCTCGGACTATTTTTGAAAGAATCTTGGTTCCGTTATCTTTCCCTTGGGCTATTGTTGTTTTGCGTGGGAAGATTGGTATTTCACGATTTATCCTCTGCGGGAACGATTCTCAAGGCGGTCGTCTTTCTTGGCGTGGGAAGTATATTGCTTTTAATGAATACGATTTATAATAAATACCGGGATCGGTTTTGAATGAAACGATTGATTTTTTTTATAGGAATTTTGGTTTTCGGCGGCGTCCTAATGGCGCTCTTGTATCGGGAACAGATTCAGACAGAAAGAACTTCCACGTTAGCTCCCTTTTATCAGATTCTCGGGAAACCGATTCGAACAATGAATCGAGCTCTAACAAAAGTGTTATCCGTGGATTCTTTGGATGAAAAAGAATACGGAGATGCAATTCGAGAGCGATTTTCCGAACTCAAGAAGGTCGGCGATAAGGATTACGATTATCTAAATCAATTAATCGGCTCGCTTACGGTCTACAAACAAAAACCTTTCGATTACACGGTTTATATCATGGAAGATGAATCTCCGAATGCCTTTGCACTTCCTGGAGGTGTGATCTTTGTTACAAGAGGATTGTTGACGACTCTTAAATCGGAACACGAATTGATTTCCGTTCTTTCACATGAGATCGGGCATATCGAAAAATCCCATTGTATGGACGGCATTCGATTCGAACTTTTAGCCAAAAAAATCGGAACCGATACGTTAGGCCAGCTTGCGGACTTCGCATTTCAAACGATGACGAGACATGCGTATAATAAAACGCAGGAAGACGAAGCGGATGAATACGCTTTCGATTTGATTCTTAATACTACATACGATCCTAGTGGAGTAGGTCTCGCGTTTTTGAGATTGGAACAATACGATCCCGAAACCGGTGTTAAAAAGGCGAAGTTGTTCAGCGAATACTTTCAGTCTCATCCTCATATGGATTTGAGAAGAGAAAAATTTTCCGAGAAGGCGAATCTTTGGTGGGAAAATCACCCGGAAGAACGCAGATACAAAGGAGCTCGGAACTTAAAATCCAGAATCACCTTCGAAAAAAAGGATTATGAGGGAGAATGGACCGAGGGACGTAAATCCTGAAGAAGAAAACCGAAGAATCTGAATCTACCTCGAATCTGATTCGTTGCGACATTTGTAATCAACTCTATAAGGAAGATAAGGTCGTTTCATCGCTCGGCATTCGTAAAGAAGTACAGTCCATCTTAGAGGAAAAAAATCCCGTTTGGAACGAACACTCCTCCGTTTGTACCAATGATTATAATAAAGCACGTGTAACGTATGTAAGACGGATCATGGAAGAAGAGATCGGGAGTATCCATTCTCTTGAACAAGAAGTGATCAACAGCGTGACAGAAAGTAATCTGATCAGTGCGAATGACAACGATTCCTATGTCGAAAAATTAAGTTTAGGCGATCAAATTGCGGACAAGGTAGCGAAGTTCGGAGGAAGTTGGAGTTTTATTATAACTTTTTTTCTGGTGATGCTAGGATGGATTATGGGAAATGCCGCGATCTTGATTCGATCTCCCTTCGATCCATATCCTTTTATTCTATTAAATTTGGTTTTGTCTTGTTTGGCCGCAATTCAGGCGCCGATCATTATGATGAGTCAAAATCGGCAGGAAACGAAAGATAGAATCCGATCCGAAAACGATTACAAAGTAAATTTGAAGTCGGAGATCGAGATCAGAACCTTACACGAGAAGGTGGATCATCTCCTTATG
This sequence comes from Leptospira stimsonii, assembly GCF_003545885.1. NCBI lineage: Bacteria > Pseudomonadati > Spirochaetota > Leptospiria > Leptospirales > Leptospiraceae > Leptospira > Leptospira stimsonii. Next base: position 976,082 of record NZ_QHCT01000001.1, read on the forward strand.
AATCAAAGGTCTAAGATGATCCAAGTACAAGAAATTCAGATGGAAATTCTTGGAGAAATTAACGATCAACTGAAAAGTCAAAATGGCATAGGAAAGAAATTATGACCAAGCAGGAATCTTTATCTTTGGGTGAGGGCCTTTTTTCCAAAAAGAGTCTGATCTATTTTTATATCAATACCGCGATCACTCTTCTCGCGGGGAATATGTTCAATTATACTTTGATAATATATTCGTTGGATGTCACGCAGTCTCAAACGTTCGCAGGATCAATTTTTTTTGCGAACGTTTCACCCACGATCCTATTCAGTTTTTTCGTAGGAGCGATCTTAGATCGTTATTCTCGCTTGAAGATACTCTACCTTTTTCAAACGAATTTCATCGTTTCCGGCGTCATCCTTGGAATTCTTATTCTGCTGGGAAAAATGAATTATGAATTGAGATACATCCTGATTCTTCTTTCCATTTATAACGGATTAGCGCTTACATTCATCATTCCGGGGAGATTGACGTTGCTCGGTAATTTGGTTGATGGAAAAGATACCGCTAAGGCTACGATGATGCTCAATATTCTTATTATCATCGGTTTCGGATTGGCTCCTATGTTTGTGGGATTGATCAAACAAAAATACGAATGGTATGTGTTGTTCTTTTTTATTTCGGGTTTATACTTTGTCGGTTACCTCTCCTTGACTTTTGTAAAAATAAAAGAGACCGTGCACGCCGAAAAAGAGACGATCTGGTTCGGACTCAAACGAGGGTTCGTTTTTTTACGATCGGAATCTCTTTCCATTGAACTGCTTATTCTTACTATGTTCGCTATTTTTATGGTCGGTCCGATGCAAGTCGTTCTACCTCAATTTGCGAAAAACATACTATTCTTAAACGAGAGAGAAAGAGGGCTTTATATGGGAATGCTCGGACTCGGGTTATTGATCGGAGGAATTGCCGCAAGACTTTTACACGATCGTTTTCATCGAGGATACACTATGTTAGGCGCTACCTTTCTTTCGGGACTTACCGTTTTGGCGGTCGCCAATTTTCCGGTTACGATTATCTCGGCATTTCTATTGCTTTTCGTCGGAGTTCTTGGCGGTCTACTGAGTGCGTTGATTCCCTCGACCTTGCAGATCATAACTCCCGATAACGTAAGAGGAAGAGTGATGAGTTTTTACAGTTTAGTCTTTCAGGCGACGCCGGCGATTTCCGGTTTGATCACCGGAAAACTCGCGGACAATTACGGACAACCGTGGTCCATCGGGTTCTCCGGAGGGTTTATCATCGTTTGTTCGATATTCTGCGCTATTTCCTTCGCAAAACTGCGCGCCTTTCGTTAAAAAAAGCGCGACTTCGGATTAATTTTCAATCAAAGAAGAATGATATCCTTCCGGAGTTTCATATCCCATGATATCCAGGATCGTCGCGGCCACGTTCGCCAAACCGGGATCTTTGACTTTTGAATTTAATTTGAGTTTGTCTTCGGGATCCAGAATGGAAAATGGAACCGAGTTTAGAGTGTGACTTGTTTTAGGCACGGGAAGACCGTTCGTGTCTTTTTCCACGTTTCCCTTTTTATCGAGCTGATACATTTCGTCCGCGTTTCCGTGGTCGGCGGTGATCAACAAAACAATATTCTGTTTTTCGCATATTCTCCATAACCTTTCGATACAACCATCCAAAAATTCCATCGCCTTTACGGTCGCCGGAAAGTTGCCCGTATGACCGACCATATCTCCGTTTGCGTAATTGACTCGGTAAAAGTCCTGTTTGTTTTCCGTTAGAGCCTTTTCCAGAGCGTCCGTGATGAGAAGCGCTTTCATTTCCGGACTTTGATCAAACGGAATCACGTCGGAATGGATTTCCTTGTATTCCTCGGTTTTCTGGTCAAAGTAGCCGCTTTTGTTTCCGTTCCAGAAATAGGTCACGTGACCGTATTTCTGTGTTTCGGATAACGCATATTGTGCCACCCCGGAGTTCGCCATATACTCACCTAAAGTGCGATCAATCGCGGGTGGTGCCACTAAAAATCGTTCCGGAAGTTTCAGATCCCCGTCGTATTGCATAATTCCCGCGTAAACGATGTTGGGTAGAGGACCACGATTGAATTTGGAGAATTCTTTTTGGGTGAACGCGAGTGAGATTTCGATGGCTCGATCTCCTCTAAAATTGGTGAAGATTACGGAATCGCCGTCCGAAATTTTTCCAATTGGATTCCCGTTTTCGGCGATTACAAAGGAAGGAAGATACTGATCGATTACTTTCGGATCTTCTTTGCGGAACGTCTCGATCGCTTCTTTCGCGGAGGAGAATTTTCTACCCTCTCCTTTAACATGAATCGCCCAACCTCTTTCGACCATCGACCAATCCGCTTCGTAGCGATCCATCGTGATCGTCATACGACCTCCACCGGAAGCGATCCTGATGTCGGTTCCATTCTTCCGTAAAGAATCCAACCATTCCTCAAAAGGATTCAAATAATCTAATGCAGATTTTTCCGGAACATCCCTTCCATCGAGAAGTACGTGAAGGCGAATTTTCGAAACTTTTTCTTTGATCGCCTGAGAAATTAAGGCCCTCGTATGATCGATGTGAGAATGTACGTTTCCGTCCGAAAAAAGACCTAATAAGTGTAAGGTGGAGTTATTTTTGATGACGTTCTCGACGACTTCTTTCCATGCTTGGCCTTGAAAGATGGATCCGGTGGATATCGAATTAGAAACGAGTTTCGCACCTTGATCGAATATTCTTCCGGAGCCTAGGACGTTGTGTCCTACTTCGGAATTTCCCATATCTTCGTCCGATGGCATTCCCACAGCCTTACCGTGGGCTTGAATATGAACCGTAGGAAATTGATTCCAGACACGATTTAGAAACGGAAGACGAGCGCCTGCGATCGCATTTCCGAATTCGGCGCCGCGGGGAGAGTAACCGACCCCGTCTAAGATAACGAGTAGAGCCTTTCTAGACCGAAAGGTATATTTCTTGGAAAGCTTCATGTTAGATTCATGGAACCAGGCGACTATCAAAGAAGTCAAGAGAATCAAATGCGAAAAAAACTTGGAAATTGCTTTCCTTTCTCCGATCAAAAGAAAAAATGAAGTTGAACATTCGAAAAGCCTTCCGAAAATTCTCAAACTCATTTGAATAGTCTAACACTGGAGAGGCGATGTCGAAACCGGTTTTAAATCCAGCGTTGGTTGCCGCAAACTCAACGCAATCAGCTTTTTTAAAAGTTAAGAAAATCAACGAGGTAGTCAGCTATTATCTCAATGACCGATTGACTCATTCCGTCTACAAAGCTGTTGTCTCTCAAACTAGTTATAAGAACGCAAGATCACAGAATCTATTTCAAGTTGATTCTAAGGTTCCGGAAGCGACGGAACTGACCCCAGCGGAGGTTGTATTTCATCTCAAAAGATTGCTCGAAGACGGAGTTGCGCTTCAATTCGCTTATTTTTGCATCGATCCCGCGACGTCCGAGTTGAGATTAAAACCTTGTTACGTAGCCTATCCCGATGCGGAGTTGGGAGACTTGACCCGTCTTTATCTTTCGTTAATCGATCTTTCAATCAATTCGATTCTTACATACTTGGAAACAAAACCGCCTTTGAGTAAGGAAATTCTTTGGGAAGATTTAGAAGCCGACCTCAAAGGAGAGAATGTTCAAAAGCTCAAACTCTTTTTTAATCCCGATAGTTACTTCAAACCGCCGTATTTAAATATTCCTCTCAATCCCGAATATGCAAAGGATATGATTACCGAGATCACAGATGGATTGATTAAAAAAGGAAGAATCCGGGAAATTCCTGAGTACGGATACTTGATCGTTAAAGTTAAGGAACTCCAGAGCCTGTTCGAACTCGTCGATGAATATCATCAGAAGAAAGTATTTCCAAAATACAAATGGGCGATCTCCGACGAGTTTACCACGATCGCGCATGAAGAACGAATTCACAAAAACGATCCGTCCTTAGCTCCGACCTCTTCTTTTGGAAAAAGAAGGGCAGATGCCATTGAAAGGGCGTTACGGTCCGATTCCGAAAAAAAACAAAAGCAGACTTTTATGGGAGTCACTTTGATCCAAAGTTTGAATGAGGAGATAGAAGCTTCCTTAAATCATTCTTATCACGATCAGATTCGAACACGTTTTCATGAGATGAGCGATCATCTTTCCAAACAAGGAGGGAGATGGGACAAATTGGTTTTATTCATAACCGATGAAGAGTTTCGATCTTTTCCCGGAGAACTCAAAAGACTTCTAACGGAAGACATTCACATCGCCTATTCTCCTTGGGAAACGAAGGGAATCACGATGCATTCTTTTTTGAGAAAGGAACCGGAAACGATCAAGGCCATCATCAAGAGTTTGGCGCTTGTAACATCCGTGGAGGCATGGAAAATTCTTAGCATCCGAAATCTTATAGAACAGAACGAAGATTCGATTCGAATCATTTTCAAGGATGATGAATTCGTTAAGAGTTATGGAAAAGTTCTTAGAAAAGGTTACATAGAATATTTCCCTTGGTATTTTCCGATTTTAGATTTAATAGGGATCGCAAAATTATTTCAGGACGTATTCTTTCATTCCGCAAAAGAAAAGATTCGCTCCGAACAATCGATACTTCGGACAAAGAATCGGGAATCCGCGATGAAAGCGGAACAGGCAAAGATTCAGGAAAAATTAAAAGAGGAAGAAAGGATCAAATTGTTGGAGCAGAAATCGAAACTTTCCGAAGCACTCAATCGATTCTACTTTGAAAAAAAGTTTCCTCCGGTTTTGAAGGACGTACTGTATGAAATCCAAGGATTTACTCCGGAATTGATTCAACAGATCATCGATAGGGAAAAATTCGTTCTGATTCCCGATCCGGCCGGAGATAAAACCGATTCTATTTTGATTTATCCTTCGGATGAATCCTTCCGTTCTCGTGCGAGAGAAATACATAAGACCATGTCTGAAAGAAAAACGATCCTCGAACACAAGTTGAAAACCAAAGAAGAGGAATTGCTCAATGAGAAAATCACGAAGGTTGTCAAATACGTGGATTCTTGGTTTGCTTCGAAGCCAGATCAACCGACTTCTTCCACAAAAAGTTTGAAGGTTTCAGCCTCCGGTGAGAGCGACGATCCTTACGAAACCTTTCGTAAGGAAATTTCGAAGGCGAAAGGAAAGGAAAAGATCTCAGCTTAAGAAAAGTTTATTTTTATAAAAAGGATTTTGTTTTTATTCTTTTGGATAAAATTTATTTCCAATTCCGATTCGCTCAACTTGAAAGGTTGATTTACAAATTTTTTACGAAAGCCTGTTGTTGAATTATGCGTAGTTCTCACCGGCTTTGGTTTTTAGGGTTTTTCTTTTTTTCACTTTTCTGTAACAAAGCGGAAAAGGTAGAAATGGATATGTCTAAGGGCGGCATAGGAATGTTCGTGAATATTCTCCCGGTGATATTTCCGGTTTCCGAAAATCCCTTTGACCTAACGGCTTTGCCCCAACGTCTAACGGAAGGTCAATCTACTTCGATCATTCTCACGTTAAAAACCAGAAAGGAAAACAACGAAACTTATCAATTTGCTTGGGCTGATACAACGGGAACCCCCACCGTAGCACCGAGTACGTTTACGTATTCCAGCGGAAATTCCGCTACTCTGATCTTAAATCCGGTCGATGACAATTGTCTGGAAGATACAATGACCTTGAATGCGACTCGTGTTTCCGATTCGAAAGTTTTTACGTTGAGCTTTCAGATCATCGAAGCGGACAAATGTATTTTTTTAGCGAGTAATTCCGCAACTCCCGGTACAAGTGGCCCGGGGTTTTTGGGGAACTTAGGCGGAATTGCAGGTGCGGACGCAAAATGCCAGGCGGAAAAACCGAATGACCTTCCGGGAAACGCTTCGGAATACAAGGCGCTTTTAGGAATCTCTTCGTTCAGAAATCCTACACAGGCGCCTTCTACTCCGGAGACGGACTGGCCTCTAAAGATCGGCGTTCGTTATTTTTCGTATAGTCCTTCCGCGCCGGAAGGAGCTCTGATCGGAACGAGTGTTAGCAACGGAATCGGGGCCGGGAGCGGAATTTTTTCTTTTCCGCTCAATTCAAGTGTAGATCATTCATCTGATCCTTCGACCTTGAGTTTTTGGACTGGTTTGGGCAGCGGTTTCGTACCGATCGGAGCGTCTTACAACTGTTCTTCTTACACGGATGGGAGTAGCGGTTACGGATACGACGGTTTGAAAGGTTCTACGAGCTCGTCCGCATTTTCGCGTTATTATTTTTCTTGTTCGAGTCCGGCTCGATTGATCTGTATTCGACAATAGTTCCAAAACATTCTTCTCGCTTTTTTAAAAGTTGGAAGAAAACTCGTCTGCTCACCGTTTGTCGATTTATAAATCTTTCCAATTCGATTCTCTTATGATAAAGTGTTTTCGATATTTCTTTGAGAAAGGGGTAGGAGAGTTTTCGGATGAGACATTCAATTTCCATTCTGTTCTTGTACGTTTTCTTATTTCATTGTAATCAAGCGGAAAGAATCAGCTTCGATGCGAGTAAGGGAAGCGGTTTGGCGATCAATATTCTCCCCACGATTTTGAACACAAACTCGACCCCGTTTCATTCTACATTGATCCCAGCTTCACTGAACGAGGGAGTTTCCACCTCGGTTTCTTTTGCTTTGACGAATCCTCCAGCGGAATCTACAAACTATCAATTTGTATGGGAAGATACGACCGGCGCGGGGGCGACTGCAACGCCGTCCTCCTTTACGTTCTCAGGTTCGAATGCATCGGTATCAATGAACCTGCTTGCGATCGACAACAACTGTTTAGAAGACAGTATGACTCTGAAGGTGACTCGAACGAGCGATAACCAAGTATTTCGATTTACGTTTTCAGTGATAGAAGCTGATAAATGCACCTTTGTTACAAGTCCTTCTTATACGGGTGATTTTAACGGTTTTCAGAATGCGGACGGTCATTGTGCTTCGGAAAAACCAGCATCTCTCCCCGGAACCGGGGCCGACTATAAAGCGATGATTTCGGGAAGTACAACCGTTTCCTCCGTCGTTTATCAAAGACAAGCGACCTTGGTTTCCAATTGTAATATGTCGACGACTCCAGGTTGTACGAGCACGACGAATTGGGTTTTGAAGGCGAAGACAAGATATTATCGGTCAGACGCGACCACGTTGATTTTTACGACACACGCGAGTGTTCCTGCGTTTAACTTTATTACTCAGTCTTTGACGAATTCCATCGGAGGGACGACGGGAAAAATTTGGACGGGATTGTCCTCCGATTGGACTTCCTCGGGAACTTCTTGTTTGGCGACCTTCGGTTCTTGGACTTATTTCTCAGGGAATTCATCTTATGGAGATTTGAATTCCATTACGGGAACGGCCATCTCGGGGGGAAGTTTACCTTGTTCTACACCTTCCGCATTTTTCTGCGTTCGGCAATGAATCGCTCAAGCTTTCGATAAATTAGAATTTTACGGTATAGGCCGCAGTTGGAGTGATTTCGGTCATTCCTGTGATTGGGCTTTTTACGATCGAAGCGCTGAACTTCCATCCTTCCGGATTCGGATCGGACATTAAGGCCTGCATCTTTTCAAAGTCTTTTGCAAATAAGAATGTGTGAATCAATTGTAATCCGTAGACTGCACCCAAGAGCCACTGAGCCTGATTGTATTGATTCGTTGCTTGATTATAAGTGCTGAAGTAAGGATTGGTTGCGGTTGCCGTAACTAAAACACGCGTTATGAGCGCGGTGGTTCGAACCGTTTCGTCCGAAGTCACAGGATTTAAAGTCGGATCTAAAAATGCCGCGACCGTAATTGTAACGGAATTCGATTTATAATTTGCTTCCTCTGTCGCCGCATGTTGTCTGCAATTATTTGCGTATAGAGCGGCGCCTGTAAAGAGCGCAAAGCTGATCGCCGCCCATTTTTTCTGGCCGGTTCTCCATTGTCCCCAACCTGGAAGAACTGCTGATCTTGCTGTAATCGTCCATTTGTTATCTTTCCATGTAGACGATGCGCTCTGGTTTTCTTCCGTTTTGATATCTGGCTGTTTGGTTGTTGTAACTTTTTTTATATCTTCTTTCTTCGGGTCTTTTAGATTGATTTCTGAAATCTCAGTTTTAGAAATTGTTTGCACTTTTCCATTGACTTCTATTTGAACTTCGGTACGAGTTTGATTTACAATTTTTCCTTGAATCGTTTTTCCATTCTTAAGGATGACCGTGCTTGCTAAAATTGGAAAAGAAATTGTAAATACGAAAAATACTGCTACGATTCGTATCTTTTTGAATGTTCGAGACATATAGTTATAATTCCGGTTGTTATCCATCAAATTTTAGTCATCATCTTTTCTACAAGAAATTATCTTTTTGCTTGAAAAAACAAGTAGTAATCAGGGATCTTATATAACTGTGGCACATACATCCGAGTTAGAAAAACTCTACAACCACAACAAAGATGATTTATTTCATTATATAAAAAAATCGTTTTATGACGAAAATTCTGCGCAAGATATCTTGCACGATTCGTTCTTAAACTTTTTTCGATATTATGAGAATAAAGACATTCCTGATCCAACTTCCTGTAGGATGATCTTATTTCGAATTGCAAGGAACTTGATCATCAATCACGCAAAATCTTATTATCAGAGAAATGTATCCCTCGTCGGTGAAGATACAGGCAATAATTTCGCATCAAAATCTCCAAGTCCGGAATTTTCTGTTATGGAGAAAATCGATCAATCGGATGTCAAAAGTACGATGGATTCTCTTTTAGAAGCCATATCTCCGGAATACAAAGAAGCCTTGCTTCTCAGATATCAGCAAGATCTGAAATTAGATGAGATCTCGAAAATCCTTGGAATGAGCATTTCAGGAGTTTCTAGACTGATTGAAAGAGCGGAAAAAGCCCTAGCCCAGGAAGGGAAAAAAAGGGGTTTTCAAGCTGGAAACTATATATAGTATATAGAAATCCTGCCGTCTTATAGTTTGAAGTAATTAGAATTCTATTCAGTGGTGATAAAAAAAATTCGGAAATGGAAAAAATAGCTCAAATTGACCGCCTTAGTTTGTTTTACAAACAGGAAGCGGGACGGAATTGAATCGCAGACCCGGGCAGAATGAATATGGAAAATAAGACAAACACTCCCGAATTTGAAGGATACGCGCGACTCCTTAGAGAAAAGGACTCCGTATCTAAACTCCCGGCTTTTGATCCCAATTGGATCGGAAAGAAGCCCCGCTTTACCGTGGAGGACAGAATGATGAGTGTTCCGACTGAGACAAAAATTCTTCAATTCCCAAAGACAGCATGGCTCGCCGCGGCGGCAGTATTATTATTAACTGTGGGAGGAGCTTGGTTTAGCCTGCGAACTCCAAAAGCTGAAACAGAAGTAATTGTGCAAGGAACTCCTTTGAGAGCCGCTGTGGTTTTCGTAAAAGGGGATGCGTCCGTAATTAGGGATATAGAGACCAAATTACACCAGGGCGATTTATTGAATGAATCCGATATCATCCTCACAAAAGCGGGCGGGGCTGTGGACATCGGTTTAACCGATTCCAGCGTGATCCGCGTAAAAGAGAAGAGCAAGTTAATTCTTAAGGAACTGAGAGACAACAATGGATCTCAGATTCGAATGAACTTAGCGGCCGGAAGATTGTTGAACGTCGTTGAGAAAGAGAAAAAAGGAAGCAACTACTACGTTGAAACTCCATCCGCTGTCGCGGCGGTAAGAGGAACTTCTTTCGAAGTGAATGCTTCCGAAAACGAATCTATGGTTTTCGTAGCGGAAGGTTCGGTTGAAGTAACTTCTTTGAACGCGTCTAAAAAAGTGTTTATCTTAGACGCAAGTAAGCTTGTGACAGTGAACAAGGACGGCGAAGTGGAGTCGATCGATCTTTCTAAGTTGAATTCTACTCGTCCTGAATACAAGGATATGAAGAAGAATCTTAGAACTCTCGATAGAGAACTTCTTTCCGATGTTCAAAATCTGAAAACGGCTAAGACGGAAGAAGAATTGAGTAAAATTTACGATCTTAGCATCGAACACATCATTATGAAAGACGGAAGAGAGCTAAGAGGAGTTGTGGTTTCCCAAAAAAGAGGAAAGCTTGTCGTTCAAACTCTGAAAGGTTCTTACATCTTGGATGAGGACGCG